>NZ_CM178727.1:3917500-4258516 GCF_058680955.1 Caulobacter sp. FV2ye17ST
GGCGGCGATGCCCGGAGCGGCGCTTCTAAAGAGGCGACACTCCGAAGTCAACCAACTCGTTTCGAACTTTTCGAAACCCGGAAAACCGGGAAACGAAGCGCAAAAGGATGGACCAGGGCCGCCTAGGCTTCCCTCGTGTGTCCATCACCGAGTCGATTGGAGCGCGGAAACTAACGAAGCGACCCGGGCGATGCAAGCGCCCTTTCGGGGCCGCGCCGTCCGGCCGCGATGCGGTTCCGAGCGAGGGGCGGATTTAGTCCCGCGCCCCGCTCATGGCAAGCCCTTCGTGACGATATAACGACGCTTTCTGGGAAGCTTGCTTAATGCTGGCTTTCCGGAAGCCGGACCACCAGACCGTCCAGCGCGTCGCTCACCTTGATCTGGCAGGACAGACGGCTGTTGGGCTCGACGTTCTCGGCGAAGTCGAGCATCGACTCCTCCATGGCCGACTTGTCGCCCGTCTTGGAAAGCCAGGCGTCGTCGACATAGACGTGACAGGTGGCGCAGGCGCAGGCGCCGCCGCAATCGGCGTCGATACCCGGCACGTTGTTCTTCACCGCGCCCTCCATGACGGTCAGGCCCGCCTTGACGTCGATGACGTGCTCGGCGCCGTCGTGCTCGATATAGGTGATCTTGGCCATGCGGTGTCCTTGAGTTCCCCTTTGGGCGGCTTTCAGGCCGCCACGTCCTTCATTGATATCGTCGGATCGGTGAGCTTTTCCACCGAGACCGGCGTGCGTTTGGCGATCAATTGCTTGCCCGCCATGAATTCGGGCGGCGCATTGACCGCCTCGACAGCCTGGATCAGGTCGCCCTTCATATGGAAGACGGCGAACTTCGCCGCCGCCACGTCGCCGCGCACCACGATACGGTCGGCGTCGAACGGCAGGCCGGCGATCTGCAGCTTCAGGTCATACTGATCCGACCAGAACCACGGCACCTCAGGGAGCGGACCCGGGCGGCCGACAATGGCGGCGGCGGCCTGCTTGGCCTGCTCCAGCGCATTGGGCACGCTCTCCAGCCGGAACTGGCGCTCATAGAGCGGCAGCGGACGATGGCTGACGTCGCCGATCGCGAAGATCCGCGCGTCTTTCGTCCGGGCCTCCAGGTCGACGACCACGCCATTGGCGCAGTCGAGACCCGCGTCCTTGGCCAGATCGTCATTGGGGATGGCCCCGACCCCGACCAGGACGGCGTCGCACGCGACGATCCTGCCATCGGAGAAGCGCACCCCGGTCACCCGGCCATTCTCGCCCTCGAAAGCCTCGACGCCGGCATTGAGCTCGAAGGCCACACCCCGCGCCGTGTGATAGTCCTGAAAGAACGTCGAGAGCACAGGACAGGCGACCCGCGCCAGAACCCGCGCCTCGCGCTCGATGATCATGGCGTGCGCGCCGAGCGCGCGGGCCGAGGCCGCCGCTTCAAGGCCCACATAGCCGCCGCCGACCACGGCCAGGCGCTTGTCAGGACCCAGGGCGTTCTTGAGCAACTCGGCGTCGGCCGCCGTGCGCAGGGCCAGGACGCCGGCCAGATCGGCGCCGGGGATCGGCAGCATGCGGGCGCGGGCGCCGGTGGCCAGGATCAGATAGTCATAAGGACAGGTCTCGCCCGACGCGAGATGGACGACCCGTTCGACACGGTCGATGCGGGTGACGACGCCGCCCAGTCGCAGGGAGACGCCATTGTCGGCGTACCACTCGGCGGGCTTGAGGGAGAGAGAGTCGGCGTCGGCCTCGCCCTTGAGCCAGCCCTTGGACAGCGGCGGACGCTGATAGGGCAACAGGGGCTCGTCGCCGATCATCACGATCGGACCGGTATGGCCGTACTGGCGCAGGAAGGCCGCGGCGGAACCGCCGGCATGGCCGGCTCCGACGATAACCACGCGCGCGTTAAGATCGCCCGACTCAGATGCGTTCAAGACGCGCCCTCCCTTTCGTCAAAAATGACGGCGGCGTCACCTTTTGGCAAGCGCCTTACGTGGAAGACTCGACAGCGAGCGCGTCAGACGACGCGCTCGACCATCATCTTCTTGATCTCGGCGATCGCCTTGGCCGGGTTCAGGCCCTTGGGGCAGACCTGGGCGCAGTTCATGATCGTGTGGCAGCGATAGAGCTTGAACGGGTCCTCGAGCTGGTCGAGGCGGTCGCCGGTCGCTTCGTCGCGGCTGTCGATCAGCCACCGATAGGCGTGCAGCAGGGCCGCCGGGCCCAAATACTTGTCGCCGTTCCACCAGTAGCTGGGGCACGAGGTCGAACAGCAGGCGCACAGGATGCACTCGTAAAGGCCGTCCAGCTTCAGGCGGTCTTCCGGGCTTTGCTTCCACTCGGTCTGCGGCTCGGGCGTGTCGGTGTGCAGCCAGGGCTCGACCGAGGCGTACTGCGCGTAGAACAGGGTCAGGTCCGGGATCAAGTCCTTGACCACCGGCGCGTGCGGCAGCGGAGCGATCTGCACGGCCTTGCCGGGCACTTCGGCCCAGCCGTGCGTGCAGGCCAGGGTGTTGCGGCCGCCGATGTTCATCGAGCAGGAGCCGCAGACCCCTTCCCGGCACGACCGGCGGAAGGCCAGGCTCGAGTCGATATTGTTCTTGATATAGAGCAGGGCGTCCAGGACCATCGGCCCGACCGCTTCCATATCGACGTCGTACGTGTCCCAGCGCGGATTGCCGCCCGCCTCGGGATCGTAGCGATAGATCTTGAAGGTCTTGACCTTCGTGGCTCCGGCGGGCGCCGGCCAGTGCTTGCCGGCCTTGACCTGGGAGTTCTTGGGAAGCGTCAGCTCGACCATCGGACCCTCAATAAACCCGTGCTTTAGGCGGGATGTAGGCGATGTCGTCGGACATCGTGTAGCTGTGCACCGGGCGGTAATCGATCTTCACCTTGCCGGTGTCGACGTCGAGCCAGGCCAGGGTGTGTTTCATCCACTCGCCGTCATTGCGATCGCCGAAGTCTTCGCGGGCGTGGGCGCCGCGGCTTTCGGTGCGGTTGACCGCGCCGGCCACCGTCACGACGGCCTGACCGATCAGGTTGTCGAACTCCAGGGTCTCCATCAGGTCGGTGTTCCACACCAGACCGCGATCGCTGACCTTGATGTCCTTGGCCTTCTCCCAGACGTTCGCCAGGCGCTGGGCGCCGCCGTCCAGGGTTTCGCCAGTGCGGAACACGGCGGCGTCTTCCTGCATGGCCTTCTGCATCTCCAGACGCAGGGCGGCCGTGCCCTGGGTTCCGTTGGCATTGCGATAGCGGTCGAAGCGCGCCAGGTGGGCGTCGGTATTGGCGTTCTTCAGCTCCGGCTGGGTGGCCATGGGCTTGAGGATCTCGGCGCAGCGCAGGGCGGCCGCGCGACCGAACACGACCAGGTCGATCAGCGAGTTGGAGCCCAGGCGGTTGGCGCCGTGCACCGAAACGCAGGCCGCCTCGCCCACGGCCATCAGGCCGGGGATCACCTGGTCAGGGTTTTCGCCCGACTTGGTGACGACTTCGCCGTGATAGTTCGTCGGGATGCCGCCCATGTTGTAGTGGACGGTCGGCAGCACGGGGATCGGCGCCTTGGTGACGTCGACGCCGGCGAAGACCTTGGCGGTCTCGGAGATGCCGGGCAGGCGCTCGTGCAGGATCTTCGGATCCAGGTGATCCAGGTGCAGGAAGATGTGGTCCTTGTTGGGACCCACGCCGCGACCTTCGCGGATCTCGATGGTCATGGCCCGGCTGACCATGTCGCGCGGGGCCAGGTCCTTCACGGACGGCGCATAGCGCTCCATGAAGCGCTCGCCTTCCGAGTTGGTCAGGTAGCCGCCTTCGCCGCGGGCGCCTTCGGTGATCAGGCAGCCGGCGCCGTAGATGCCGGTGGGGTGGAACTGCACGAATTCCATGTCCTGCAGCGGCAGGCCGGCGCGCAGCGCCATGGCGTTGCCGTCGCCCGTGCAGGTGTGGGCCGAGGTGGCCGAGAAGTAGGCGCGACCGTAGCCGCCGGTGGCCAGGATCACCATCTGGGCCTGGAACCGGTGCAGGGTGCCGTCGTCCAGCTTCCAGGCGGTGACGCCCCGGCAGACGCCGTCTTCCATGATCAGGTCGAGGGCGAAGTACTCGATGAAGAACTCGGTGTCGTGGGCCAGGGACTGGCCGTACATCGTGTGCAGCATGGCGTGACCGGTGCGGTCGGCCGCCGCGCAGGTGCGCTGGATCGGGCCTTCGCCATAGTTCTTGGTCATGCCGCCAAAGGCGCGCTGATAGATCTTGCCCTCGGCCGTGCGCGAGAAGGGCACGCCCCAGTGCTCGAGCTCATAGACGGCGGCCGGCGCATTGCGGGTCAGGTACTCGATGGCGTCCTGGTCGCCCAACCAGTC
Source organism: Caulobacter sp. FV2ye17ST (assembly GCF_058680955.1). Lineage (NCBI taxonomy): Bacteria > Pseudomonadati > Pseudomonadota > Alphaproteobacteria > Caulobacterales > Caulobacteraceae > Caulobacter > Caulobacter sp. FV2ye17ST. The sequence continues at coordinate 3,921,843 of NZ_CM178727.1, forward strand.
CGACCCCTTGACGGTGTCGTACATGTGCCAGCGCCAGTCATCCTGGCCCATATTGCCCAGCGAGGCCGAGATGCCGCCCTGGGCCGCCACGGTGTGGCTGCGGGTCGGGAACACCTTGGTGACGCAGGCGGTCTTCAGGCCCGCCTGGGCGCAGCCGAGCGCGGCGCGGAGGCCCGAGCCGCCGGCGCCGACGACGACGACGTCGAACTTGTGGTCGATGAACTTGTAGGCCGACATCAGAAGGCTCCGGTGAGGGCGACCTTCAGGATCGAGAAGACCCCGAGGAAGCCGCTAAGCACGCAGACGAAGATATTGAGAATGACCAGGGCGCTCTTGGTCGTGAACTTTTGGATGTAGTCCTCGATCACGACCTGGACCGCGCCCTGCAGATGGATCAGGGCGGCGACCAGCAGCAGGGCCAGCAGCACGGCGTTCAGCGGCGTGGCCAGCCACAGGGCGGCGCCCTCGAAATCACCGGCGGCCAGCTTGAGGCCGGCGAATACGCCCCACAACGACAGCGGGATCAGGGCGATGCCCGAGACGCGCTCGGTCATGAAGTGGCTGACGCCATGGCGGGCGGCGCCCATGCCGCGCGCGCGCGACAGCGGCGTGCGGAAACGCTCCGACTTGATCTCGGCCATTATTGCAGCGCTCCCGTGGCGGCGGCGATCACCCAGGTGACGATGGTGGCGACCACCGCGAAGGCGATCGCGGTCGCGCCCGTCAGGTCGGCGGTCTTCGGCGCAAAACCGATGCCGGCGTCCCAGAAGGTCTGGCGGATCGCATAGGCGATGTTGAAGAACAGGGCGAAGGTCAGGCCCAGCAGGACCAGCTTGCCCAGCAGCGAACCCATCACCGAGGTGTAGAGCGCGTAGCTGTCATGGCCCGAGGCCAGGGCCAGGGCCCACAGCGCCAGCAGGACAGCGCCGGCATAGAGGCCGATCACGCAGCCGCGGTGCAGGATCGAGCACGCCATGGTGATATGCCACCGCCACACTTGAAGGTGCGGCGACATCGGGCGCTCAGGCAGCCCCCGGCTCGTGTCGGTCATGAGAGGTCCAACCCCAGTAGCCTTTGTGCGTTGCGGGATGCTTTTAAGCGCGAGGACGGGGGTGTCAACGAAACCACCATAGTTGAGAAACGTTCTCAGCGCCGTTGCCGGCTTTCTGACGGCAGTTACGGACCCGGACGCCGCAAGGATGCATCATCCGCCGCCGCGCGAAACACCGTCAGGGCCAGATGCTGCAGCAGCATGATGGTCTTGGCGTCCTGGATGCGTCCGTCGGTGATCATGGCCAGGGCCTCGTCGATGGTGGGCTCCAGCACCTCGATGTCCTCGCCCTCATCCGGGTGGCCGCCGCCCTCGCCGATCCGCATGGCGCTGTCATACTCGGCCACGAAGAAATGCAGGGTCTCGGTGACCGAGCCCGGGCTCATGAAGGCCTCGAACACCTTGCGGACCTCGCCGAGCCGATAGCCCAGTTCCTCCTCGACCTCGGCCCGGATGCGCACCTCCGGCTCGGCGTCGTCAAGCAGGCCGGCGGCCGCCTCGATCAGCAGGTCGTCATGGCCGTTCACATAGGCCGGATAGCGAAACTGCCGGACCAGCAGCACCGTGCGGGCGGCCAGGTTGTACGGCAGCAGAACCGCGCCATTGCCTCGATCATAGGTCTCGCGGCTCTGGGTCTGCCAGGTTCCGTCGCGGCGCTTCCAGTCGAAGGTGGTCGTCTTCAGGACGTACCAGTTGTCGGAAAGCAGGCGCTCCTCGCGGATCCTGATGCGGTCCTTGACGCTCATGGCAGTCTCCTAGAGCGGTATTCGGCGAAGTGGATACCGGTTCGCCGCCGAAATAACGCGTCAAAACAAGAATCTAGAGCAAACGACATGATGCAATCATGGCGACCTTTGCTCTAGTCCCGCACCCGGGCCACATAGTCGGCTGAACGCATCTCCTGCAGGCGCGAGACCGTCCGCTCGAACTCGAACGCCCCGTCGCCTGCCGGATAGAGGGCCTCAGGCTCAGCCTCCGCCAGGGCCACCAGCTTGGCGTCAGCCTCGTAGAGGGCGTCGATCAGGGTGTTGAAGCGCTTGGCCGCGTCGCGCCGCTCGGGCGTCAGGCGCGGGATGTCCTCCAGGAACACCGTGTGAAAACGCTCGGCCAGGGCCAGATAGTCCTGGGGCCCCAGCGCCTGCTGGCACAGGCTGGCGAAGGACGACCGCAGCATGCCCCCGGCGGCGCGCGGCAGGCGGATCTGGCGGCCCAGCACCTCAAGATTGGCGCCGGTCTCGGCTGCGCCGTCCAGCATGTCGGCCCACAGCCGCTCGAACTCGGCCTGACAGGCCCTGTCGTTGGGCGACAGCCAAGTGCGGGCGGCCCGCAGGCGGTCCAGCCGGAAATCCACCGGTCCCCGCACGGCCACGACATCCAGCGCGCCCTTCAGCATCTCGATGAAGGGCACGAACAGCTGGCGGTTCAGTCCGTCCTTGTAGAGGTCATCCGGCGGACGGTTTGACGTCGCCACCAGGGTGACGCCATGAGCGAACAGACCCTCGAACAGACGCCCCAGGATCATGGCGTCGGCGATATCGGTGACCTGCAGCTCGTCGAAGCACAGAAGGCGCGCCTGGCCGGCGATCAGCTCGGCGGTCGGGACGATCGGATCATCGCCCTTGTGCTGCCCGAACCGCGCCTTGCGCTGGGCCGCGTCGCCCTTGCGCCAGGCGTCGATATGGCCATGGACCTCGGCCATGAAGGCGTGGAAGTGGATGCGCCGCTTGCGGGTGACGGGGGCGCTGTCGAAGAACAGGTCCATCAGCATGGACTTGCCGCGCCCGACCGGTCCCCAGAGATAGACGCCCCGCTGGCTCTTGGGCTTGCGGCCAAACAGCGAGAAGCTGGGCTCGCCCGCCGAATCCAGATCTGCCTCCAGCCGCGACAGGGCGTCGACGGCGGCGGCCTGGGCCACATCGGGCTTGATCTCGCCCTGGGCCAGGCGCTCGCGATAGGCGGTGCGTAGAGATGTCGGCATCGGGACTGCGGTTAGCGCGGGAGCGGCTTCGGGGAAAGGGCCTGGCCGCAGATGGTGGGGTTCAGCGGCAGAAAGCCGCTGACGCGAGGGTGTAGCTTGCTCCCCGCCCCTGCCAGATTTCCCCGAAGTCGAAACCGGCGTCGTCACTGAAGACCACCAGGATGCGTCCGCGATCCGGCGCGATGATATTGCGAACCTGGACGCCGTCGACCGCGCCGCGCCGCTCGATCATCGCCACCTCGCCCGGACAGCCGGCCAGCGGCGCACTGAAGGACCAGGCGCCCAGCGCCGCATAGCCGATGGCGGGATCGCCCTTCCACATCAGGTCGGTCGAGGCGGGACTCACCAGACGGCGAGCCAGCAGGGCCTGATCAAATCGCACCAGATCCTCCGGGGCGCCCACCAGGGCGCCGCCCGCGCCAAAGGTGGCCAGATTGACGGGCGGAAGCGGCGCGCCGTTGAGGTTGGCGATCACGGGCCGCTCGTTGGCCTTCGCCATGCGCAGGGATTTCAGCCCGAGCGGCCCCGCGATCCGGTCAGCCAGCAGGCGCGGATAGCTCTGGCCCGTGACGGATTCCAGAACGCTGGCCAGCACGATGGTGTCGCAGTTGTTGTATTCGAAGCGGGTCTCGGGCGCCCGCTTGACGGGTCCGGCGCAGAAGGTCACCGCGTCGTCGCGTTCAACGCCCGCCTCGCGTCGAAGATAGAAGGCCGGAACGCCGTCAGTCTGTGGCGTGTCCTCGGGATTGGCCAGCCCAGACGTGTGGCGCAGCAGTTGCCGGATCGTCACCCCGCCTATGGTCGGCGTCGGATAGACCTTCCAGCGCTTGGCGATCAGGTCGTCGAGCGCGAGTTCGCCCCGATCCACCCCGGTCATGGTGATGGCCGCGGCGACCTGCTTGCTGACCGAGCCCCAGGGCCAGATCGGTGCGTCGCCATAGGCCCCGGCCCGCTCATCGGACAGTATGCGCGTCGGGTCAGCCACCAGAACTCGCCCCGTCAGCTTGGGACCACCCGACAGGGTCAGCGCCGCCAGAGGGCCTGAGTCGGTCCTGACCGGCTGCGCCAGCGCCGCGCCGCCCAGCGCGAGGACGCCGACAGCCAGCGCCGCGCCCCAGCGGATGGAGCCTGGCCTCAGGAGCCTCACGCCCCCAGATCCTTGCGCACGAAGCGGTAGGTTTCGCGCTTTTCGCAGGCGCAGGCTCGCATCTGGCCGTCCTTGGTCCACCAGACCATCAGCGGCCAGGCGAACTTGACGCCATTGTCCTTCATCAGCGGGACCAGCTTCTCGACATTGGCGCGGCCGGCCTCGATCACCGCCGTTCGGGCGATGTCGCCATCGGCGGGCTTGATCCCCGGCGCGGTCCAGGCCTCGACCGGGGTGTCGTCCCACCGTTCGGCCAGGGCCCAACTGCGATTGACCCACAGCTCGGCCACTGTGGCGCGCTCCACCGGGGTGGACTTGGCGGCGCCGTTGTGGTCGGCGCGGGCGATCTCGATCACCCGGGTGTCGACACCGGCGGCGTGCAGCTTCGGAAGCTCCTCGGCCTTGAAGCGCGCGCAGTCGGGGCAGGTGCGGGAGCTGACCATGTAGAATTTCGGGCCGGCCAGACCGGGCGACACCCAGCCCGACTCCTGCAGGATCTTGGCGATTTCGGCCTGGTGCTTGGTGATGGTCTTGGGCCGCCAGCGCAGCTCGAGGTTCCAGTAGCCATAGGCGCCCGCCGCGATCAGGGCCACCACCAGCAGGGCGACAAGCCCGCGCATCACATTCTTCACGTCCCGCACTCCCATGATCCCGATGCTAAGCTCAACCACCCCGCGTCGGGCGTCAATTTTCCTGACATTGTCCGCGCCGGCGCCTAAGCTTGGCGGATGGTCAACGCTCCAGAGGCGCGTCCGGCGCCCAGACCCTCGCACATCGTCGACACGCTCATCGCAGAGCGTGCGCCCCGGCTGACAGCTTCGCTGCTCTGGCCCCTGCTTCGCCCGCCGCTCTACGGCCTGCTGGGGTATGGCCGGGCCCGACGGATGGCCGACACCATCGCCGGAATCGGCGGCCGCGCGGCGCTGGACCACGTCTCGGCCCTGCTGGACCTGAAGGTGTCGGTCGCGGGGCTTTCGAACATGCCCGCGACCGGCCGGGCGGTCGTCGTGGCCAATCACCCGACCGGCATCGCCGACGGGGTGGCCGTGTACGACGCGCTCAAACAGGTCCGGCCGGACATCGTCTTCTACGCCAATGCCGACGCCCATCGCGTGTGCCGCCAGTTCGACGAGGTGCTGATCCCGGTCGAATGGGTCGAGGAAAAGCGCAGCCGCGAGCGCATGCGCCTGACCCTGTCGATGACCCGCGACGCCCTGGAAGCCGAACGCGCCCTGATGATCTTCCCGGCCGGTCGGCTGGCGGTAAAGGACGAGGGCGGCCTGCTGACCGATCCGCCCTGGGCCGCCTCGGCTGTCTCCATCGCCCGCAAGTATGAGGCTCCGATCATCCCGATCCATGTCGCCGGCCCGTGGTCGACCCTGTTCCATCTGTTCGACAGGCGCTCGCAGGAGCTGCGCGACATCACCCTGTTCCACGAACTCCTGAACAAGACCGGCCGCAAATTCGAGCTCGTGATCGGCAAGCCCATCGATCCCGCGTCCCTGGCCGCCGATACGGGGGAAGCCACGACCGACCTGAAGCGCTATGTGGAGCGGGTCCTGCCAAAGCACCCCGAAGGCGCCCTGACTTGAGCTCTCTCCAACTCGCTGACGAGGCCGCCACCCAGGACCTGGGCCGCACCCTGGCCCGCGCCCTTCAGCCCGGCGACGCCCTCTGCCTGACCGGACCGCTGGGGGCCGGCAAGTCGACCCTGGCCCGCGCCCTGATCCGCGCCCTGACCACGCCCGACGAAGAGGTCCCCAGCCCGACCTTCACCCTCGTGCAGTTCTACGAGACAGCCGATTTCCCCCTGGCCCATTTCGACCTCTACCGCCTGTCGGATCCTGACGAGGCCTACGAGATCGGCCTCGATGAAGCCCTCGACAGCGGCGTCGCGCTGATTGAATGGCCGCAGAGACTGGAAGGGCGTTTGCCGCCGACTCGGCTCGATATAGACATCGCCCTCGACGGCGACGCGCGACGCGTCACCATCACCCGGCATGGCGGATTTGAAGGACGAACCCTTGAGTTCTGAGCGCCCCCCAATTCCCGACAGAGAGACGGCCAAGGCCGCGTTCCTGTCGGCCCATGGCTATGGCGACGTTCGCCGCGAAAGCCTGGGCGGCGACGCCTCGACCCGCAGCTATGAGCGCCTGCACCGTGATGGTGGCGTCAGCTTCATCTTCATGGACCAGCCGCCCTCGGTCGAGACCGCGCCGTGCCCGCCGGACGCGACGCCCGCCGAACGCGCCGCGCTGGGCTACAACGCCTTGGCCCGCCTGGCCGCCGGCCGGGTGGACGCCTTCGTCGCCTGTGCCGGCTGGCTGAACGCTCAAGGGCTTTCCGCCCCAAAGGTGCTGGCCGCCGATCCGGCCGCCGGCCTGGCGGTTCTGGAAGACCTGGGCGATGACCTCTATGCCCGCCTGATCGAGACCGGGACCGACGAGGCCCCGCTCTATGACGCCGCCATCGACGGGCTGCTGGCGATCCATGCCGCGCCGGCTCCGGGCATGCTGGACTTCGACGGCTCGACCTGGCCGCTGCTGGCCTATGACGATCTGGCCCTGAAGACGGCCCACGACATCTTCGTGGAGTGGCAGCCGCAGTTTCGCTCCGTGACCTTCGACGCCGCCGCCCTGGCGGACTGGGAAGCGATCTGGGCTCCGATCCGCAGTCTTGGCGAGGCCGGGGCCACGGTCTTCTGCCATCGCGACTATCACGCCGAGAACCTGATCTGGCTGCCGGAGCGCGAAGGCGCGGCGCGGGTCGGAATGCTGGACTTCCAGGACGCCGTCCTGGCCCACCCGGCCTGGGACCTGTCGATGTTGCTGCACGACGCCCGCCGCACCGTGTCGCCCGAGCGCGAGGCCGCTTGCCTGGATCGCTATCTGGCCGCCCGCCCGGACCTGGATCGCACCGCCTTCCTGGCCGATTATCACGCCTTGGGCGCGCTCAACATCATCCGCATCCTGGGCATCTTCGCCCGGCTGGTGACCCGTGACGGCAAGCCGCGCTATGCCGACTTCATTCCCAGGCTCTGGACCTATCTCGACGTCTGTTTCGCCGATCCGGCGCTGAAGGACCTGAAGGCCTGGTTTGACGCCCACGTTCCGGCGGAGGCTCGCCGATGAGCGCGCCCCCGATGGCTCCGAAGATCGCCATGGTGCTGGCCGCCGGCCTCGGCACACGGATGCGTCCCCTGACCAACGACCGGCCGAAGGCCCTGGTCGAGGTCGGCGGCCGGGTGCTGATCGATCATATGCTCGACCGGCTGGTCGAAGCGGGCGTCGAGACCGCCGTGGTCAATGTCCACGCCTTCGCTGACCGACTGGAAGCCCATCTGATGGCCCGCCAGGCCAGGGGCCTTGGCCCGCGCATCATCATCTCCGACGAGCGCCCCCAGGCGCTGGAGACCGGCGGCGGGATCAGGCAAGCCTTGCCACTGCTCGGCGACGAGCCGGTGTGGGTGGCCAATATCGATTCCGTCTGGATCGAGACCGGCGCCCCCGCCCTCGACGCCGTCGCGGCGGCCTGGGATCCTGAAGCGATGGACGTCTGCCTGCTGCTGGCCTCGACCGCCGGCTCGCTCGGCTTCCACGACACGGGCGATGTCTTCCTGTCTGAAGATGGCGTGGTGCGCTTCAAGGACCCCGGCGAGACCGCGCCGCTGGTCTATGTCGGCGTCCACATCTGCAAGCCGGCGATCACGGCGGACGGTCCAGAGGGCCCCTTCTCGCTGCTACCGATCTGGAAGGGCCTGGCCGCTGACCACCGCGTCCACGGCGTCTCGCCCGACGGCCTGTGGATGCATGTCGGCGATCCCGGCGCGCGCGATCTGGCCGAAGCCAAACTGAAATGACCTTCAGCGGCCCTTTTGCCGATCCTTTTGGACGCGAGGGGCCGCGCTGGTTCTCGATCCCGGCACATCGCCCATTCGTGGACGACCTGGCCCGGGGCTTCCTGGCGGCGCTGGCGCACATGGGGCCCGAGGCCCTGCCCCGCGCCACGCTCTTGACCCCCACCCGACGCGGCGCCCGCGCCGTGGCCGACGCCTTGCTGGCCGCCAGCGACGGCAAGGCCCTGCTGTTGCCGCAGATCCGTCCGCTGGGCGACCTGGACGAGGGCGAGCCGCCCTTCGAGCCGGGCGACCTGGCCCTGGACCTGCCGCCAGCGATATCCTCGCGCCGCCGCCGGTTCGAACTGGCGCGGATCGTGGTGGACCACGCCGACCTCCTGACCTTCACGCCCGGCGCGTCGCAAGCCCTGGAGATGGCCAAGGCCCTGTCCGACTTCCTGGACAGCTGCCGGATCGAGGAGATCGACACCGACGGCAAGCTGGACGGCCTGGCCGATGGCGACCTGGCCCAGCACTGGCAGGTCTCGGCCAGATTCCTCAAGGCGGTGTTGGCCGCTTGGCCAAAGCGCCTGAAGGACCTGGGCCTGATCGACGTCGCCGACCGTCGCGTGCTGCTGCTGCGGGCCCTGGCCAAACGCTGGACCGAACATCCGCCGACCGAGGTGCTGGTCGCCGCCGGCTCGACCGGCACCGCCCCGGCCACCGCCGACCTGTTGCGCGTGGTCGCCGCCGCCCCGCTGGGCGCGGTCGTGCTGCCGGGTCTGGACGAAGACCTGGCCGAAAGCGCCTGGGACAAGGTCGGCGAGCAGCATCCGCAGGGCGCCATGCGCCGCCTGCTGGACCGCGCCGGCATCACCCGCGCCGATGTCCGCCCGTGGTTTCCCGAGAGCGACAGCCGGGGCCGCTGGCGTCGGCGCATCGTCAACGAGGCCCTGCGCCCGGCCGAGGCCACCGCCGACTGGCTGGCCCAGATCGAGAGCCTGCGCGCCGAGGCGCCCCAGCTCGACCCGGTCGCCGAGGGCCTGAAAGGCCTGTCGCTGATCTCGGCCCGCACCGAAGAAGAGGCCGCCAGCGCCTGCGCGCTTCTCCTGCGTGAGGCTCTGGAGACTCCGGGGCGGACCGCCGCCCTGGTCACGCCCGATCAGACCCTGGCCCGCCGCGTCACCGCCCGCCTGGTCCGCTGGGGCGTGATCCCTGACAGCTCGGCCGGCGCCCCTCTGGCCGCCAGCCCAGCCGCGATCCTGGCCCAGCACCTGGCCGGTCTGGTCGTTGATCCGCTGGACCCTGTCCGCATGCTGGCCCTGGCCAAGCATCCGCTGGTTCGGTCGGACGATGATCTGGAAGCCTCGACCACACTGGAGCTCAAAGGCCTGCGCGGTCCCGCGCCCCGCTCGGTGGAGGGTCTGCTGTCCAGGCTGGACGCGCACCCCGCCGCGAGGGCCCTGGCCCAGAGGCTGCTGGCGGCCGTCGCCCATGCCGGCTCGCCCTATACCGACGACCGCGCTGCGCCCTCGAAAGCGGCCCTGGCCCTGACCGAGGCGCTGGAGACCCTGACCGGGCCTGACCGGCTGTGGATCGGCTCGGCCGGCGAATGTCTGGGCGGCCTGCTGTCGACCCTGATCGAGGATGGCGTCGTCCTGCCCGAGGCCAGCCCCCGCGCCTTCGCGGATATTCTCGACCGTCTGGTCAATGAGGAGACTCTACGGGTGGGCGGCGCCACGCATCCGCGCTTGCGTATCCTGGGGGCCATCGAGGCCCGGCTGGTGCGCGCGGACCGCCTGGTGCTGGCGGGGCTGGAGGAAGGCATCTGGCCGCAGGGCGCGCCGATTGATCCGTTCCTGTCGCGGCCGATGCGCGAGAAACTGGGCCTGCCGCCGCCCGAGCGCCGGGTCGGCCTGACCGCCCATGACTTCGCCCAGGCCGCCAGCGCCCCGGACGTCATCCTGGTCCATTGCGAGCGGCGCGGCGGCGCGCCGGCCGTCGAGTCCCGCTGGCTGTGGCGGCTGAAGACCCTGGCCGGCGGCGCCGGCCTGACACTGCCCCAGCGCCAGGACGCCCTGGACTGGGCCCGCGCCCTCGACGCGCCGGGCGCCTATGCGCCCTATCCGCGTCCGGCCCCCACGCCACCGGTTGAGGACCGGCCGCGCAAGATGGCCGTCACCCGCGTCGAGGCCCTGACCCGCGATCCCTACGCCGTCTGGGCGCGCGATATCCTCAAGCTCTACCCGCTGGAGCGCCCCGACGAGCCGGTCGAGGCCCGCGCCCGGGGCACCGCAATCCATGCGGCCTTCGAAAAGTTCGCCGAGCAGCATCCGGGGCCGGTCCCCGCCGACGCCCCGGCCATCTTCGAGGCGCTCTATATGAGCGAGCTCGTGTCAGCCGGCATGCCGCCCACGGCCCTGGCCCGCGAGCGGGCCCTGGCCAAGGAAGCCGCCGCCTGGGTCGCCGACTGGGAGCGCCAGCGCCGAGCGGGCGCCGAACGGATCATCGTCGAGGCCGAGGGTGTGCTCGCCTTCGACATCGGCGGTCGCGAATTCACCCTCACCGCCAAGGCCGACCGCATCGAGCCTACCCGCGACGGCCTGGCCCATATCCTCGACTACAAGACCGGCGCCGCGCCGTCGAAGAAGCAGGTCGAGACCGGCTTTTCACCGCAGCTGACCCTGACGGCGGCCATTCTGCTGAACGGCGGGTTCAGGGACCTTCCGGATCGCAAGCCGGGCGACCTGACCTATGTGCGCGTCACGGGCCGCAAGCCTGCCGGTCTGGAGGAGGTGCGCGTCGCCGCCGCCGACAGCGAGCATGCCGCCTTCCAGGCGCTGGACGGCCTGCGCACCCTGATCGGCCGCTACGATGATCCGGCCCAGCCCTACCGCTCGCGCACCGCCCCGCAGTTCGTGAAAGACCACCCCGGCGACTACGCCCACCTGGCGCGGGTGTTCGAATGGTCGACCAGTGGCGACGACGGGGAGGGTTCGGAGTGACCGTCCTTCCCGACTATCAACGCCTCGCCGCCGACCCGGCGATCAGCGCCTTCGTCACCGCCAATGCCGGCTCGGGCAAGACCAAGACCCTGATCGACCGGGTGGCGCGCCTGCTGCTGGCCGGCTCAACGCCTGAAGCGATCCTGTGCGTGACCTACACCAAGGCCGCCGCCGCCGAGATGCAGCGGCGGCTGTTCGAACGGCTGGGCGGCTGGTCGGTGACCGCCGACGCCGCCCTGCGGGCGGAACTGGCCCGGCTGGTCGGCGAACCGGAGGCGCATTTCGACGCCGCGAAGCTCTCGGACGCCCGCGCCCTGTTCGCCCGCGCCCTGGAGACGCCGGGCGGCCTGAAGATCCAGACCATCCACGCCTTCTGCGAAAAGCTGCTGCGGCGCTTTCCGCTGGAGGCCGGGGTGTCGCCCGGCTTCACGGTGATGGACGACTCGGCCTCGGCCGCCGTGGCCCGGGCCGCGCGGCGCACCGTGGCGACCTATGTCGACACCCATGCCGACGTCTATGCCGACGCCTATGCGCGGTTCTCGGTGGCGCTGGACTTCGCGGCCTTCGAGTCGATGTTCGGCACGTTCGAGATCCGGCGCGGCGCGATCGCCGACTACATCGCCCGGAGCGGCGGCCTCTCGGGGGCGATCGACGACGTCTGGCGCGTCTGCGGCTTCGCCGAGCCGACAAGCCCCGAAGCCATCGCCGCCGAAGCGATGGCCGAACTGGACCCCGACCTCTGGGAAGCCTGCGCCAGCGTCCTCGAATCCAGCGGCAAGGTTCGCGACACCGAGCACGCCGCCCGGCTGCGGGCGACCCTGGCCACGATGGCCTTCGACGACGCGCTGACCGCCCTGTTCACCGACAAGGAAGAGCCGCGCAAGCACCTGCAGACGACCACGACCTTCAAGGTCCGGGAGGATCTGCGCGAGGCGCTGCTGGAGGAGACCGACCGGCTGTCCTTCGTGCGCCAGCAGGTTCGCGCCGCCGGCGTGGCCCAGGATACGTCCGGCGCCTTGCGGCTGGCGGCGCTCTACATCTCGGCCCACGCCAACGAAAAGGCCGCGCGCGGCGCGCTCGACTTCGCCGACCTGATCGAGCACGCCAAGGTGCTGCTGACCGAAAAGGTCGATGCCGCCTGGGTGCTCTACAAGCTGGACGGCGGCATCGACCACATCCTGCTGGACGAGGCCCAGGACACCGCGCCCGAGCAGTGGGCGATCCTGGAGGCCCTGACCAACGACTTCTTCGTCGGGGCCGGAGCGACCGGCTGGCGCAAGGGCCGCGACAACCGCACCCTGTTCGTGGTCGGCGACCAGAAGCAGTCGATCTATTCGTTCCAGGGCGCCGACCCGGCCCGCCTGCTGATCGAGACGCAAGGCTATATCGCCCGTATCGCCGACGCCGGGCGCGAAGGCTCGGCCGTGCCGCTCAGCGTCTCCTACCGCTCGACGCGTGAAGTGCTGAGCTTTGTCGACGCCCTGTTCGAGGTTCCCGAAAACCGCCTGGGTCTGATGCCCACCGGCGGCGACCTGGAGCCGCACCAGGCCTTCCGCACCGACGGCCCCGGCTGCGTCGACCTGTGGCCCCTGACCCGCGAACGTCCCGGCGAAGAGCGCGACGCCTGGGAGGCGCCGCTCGACGCAGAGACCGAGCACAGCGCCAACCGGCGGCTGGCGGAATCTATCGCCGCCGAGATCGCCGGCATCCTGGCGCGCGGCGACGAGGTCCACGACAAGGATCTGAAAATCCGCCGCGCCGCGCATGCCGGCGACATCCTGATCCTGGTGCGGCGGCGCAAGGTGCTGTTCGAGGAGATCATCCGGGCCCTGAAGCGGCGCGGGGTGCCGGTGGCCGGCGCCGACCGCCTGTCGCTGTCGGCCCACATCGCCTTCGACGATCTGCTGGCGCTTGGCCGGTTCGTGTTGTTCCCAGACGACGATCTGACCCTGGCCGCCCTGCTCAAGAGCCCGTTCTGCGGCCTGACCGACGACGACGTCTACGCCCTGGCCAGGAGCCGCAAGCCGCGAACCCTGTGGGCGACGCTGTCGCTGCGGGCGGACGAAGACCCGCGCTGGACCCACGCCAGCGATCTGCTGGCCTGGGCCTTGGTCGAGGGCCGCAAGCGCCAGCCGTTCGAGTTCTTCGCGACCCTGCTGGGCAAGGCCGACGCCGCAGGCCTCTCCAACCGCGCCAAGGTCCTGACCCGTCTGGGCGGCGAGGCCGACGAGGCGCTAGACGAGTTCCTGGCCCAGGTCATGGACGCCGAGCAGCGCAATATCCGCGACCTGGAAGCCCTGGTCGCCGACTTCGCGGCGCTGGACATCATCGTCAAGCGCGAGATGGAAGGCGCCCGCCGCGAGGTACGGGTGATGACCGCCCACGGCTCCAAGGGTCTCGAGGCGCCGATCGTCTTCCTGCCCGAGACCACGGTGAAGCGCGGCGCCGGCGGCTCGCCGCTGCTGGCCACCGAAGAGGGCGGCGTGTTGTGGTCGACCGGCAAGAGCGCCGACTGCGCGGCCTCGACCCGGGCCCGCGAACTGCGCGACGAGAAGGAGGCGCAGGAAGCCCTACGGCTGTTCTATGTGGCCCTGACCCGGGCGCGGGACCGGCTGGTGCTGTGCGGCCGGATCGATGCGCGCACCAAGGACGAAAATGTCGGCGGGTGGTACGCGGCGGCCCGGGCGGCCTTCGCCCATCCGGCCATCGCGCCGAACGTCCACGAGATCGGCGACCCCGACGCGCCGATCCTGCGCTATGGGCCCGATCCCCGGACCCTGCCCAAGGAAACCCTGACCGAGATCGTCGCCGCGCCCCTGCCCGCCTGGGCCTTGGGTCTGGCGACGCCTGAACCCGCCACCGCCCGCTATGCCGCGCCGTCACGGATCGAGGACGAGGCCGACAGCCGCGCGCCGGCCCCTTCGCCCCTGGCCAAGGTCGAGGGCCTGGGCCGCTACCGGCGCGGCGAGATCATCCACCGCCTGCTGCAGATCCTGCCCGATGTAACGCCGGCCGAGCGTCGCGCGGCCGGTCAGCGGCTGCTGGCGGCGGAACGCGACCTGTCCGACGACCAGCGCCTGGAAATGGCCACCGCCGCCTTCGGCGTGCTGGAAGACGACCGTTTCGCCGCCGTGTTCGGTCCCGGCTCGCGCGCCGAAGTGGCCCTGGCCGGGACCAGTCCGCTCCTGCCCAAGGGGCTGGCGATCTCGGGCCGGGTCGACCGGCTGGTGGTGACGCCAGAGCGCATCCTGGTGGTCGACTACAAGACCAACCGCCCCGCCCCAGCCACCATCGAGGACGCCGATCCGGCCTATCTGGCCCAGATGGCGGTCTATGTGGCGGTGCTGCGCGAAGTCTTCAAAGACCGCCAGGTCGAGGCCGCTCTGGTGTGGACGGACGGCCCCAAACTGATGCCGGTTCCAGAAAAGGTGATGTCTGACGCCCTGCGACGGATCGGCTAGGCCGTTGCCGGGAGGCTGGCCGCCTCCTACATCTTCTTCAAGCGCTCGCGGACGACTCGCGGGCTTTGTTATTTTCGCGCTGGCTCAGACCAGCGCCCTGATGGAGCAAAACCGATGAGCACCGTGACGGTGACCGACGAATCCTTCGAACGCGACGTGCTGCAGGCCGAAGGCCCCGTACTTGTCGATTTCTGGGCCGAATGGTGCGGCCCCTGCAAGCAGATCGCCCCGGCCCTGGAGCAGATCTCCGAGGAACTCGCCGACCACGTGACCGTGGCCAAGGTCAATATCGAGGACAGCCCCACGACCCCCTCGCGCTACGGCGTGCGCGGCATCCCGACCATGATGCTGTTCCGTGGCGGCCAGATGACCTCGATGAAGGTCGGCGCCATGCCCAAACAGAAGATCCTGGAATGGCTGACCGAGGCTGGCGTCCAGCCGGCCTAGGTCTTTCCGCCCAGACCGAGATCCAGCCGCCCATCCCGCCATGCGGGGTGGGCGGTTTGGTTTCGTGGCCTACTTCTTGGCAGACGTCACGATGAACGGCGAGACCGAGGCCGGCGCTGCCTTCTTGTCGGCCTTCGGTTTGCGGACTTCCTTGTTGGACTTCTTCTGACCCTTGGCCATGGGCGGCTCCTGCCAGGACGGGCGCGCCTGCCGGGGATGTCCAGCGGGCCGAGCCGCCCTATCGGCGTGCCCCAGCCATACGCCCGCTGAGGCCCGCGCCCAAGCTCTGGTTCAGGTCGGCCAGGTTTCCGGGCTCATCGCCAGCACTTCGCCAGCCAGATACAGCGAGCCGCAGATCAGCACGTGCGGGGTCGGCGTCAGGGCCAGAGCCTTGCCCAGAGCGTCTTCGAGACCGTCGCAGGCATGAGCCCGCAGGCCGGCCAGCTCGGCGGCGGCGGCGGTCTGGGCGGCGGACGCGGCGGCGTGACCTTCGAAGGTGACGGTGAAGACCTGCGGCTTCAGCGACGCGAAGGGCGTGAAGAAGCCGGTGGCGTCCTTGTTGGCCAGCAGGCCCGAGATCAGCGCCACAGGCCGTCCATCGCGCGCCGCCAGATCGCCCAGCGCCCGGGCCACGGCGGTTCCGGCATGGGGATTGTGGCCGCCGTCCAGCCACAGATCCGCGCCCGCCGCCTTGGCCGTGTCGGCGAGCGGGCCGGCCGTCAGTCGCTGGAAGCGCGCCGGCCAGACCGCGCCGGCGATTCCGGCGGCCATGGCGGCCTCGTCGATGCGGGGATGGTTCAGGGTCAGCAGGGCGGCGACCGCGAGGCCGGCATTGGCGAACTGATGCTCGCCCGGCAGGGACGGCGCGGGCAGGTCCAGCAGGCGATCCTGCATCTGCACCAGCAGGCGGCCGCGCTCGTTCCAGGCGTCGAAGTCTCGGCCCATGACGACGGGCTCGATCCCGGCCAGGGCGGCGGCGGTGTCGATCACATCCTCGGCCTCGCGCCACTGGCGGGCCGAGACGACGGGCGCATCGGGCTTGATGATCCCGGCCTTCTCGGCGGCGATCTCGCCGATGGTGTCGCCCAGGAACTCACGGTGGTCGATGTCGATGGGCGCGATCACGCTCAGCGCCGGCGTCACGACATTGGTCGCGTCCAGCACTCCGCCCAGCCCGACCTCGATGATGCACAGATCGGCGGGGGTTTCGGCAAAGGCGACCAGGGCGGCGGCCGTGGTGATCTCGAAGAAGGTGATGGGCAGGCCGGCATTGGCCGCTTCGACCCGGGCCAGCACATCGGCCAATTGATCGTCGGTGATCAGGGCCCCGGCCAGGCGGATGCGCTCGGAAAAGCGCACCAGATGCGGCGAGGTGAACACATGGACCCTGAGGCCCGCCGCCTCGGCCATGGCCCGCAGATAGGCGACCGTCGAGCCCTTGCCATTCGTGCCCGCCACGTGGATCACCGGCGGCAGTCGATCCTGCGGATCGCCCAGCGCCGCGCACAGTCGCCACATCCGGTCCAGCGACAGGTCGATCAGCTTGGGATGCAGGGCCTGCAGTCGCGCCAGGGCGGCGTCGTGGACGCGGAGATGGTCGGTCAAGATAAGGCTCAGGCCGCCTTGCGACGCCCCATCATCAGGGTGGTCAGGATCGAGCCCAGCACGGCCGGCAGCTCCTTGCGCGGCGTGACCCGGTCGACCATGCCCTTTTCGACCAGATATTCCGAGCGCTGGAAGCCCGGCGGCAGGGTCTCGCGGATGGTCTGCTCGATGACGCGCGGACCGGCGAAGCCGATCAGGGCGCCGGGCTCGGCCAGATGCACGTCGCCCAGCATGGCGTAGGAGGCGGTGACGCCGCCGGTGGTCGGGTCGGTGAGGACCACGATATAGGGCAGGGCCGCGTCCTTCAGTTCGTTGATCGCCAGGGTCGTGCGGGCCATCTGCATCAGCGACAGCGCGCCTTCCTGCATGCGGGCGCCGCCGGCAGCGGTGAAGGCGATCAGCGGAACGTCGCGTTCCAGGGCGGCGCGGGCGGCGGCGACGAAGCCTTCGCCGGCGGCCATCCCGAGCGAACCGCCCATGAAGGCGAAATCCTGGACCAGCACGACGGCCTTGGCGCCGCCGACCACGCCGTGGGCGATAGCCATGGCGTCCGGTTCGCCGGTCGCCTTGCGGGCCGCGATCAGGCGGTCCTTGTAGGGCTTGCCGTCCGAGAAGTGCAGCGGGTCTTCCGGCACGGTCGGGGTCGGCAGGGTCTCGTAGACGCCGTCGTCGAAGGTGAACTTGAAGCGGGCTTCAGGCCCGATGCGCATATGGCGTCCGGCCGGAGTTACCCACAGGGCGGCTTCCAGGTCGGAGCGGAAGATCATTTCGCCCGTATCGGGGCATTTGACCCAGAGGTTCTCGGGCGTCTCGCGCTTGGAGAAGGCGCCGCGCACCCCGGGGGCGATTCGCGAAAGCCACCCGCCGCCGCGTCGGCCTTCAGCCGAGGCCTTTGATTTGTCGCCCTTTTTCGGGTCCTGGGGTTCAGCCATAGCCATAGCCTTAAAGCCTCACTTCGTTCCCGACTCGCGCCGATCGCACAGCCTTAGCCAGCTCCGACGCCTTGAGAAGAACCTTCTCGGTCACGTTTTCGTTCAACTGCGCGGCCGATTCAATTTCATCCACAAGCGCCGAGCCGACCACGGCGGCGTCGGCCACGCGGGCCACGGCGGCGGCCTGATCGGGCGTGCGGATGCCAAAGCCGACCGCCACGGGTAGGCCCGAAGCCTTGCGAAGTCGTTCAACAGCGGGCGCCACATCGGCGGCGTCGGCCGACTTCACGCCGGTCACGCCGGCCACCGAGACATAATAGAGGAAGCCCGAAGTGCGGCGCACCACCATCGGCAGGCGCGCATCGTCGGTGGTCGGGGCGGCCAGACGGATCAGCGAGATCTGCTCGGCCTCCAGGGCGTCCGACAGCGGGTCGGCTTCTTCGGGCGGGCAATCGACGATGATCAGGCCGTCGACGCCGGCCTTGGCGGCGGCGGCGGCGAAGCTTTCGAAGCCGCGGTTCAGCACCGGGTTGAGATAGCCCATCAGGATGACCGGGGTGTCGGCGTCGCCTTCGCGGAAGGCGGCGACCAGATCCAAAGTGCCCTGCAGGGTCATGCCCGAACGCAGGCCACGCTGGGCGGCGCGCTGGATGGTCGGGCCCTCGGCCATCGGATCGGAGAAGGGAAAGCCCAGCTCGATCAGGTCGGCGCCGGCGGCCGGCAGGCCCTTGAGCACGGACAGCGTGGTGGCGGCGTCGGGATCACCGGCCATCACATAGGTCACGAAACCGGCGCGGTTCTCGGCCTTCAGCGCCGCGAAGCGACGGTCGATACGGTCTTTGGTCACGCTGGTCTCAGTCCTAGATCTTGCGCCCGAGGGCCTCGGCCACCGTGAAGATGTCCTTGTCGCCGCGACCGCACAGATTCATCACGACGATCTTGCCCTTGCCCAGCTGCTGGGCGATCTCGCCGACCCGGGCCAGGGCGTGGGCCGGTTCCAGGGCCGGAATGATGCCTTCAAGCGTCGAGCACAGCTGGAAGGCCGCCAGGGCCTCTTCGTCCGTGGTCGAGACATATTCGGCGCGGCCGATCTCGTGCAGGAACGAGTGCTCGGGGCCGATGCCCGGATAGTCGAGGCCGGCCGAGATCGAGTGGGCGTCGATGATCTGGCCGTCATCGTCCTGCAGCAGATAGGTGCGGTTGCCGTGCAGCACGCCAGGACGGCCGCCGGTCAGGGAGGCGGCGTGCTTGTCGGTGGAGACGCCGTGGCCGGCCGCCTCGACGCCGATCAGGCGCACGCCCTCGTCGGCCAGGAACGGATGGAACAGGCCGATAGCGTTGGAGCCGCCGCCGATGCAGGCCACGACGGCGTCGGGCAGGCGGCCTTCCATCTCCAGGATCTGCTGGCGGGCCTCGATGCCGATCACGCTCTGGAAGTCGCGGACCATCACCGGATAGGGGTGCGGGCCGGCGGCGGTGCCGATCAGATAATAGGTGTCATGCACGTTGGTGACCCAGTCGCGCATCGCCTCGTTCATGGCGTCCTTGAGGGTGCCGGTGCCCGAGGTCACCGGACGCACTTCGGCGCCCAGCAGGTTCATGCGGAACACATTGGGCTTCTGACGTTCGACGTCGGTGGCGCCCATGTAGACGACGCAGGGCAGGCCGAAGCGGGCGCAGACGGTGGCGGTCGCCACGCCGTGCTGACCCGCGCCGGTCTCGGCGATGATCCGGGTCTTGCCCATGCGCATGGCCAGCAGAATCTGGCCGAGCGCGTTGTTGATCTTGTGCGAGCCGGTGTGGTTCAGCTCGTCGCGCTTGAAATAGATCTTGGCCCCGCCGAAGTGCTCGGTCAGGCGCTCGGCGAAATACATCGGGCTGGGACGCCCGGCATAATGGGTATTGAAGCTCTTCAGCTCCTCCTGGAAGGCCGGGTCGGCCTTGGCGGCGGCGTAGGCCTTGCCCAGGTCCAGCACCAGCGGCATCAGGGTCTCGGCCACATAGCGGCCGCCAAAGCCGCCGAAGCGGCCTTCCGCGTCGGGATAGGCCGAATAGTCGTTGGGCTTGGAAGGGGCGTTCACGAGATCATCCAAAGGCTGGGCAGAGCTACACGCGTTTGACGGCGTCAAGAAACGCCGTGATCAGAGCGGGGTCCTTTAGGCCGGGACCGCGCTCCACGCCAGAGGAAACGTCCAACAGCGGAGCCCCCGATACCCGGATGGCGTCGGCGACGTTCCACGGGTCCAGCCCGCCGGCCAGGAAATGCGGACGTGAAAATCGCCGCCCCTGCAGCAGGGTCCAGTCGAAGCGTGCGCCGGTGCCGCCGGGCAGGACCGATCCTTCCACGGGCCGGGCGTCGAACAGGAACTGCTCGGCCACGGTCTCGAAGGCCCGGGCCTGGTCAACGTCAGACGATGACGAGACCGAGAGGGCCTTGATCACTCCGACGCCCGAGCGCTCGGCGATCTGGCGGACCCGGGCGGGGGTCTCCTTGCCGTGCACCTGGATCAGGTCGGGCCGCATCGTCGCCATCAGGCGATCGATCAGCACGTCATCGGGATCGACGGTGACGGCCACGGTTTTCACCGGCCCGCCGCGAACCGGCGCGACCAGCCGGGCCGCGGCCTCGGGCGTCAGGTTGCGGGGGCTTTTCTCGAAAAAGACGAAGCCCAGATAGGCCGCGCCGCCCTCGACGGCCGCGCTGACCGCCTCGGCGGTCGACAGGCCGCAGATCTTGACGCTGGTCTTGAAGGGCGAACTCATGGGCGGGAGGTACGGCGCGGGCGTCCCGGTGACAAGTGCCCGCGCTGGGGCCCGCGCCGTATCGGCCTAGTGCGCGTGGCCGGCGTGGGCGTCCTGAACGGGGACGCCGGCCTTCCAGACGAAGCCTTCGCCCGCCGCTTCCACCTTGCCGACCCCCGGGAACGGGAAGTGGGGCGAGAAGATCAGGCCGCCGCTGGCGCTGAGGGTCTTGAGCAGGGCGATCCGGCTGGCGGTGGCGACGGGGGCGTCGCGGTCGAACTGGATCACCCAGTCGGGGCGAGCCAGGGAGACGATCTCGCTATGGGCAGTGTCGCCGATATCCAGCAGGGTCTGGCCGCCCGAAGCGATCTCATAGCCCACATGGCCCGGGGTGTGGCCCTTGATCGCCACCGTCCGAACGCCCGGGAACAGCGTCGCGTCCGGCTCGAAGGTTTTCACCTGGGCGGCGATGGCCTCGACCAGCGGCTTCATCGGCGCCTGGCCCTGCAGCGAGGCCCATTCGGCGCTGGCCATGCGGATCGTCGCCTTGGGGAAGGCCGACTTGCCATCGGCGCCGACCAGGCCGCCGATATGGTCGAAATGGCCGTGGGTGATCAGCACGTCAGTGATCTGGTCGGGGGTGACGCCGGCCTTGGCCAGGCTCTGGACCAGGACGCCCTTGGCCCCCACGCCCAGACCCGTGTCGAAGAGGGCCAGGTGACCGGGCGTCTTCACCAACAGGGCGTCGACGCTCAGCGTGATCTTGTCGCCGGGCGCGCCGGCCTTGGTCAGCACCTGGGAGACCGCTTCCGGCGTGGCGTTGATCGCGAACACCTTGCCGTTGTTGGGCGCCTCGAACCCGGCGTCGCGCAGGGCGGTCAGGGTGAAGTCGCCCAGCTTGAAGCTCTGGGCTTCGGGGGCGATGACCAGGGGCGACTGGGCGGCCGCGCCGTGGGCGGCGGCCAGGGCGGTGGCGGTGAGCAAGGCGGCGAGCAGGCGCTTGGGCGGCATGGGACGTCTCCGGGAAACTAGCGTTCTAACTGGGGTCTTGCCGATGCGGCGCAAGGGCCGGCGAGCCCGCCGCCGTTTGACCGGGCGCAAGGGGCTCGACGGGCTCGGACAGCCGGGCCTGCATCGAACAGACCAGGCCGCCGGGCTGGAATTCCATCCTCGCCTCGCCCTTCAGCTCGCCGCGCAGGCTGCGCTCGATCAGCCGTGAGCCGAAGCCCCGGCGGGTGGGGGCCACCACGGGCGGTCCGCCGGATTCGGTCCAGGTCAGGGACAGGCCGCGCGTCTCCGCGTCATAGGCCCAGGCCAGGGCCACCCGGCCGGCGGGGGTCGAGAGCGCCCCGTATTTCAGGGCGTTGGTCGCCAGCTCGTGGAAGATCAGCGCCATGGTCAGGGCCCCGCCGGGGGCCAGCCAGACCGGCGGCCCCGCGATCGTGGTCCGGGCGGCGGCCTCGAACGGCGCCAGGGCCCGCTCGGCCACCTCGCGCAGATCGGCCCCGTTCCAGCTTTCCCGGGTCAGCACGTCATGGGCCTGGGACAGGCCCAGCAACCGCGACTCGAACTTCTCGAAGGCCACCAGCGGATCGGGCTCGTTGCGCAGGGTCTGGGCGGCCATCGACTGGACGGTGGCCAGGGTGTTCTTGACCCGGTGGTTCAGCTCGTTGATCAGCAGCCGCAGCTTGTCCTGGTGCGAATGCTGTTCGGCCTCGACCCGCTTGCGGGCCGAGATGTCGGAAATGATCACCACCAGATAGGGCGGCTCGTCGCCCCGCTGCACGCGCGACACCGTCAGGTGGATCCAGATCAGGTTGCCGTCGGCCCCCGAAACGATCTGGCGCTCGGCGACGAAGCTGTCGATCTCGCCGGCCAGCAGCGCCCGGGCCTGGTCGACCGCCGCCGAACGGTCCTTTTCCGGGGCCAGGTCGCGGAACCGGCCGGCCAGCAGGGTCTGGCGGTCGCGCTGCACGATGGCGCAGAAGCGGTCGTTCATCTCCAGGAAGGCGCCGTCGGCCATGACCCGCGCCACCCCCATGGCCGCCTGGTCGAACACGGCGCGATATCGGGCCTCGGCGGCCTCCAGCTTCATCCGCGCCTCGACGGTGGAGGTGACCACCTCGGTGTACAGCACCAGCCCGCCGACGGCGCCGTCATCGGTGCGCCACGGGGCCATCGACCAGCGGATCCAGTGCACCTTGCCGTTGCGGTCGACATAGCGGTCGCCCTCGTCCTCGCGCAGCTCGACCCCCTCGTTCAGCACCCGGGCGTGCAGGTCGCGCCATTTCTGGGGAATCTCGGGGAAGACCTCGTAATGGGCCCTTCCGATCAGCGGCATGTCGGCCGGCAGGTCCTGGTCGGTCAGGAACTGATGCGAGGCGGCCAGATAGCGCATCTGGCGGTCGAAGATGGCGATGCCCATCGGCGCGTGCTTGAGCGCCACCGCGACGCTGGGCGAAACCAACAGCAGGGCCGCGTCCTGACCCGAACTCGACTCGGCGCCGACCGGGGCCGGCGATCGCGCGGCCATGCTGCCTCTCCTGCGTTCCCCGACAGGCTAGCGGCGAGGGACGCGCGAGTCATGATGAAGAAACACCTAAGGAGATCAAATCCGCGTTCGCGAGGATCATCCGGGGCCGGACATGGCCAGACGACCTCGCGCTGTCGCTGCGAGGGCGGTGGGAAGGGTCGCGGAGCGTCCGGACCACGTCCGGAGATGAAATAGAACTAACCGTTTCGACGAAGCCGTCCGCTCCGCGTAACCGTTTTCCGAAAGCGCTTCCGGCTCGGCGGTGTTCTCGCCTCACCCTCGACGCCTCCGACGGGCGGACCGGAGAGCGACTCCCGTCCGGACCGCAAGCCTTTCAGCCCGCCTGTTGCTCGCTCGACCCTCGTGGTCACGTCGTTTCTGTGTTCCAGGGCCGACCGCCGCCAGAGACCACGAGGTTGGCGGTTTTCACCCGCCATCGATTGAGCTGCCCGCTCGATCACCCCCCGCCGCCGCAATGGTCGCTGGCCGCGCGCCCTTCCCGTGCGGCGAGGTGGGTACAGAATACGGGAGGTTTTACGGGGGCTGCGTCGATTGTCTGGACGCCCATACAAGTCCTCCCCCTAGCGGGGGAGGCGATCGCGTAGCGATCGGAGGGGGAAGTGCTGCTGAATCAATGCGGTGTTCCCCCACCGGCCTCCGGCCGCCTCCCCCTTCAGGGGGAGGACTTGGGGCCTCTATCCCCGCGCCCGTCAGAGGATGGCGCGATCCTGATCCCCGTGATGGCCAAACCTGGCGCCCGGATCGAAGACTGATGGATGGCTTTTTCGCCCTTCTCCCCTTGCGGGAGAAGGTGTCAGCCAAAGGCTGACGGATGAGGGGTCGATCGCCCTGTCGGCGCGGAGCCCGGCCTGTCCGCCGTCGCGGCGGTCCGGCTCTTCAACCCCTCACCCGACCCGCTTCGCGGGCCACCCTCTCCCGCAAGGGGAGAGGGAAAGAGCCCGCCAGCGGCGAAGCCGCGCCTTAAAACCTTGGAGGCGAGCCTGCTCCGTCTGAGGGTCTCGTCAAGGACCGCCTCTGGCGGCCGCGTCGCGGCGACGCTCCGCGTCGTCCTCGTATGATGGACAAGCGGTCGGATCGTGAGGTTTGATCGCCGTGTGGCCGGTAGCCCGTCGTTCGTCCCTGCGACCAGATCCCGTGTCAAGCTTGGGCGTCGGTCATGCGTGTTGTGACACTCCGAACAGCTGACTGAGGCGGCCTCTCGGCCGACCCCGCATGCACGAGGCAGGAGCCCATGACTTCTCAACCCATCTACGCAGGCGTCGATATCGCCAAGCATCACATAGACGCGGCGATCGCCCCCTCGGGCGATCGCCTCAATATTTCTTCGGGCGACCTGGACAAGCTCGTCGCCTGGATGGCGCGCAGGAAGCCCAGGCTGGTGGTGGTCGAGGCCACCGGCGGCTACGAGCGCGACGCCGTCGCCGCCCTCGCAGGCGCCGGGCTGGCCGTGGCGGTGGTCAATCCCCGCCAAGTCCGCGACTTCGCCAGGGCCAGCGGCCGCCTGGCCAAGACCGACCGCATCGACGCCGATGTTCTGGCCGCCTTCGGCCTGGCCATCCAACCCGAGCCGCGACCATTGCGGGACGAAGACGCCAGCGTGCTCAGAGACTTGGTCGTGCGCCGACGCCAGCTGCTGGCCATGCGCAAGGTCGAGAAGAACCGGCTGGAGATGCATCTCAGCCCAGCCGTCCGCGCCGGCGTGGAGCGCCACCTGGCCTTCATCGATGGCGAGATCAAAGGCGCTGACGATGACCTCGACCGCCTGATCCGCCAGAGCCCTGCCTGGCGCGCAGACGATGAGCTGCTCCGCTCCGTCCCCGGCGTCGGCCCCGTACTGGCTCGAACGCTCATCGCCGAGATGCCGGAGCTGGGCCAGCTCAACAGCCGACAGATCGCCGCCCTGGTCGGCGTCGCGCCCTTCAACCGGGACTCCGGCAAGATGCGCGGAACCCGCTCCGTTTGGGGCGGCCGACCCGGTGTCCGGTCCGTCCTCTACATGGCCACCCTCAGCGCCATCCGCTGCAATCCTGTTCTCAAGGTCGCCTACCAGCACCTCCGCACGGCCGGAAAGCCGCCCAAGGTCGCCATCGTCGCCTGCATGCGAAGGCTCATCGTCACCCTAAACGCCATCCGCAAATCCAGATCAGCCTGGAGCTCAGACTTGACCGCCATCACAGCTGCTTGACGAGACCCTCAGACAGAGCTCCAGTTCCACCAAGGGTTTTAGGGGGTGGTTTGATTGTGGCGCATCAATTAAGTGCCCACGCGAAGATGCGCGCGCGTCGAACGATGGGCTGTCAGGAACGGCCGAAAGCACGCTTACTGGGAACTCACATCGAAGCTTTGCCACAAGTTCACGAGTTCACCCTATCTATAGGCCTGTAAGACCTTGCCCGTTTGACGTCCGTCACAGCAGAGCGCACTAGAAAGCCATGATCGTTTATACCGCCACCGCGATTGAAGGCGCTGCCAACCTTGGGGCTGCGATCGAACGCGTATTTCCAGGAAACTACGTGCCCATCCGAGAAGGGGTTTGGCTCGTAGCTGGTACGGGCACTGCCCAAGAGATATGCGGGCAATTGGGCATGCCAGTAGCGGTAGGTGGCGCCTCGCCGGGATTCAGCGCCGTAGTTACGGTAGTGGGCGGCTACTATGGGTACGCCCCCAACAATCTATGGGAATGGGTCGCTGCCAAGCAGGCCCAACCACTTTCCCCGACCAACACAAGCCCGACGCAGGCGGCTCGTGCATGACGCCGCCAAAGTCTAAGAAACCAACCAACCCGCCCGTCAGCGCCTCCGGCCCTCCGGCCTCTTTCGCTAGCTCCACGCCCCCCGTCGATCTACAAACGGGTGGAGAGCTTCGGATGCTGGTTAAGGAGATGACCGCACTGAATGCGCGCTTTGACGCCCTCGCGAAGCCCCCGGCTTTTCGCGTGGCCGACGTCATTGGGTTGGTCGGAGCCTTCATCGCTATCGCGGTGTTCGTAATCACCCAATTTGCTCTAAGCGATCGCCTCAACCAAACCGAACAGCGCTTAACACGCTCTCAGGAACGAGTTGCGGATGATGTCGGGAAGATTCGCAGCGATGTAGCCGATCTCAGAACTCGGGCTTCAGTGCTTGAGGACCGGCGCGAGAGAATCCAGCCTAAATAGGATTTTATAATCCAAGAATGCTCAAGGATAGAACATCCTACCCTTGAGCCCCTTGAATTCTAACCCATATCCACCGGCTGATCATAAGCCGCCATCATCGCCATATTCAGAATCCGCGACACCGACGCACTCAGCGGCGTGATCTGCACCGACTTGCTCAAGCCCAGCAGCACCGGCCCGATCACCGTCGCCCCGCCCAGGCTCTGAACCAGCTTGGTCGAGATCGAGGCGGCGTGGATGGCCGGCATGATCAGGATGTTGGCGCTGTCGGTCAGGCGCATGAACGGGTAGTTGGCGCGCTTTTCGGGGTCGAGCGCCAGTTCGGGCGGCATTTCGCCCTCATATTCGAAGTCGACGTCCATCTCGTCGAGCATGGCCACCGCCTCGCGCACCTTTTCCGAGCGCAGGCCCATCGGGTTGCCGAAGGTGGAATAGCTCATGAAGGCGACGCGCGGCTTGAAGCCCAGGCGGGTGACGGCGCGGGCCGCCTCGCAGGCGATCTCGACCAGTTCCTCGGCCTCGGGCAGCTCGGTGACATTGGTGTCGGCCACGAAGATGGTGCGGCCCTTGGCCAGCACGACCGACATGCCCATGATCCGGCCGCCGGGGGCCGGGTCGATCACGCGCAGCACGTCTTCCAGGGCCTGGTCGAAGCTGCGGGTGACGCCGGTGACCATGCCGTCGGCCTCGCCATGGGTGACCATCGAGGCGGCGAAGCTGTTGCGGTCCTGGTTGATCAGGCGCTGGACGTCGCGCTTCAGATAGCCGTTGCGGCGCAGGCGCATATAGAGGGCGTCGACATAGTCGGGATTGCGATCCGACAGACGGGCGTTGATGATTTCCAGGCCGGCGGTGTCGGGGTCCAGCCCCACGACGCGCATGTTCTCGGCCACCAGGTTTTCGCGGCCGCACAGGATGGCCTTGCCGTAGCCGCCGGTCTGATAGGCGTAGGCGGCGCGGATCACCGAGGGATCCTCGCCCTCGGCGAACACGATGCGCTTGGGATTGGCCAGCACGGCGCCGGCGATCTTCTGCAGGAAGCCCGCCGTCGGGTCGAGGCGCTGGGCCAGGCCCGCGCGATAGGCGTCCATGTCCTCGATCGGCTTCCTGGCCACGCCGGTGTCCATCGCCGCCTGGGCGACGAAGGGCGGCACGTACCAGATCAGGCGCGGGTCGAAGGCCGAGGGGATGATGTATTGCGGGCCAAACTTCAGCTGGCGGCCGTGATAGGCGGCGGCGACCTCGTCGGGCACGTCCTCGCGGGCCAGCATGGCCAGGGCGTTGGCGCAGGCGATCTTCATCTCATGGTTCACGCGGCGGGCCCGCACGTCCAGCGCGCCGCGGAAGATGTAGGGGAAGCCCAGAACGTTGTTGACCTGGTTGGGATAGTCGCTGCGGCCGGTGCCCATGATCGCGTCGCTGCGGACGGCGTGGACCTCTTCGGGCGTGATCTCCGGATCGGGATTGGCCATGGCGAAGATCACCGGATTGGGGGCCATGCTGGCGATCATTTCCGGGGTGAAGGCGCCTTTCGCCGAGAGGCCAAGAAGCACGTCCGCGCCCTTGACCGCTTCAGCCAGGGTGCGCAGCGGGGTGTCGACCGCGTGGGCGCTCTTCCACTGGTTCATGCCCTCGGTGCGGCCGCGATAGAGCACGCCCTTGCTGTCGACGGCGATGCAGTTCTCGGCGCGCACGCCCATGGCCTTGATCAGCTCCAGCGAGGCGATGCCCGCCGCGCCGGGGCCGTTGAGCACGACCTTCACGTCCTCGATCTTCTTGCCGGTGATGTGGCAGGCGTTGATCAGGCCGGCGGCGCAGATGATCGCCGTGCCGTGCTGGTCGTCGTGGAACACCGGAATGTCGAGCAGCTCCTGCAGCTCGGTCTCGATGCGGAAGCATTCGGGGCTCTTGATGTCCTCCAGATTGATGCCGCCGAAGGTGATGCCGATGTTCTTGACCACCGTGATGATCTCGTCGGCGTCCTTGGAGCTGATCTCGATGTCGATGCTGTCGACGTCGCCGAAGCGCTTGAAGAGGACGGACTTGCCTTCCATCACCGGCTTCGAGGCCAGCGCGCCGAGATCACCTAAACCAAGAATGGCGGTGCCGTTGGAGATCACGGCGACCAGATTGCCCTTGGAGGTATATTCATAGGCCATGTCCGGATCGGCGGCGATGGCGTGGACGGGAACGGCGACGCCGGGCGAATAGGCCAGCGACAGGTCGCGCTGGGTGGCCATCGGCTTGGTGGGAACGATCGCGATCTTGCCGGGGGTCGGATAGCGATGGAAGGCCAGCGCTTCTTCGTCGGTGAAGGTCTTCTTCTCGGTGTCGCTCATAACCCGCGTTTCCGTCCTGCATGCCAGTTGATGGGACGAGCCGGACAATGCGGAGCGCCCTTATGAGCGGCACCGTAACGAGGGCGCCGCGCCCTCACAACCTGCGGCGCGGGATAAAAAGCCCCGCAAACGCTTGTTGGGATTGGCGTTGCGTCAACCTGGAGGGGCGGCGGCGGCGCGATCGGCGATTGACCGGACGCCGAAGAATGGGTGACTAGGCGGTCATGACAACGCCCGTGAAAATCGCCGTCGCCGGGGCCCTGGGCCGCATGGGTCAGGCCGTCGCCCGCACCCTCGACGGTCACGCCGCCGCCGTTCTGCACAGCCGCTTTGATCGTCCGGGCGCGGAAGGTGCGGGGCTGGTTGATCGCGACGTCGCCCTGACCGGCGCCGACGCGGTGATCGACTTCACCCTGCCGGAGGCTTCGGTGCTGCTGGCGGAGGCCTGCGCGGCGCGCGGGGGCCCCGCGGTGATCATCGGCTCGACCGGCTTTTCCCCCGAACAGATCGCCCGCATCGACGCGGCGGCGACCAGGATCGCCATCGTCCGTTCGGGCAACTATTCGCTGGGCGTCAACATGCTGATGGGTCTGGTGAAACAGGCCGCCGCCGCCCTGCCGGCCAGCGAGTGGGACATCGAGGTCTTCGAGGCCCACCACAAGCGCAAGATCGACGCCCCCTCGGGCACCGCCCTGATGCTGGGCCAGGCCGCCGCCGACGGCCGCGCCGTGGATCTGGACGCCGTGTCCGTCCGGGCCCGCGACGGCGTCACCGGCCCGCGCGAGACGGGCTCGATCGGCTTTTCGGTGGTGCGCGGCGGCGGCATCATCGGCGAGCACAGCGTGATCTTCGCCGGCGAGGAAGAGTTGCTGACCCTGTCGCACAGCGCCACCGACCGGGGGCTGTTCGCGCGCGGCGCCGTGGCCGCCGCTGTCTGGGCCGTGGGCAAACCGCCGGGCCTGTACGACATGCAGGACGTTCTGGGCTTCCGCCGATAGGCGTCGCGATTTAGACAGGGACCAGAGCCGGGGGGCTTGCATCCAGACCAGGACCTGATGGCCGACCCGACTCCCGATCCCGCTTCCCGCCAACGCGCCATCCGCCGGGACCGGCTGGTCGACGCCGGGCTGGAAGCCGTGTCGCTGTCGATGCTGGCCTTCATCGCCGTGGGCCTGCTGGTGCATGGCGGACGCCGCGAGATCAGCCGCGAGCTGGCCCAGAGCTGGCTGCGCGAGCGCGGCATCGACGCGGTGGTGGTGGTCGACGACCTGGACGCCAGCGGCTTTTCCGGCTCGGTGCGGCTGGGGCCCAAAAGCGATCCGATCTTCGCCGCCGACCGGATCGAGGTGGCCTATGATCTGCAGGCCCCTTGGACGCGAAGATCGGGGTCTGGCGGCCCCTTCGCCCTCGACACCCGCGCCGTGCGGCTGGTGCGGCCCCGGATCAAGGCCAGCCTGACCGACAAGGGGGGCCTGAACTTTGGCCCCCTGCAGCCGCTGATCGACGAGGCCCTGGCCTCGCCCAAGGACCCCAAGGCGACCGGCCCGGCCATTCTGGTCGAGAACGCCCGGCTGGACCTGCGCACCCCCGGCGGTCTGGCGCGGATCACCGGCGACGCCAGTCTCGACGAGGGCAAGCTGCTGCGGCTGGACGGCCGGCTGGCGCGGATGCGCTACGCCACCGGCGACCTGGTGGTCGAGGCGCGCGGCGCCCTGCTGTCGGCCCGCAAGCGCGGCGAGCGCCTGACGCTGACCGCCAGTTTCGACCTCGACGCCCTGGTCCAGCCGGATCTGGAACTGGACGACGCCCAGGGCCAGATCGACGCCGACATCGCCTATCCCGACCTGGCGAAACTGTCGGCGACCGGCCCCGCCGAGATCCGCGCCGTGCTCAAGGCCGCCTCGGCCCGCACCGGCGCGATCAGCGCCACCGACGCGGCGGCCAGCCTGGCCGTGATCGGCGCGCTGGACGGAACCCTGAGCCAGGGCCGCTTCGACGGACGGATCGTCGGCCAGGCGCGAGGCCACACCCTGCACGCCCCCGATCTCGACGCCCGCGACGTGAGCCTCGATCTCGACCTGGGCCATGTCGCCGCCTCGCGGCTGGGCCAGAAGATCGCCATCCAGGCGCGCGGCCATGTCCAGGCCGACGCCGACCAGACCCTGGCCGGCGGCGCGGCCCTGCGCGACGCCTCCGCCCGGCTGGACCTGGAAGAGTTGATCCTGTCGGCCGACCCGGCCGGCGTCGCCGTCAGCGGACCCCTGGCCGTGCAGCTGGGCGCCAACCGGCTGGCCAGCGGCGGCCTGGCCCTGAGCAGCCTCGCGGCCAACGCCCGGGGACGGGTCGGCGGCCGGCTGGACAATCCCACCCTGGTCCTGAACGGCTCTGCCGGCGCCGACAGCGGCGTCTCGGGCCCCGACGCCGAGCGGCTGGCCGGCGTGCTGTCCGACCCCGCCGACGCCCGCGCCGCCGCCCAGGCCCTGCGGACCTTCGACCTGCGGGCCCCAGCCTTCGAGCTGACCCTGCGCGAGCGCCGCACGATCCTGGCCCTGCCCCGCCCCATCACCCTGACCGCCGCCAATGACGTCCGCGCCAGCATCGCCGCGCCGCGCGGTCCGCTGCTGGACGCCCTGGCCGGCGAGATGCGCGGCGGCCTGGTCGCCGACCTGTCCGGCGGCGGCCTGCCGAGCCTGCGCCTGGACGCTCCCGACTGGCGGATGGAGGGCGGCGCCCTGAACAGTCGCCTGGTCCTCACCGGCGAGGGTGTCGACTACGCCCCGCTGGAAGGCGTGGCCGGCCGCATCGAGGGCGTGGCCCGGATGGTCGGCCCGCGCTTCAGCTTCGCCCTGGCCGGCTGCCAGCCCCTGACGGCGACGCGCGTCCTGATCGGCGAGACGCCGCTGAGCGCGCCCAAGGTCAGCCTCTGCCCGGGCGCGGGCCCGCTGCTGACGCTCAATGACGGCGCCTGGACCGCCTCGGCCCGGTTCGGCGACCTGACCGTGTCGCTCGACGAGGCCCAGGCCGCCGTCGAGGACGGCGGCGGGACCCTGACCGCGTCGGGCGCAAACGGGGCGATGCGCGCCGAGGTGCGGCTGGACAAGGGCCTGCTGCGCGACGGCGCGGAGACCCGCCGCTTCAACCCGATCAAGGCCGCCGGACGTCTGTCTCTGTCGAACGGCCTGTGGACCGGCGCCATCGACGCGACGACGCCGGTCGGCCAGCCGCTGGGCCGGATCACCCTGCGCCACGACGTGGCCCAGGCGCGCGGCCGGGCCGAGATCGACGCCGGCAAACTGGCCTTCGTGAAGGACGGCCTGCAGCCCGGCGACCTCTCGCCGATGGCGTCCTGGGCCACCCAGGCCACGGGACCCGCCAGCTTCACCGGCCTGTTCGTCTGGGACGCCGACGGCATGAAGAGCAACGGCCGGCTGGTCGCCAGCAAGCTCGACTTCACCAGTCCGATCGGCTTCGTGGCCACCCTGGACGGCGCCATCGACTTCACCAGCTTGACCCCGCTGGTCAGCGCCCCCGACCAGAGCCTGAAGATCGTCCGCATCGACAGCCTGGTGCCGCTGGAAGGCTTCGCCGCCGCCTTCAGCCTGGGCGCCGAGGCGCTGCACATTTCGTCGGCCGCCTTCGAGGCCGCCAAGGGCCGGATCTCGATCGAGCCCACCGACGTGCCGCTGGATCCGGAAAAGCCGATCCGCGGCGTGATCGTCGTGCAGCACCTGGACCTGGGCGAGCTGATCGCCGCCTCGTCCCTGGTCGAGAAGCTCCAGCTGGACGCCGTGGTCGACGGCCGCCTGCCGTTCGAGTTCGGACCCAAGGGCTTCCGCTTCCTCGACGGCAGGATCACCGCCACCCAGCCCGGCCGCCTGGCGATCTCGCGCGCCGCCCTCACCGGCGTTCAGGCCGGGGTGCAGGGCCAGGACAGCGACAGCCCCGGCGCGCCCGCCCCGCCGCCGTCTCCGGACGCGCCCGTCAACGCCATCCAGGACTTCGCCTACCAGGCCATGGAGAACCTGTCGTTCACCGCCCTGGAGGCGGGCGTCAACAGCACCGACCAGGGGCGGCTGGCGATCCTGTTCCACATCAAGGGCGAGCACGACCCCAAGGTCGCCGAGAAGGCCCGCGTCGGGCTTCTGGACCTTTTGCGCGGCAAGGCGTTCAACAAGCGCATCGCCCTGCCGGCCAAGACCCCGGTGGACCTGACCCTCGACACCTCGCTGAACTTCGACGAGCTTCTGGAAGCCTGGCGACGCGCCTATAAGGGCGAAGATCCGACAACGCCGCGTTCAGCCCCGGTTCAGCCGTGACCGATCATCCTTTCCCCCGAACTGGAGACACCCGCATGAGAAAGCGCGCCCTGCTGATGGGCCTGATCGCGATGGGAGCGCTGGGAGCCTGCACCCCGACGATCCGCGTGAAGGTCGATCCGATCAATATCTACGCCAAGCTGGACGCCGACGTCCGGGTGCGGCTGGACAAGGAAGTCCAGACGCTGATCCAGCAAAACCCCAACCTCTTCTAAGGAAAGGAACCGACATGATGCGCAAGACACTGACGGTTCTGGCCATGGGCCTGTCGCTCGCCGCCGCTGGCACGGGCGCCGCCCTGGCCCAATCCGCCGCCGCCAAGGCCGCCGTCGACGCCGCCAAGGCCGCCGGAACCGTGGGCGAGCAGGCCGACGGCTTCCTCGGCATCGTGGCCGGCGGCGACGCCGCCCTGCGAGCCTCGGTCGCCGAGATCAACACCGGCCGCGCCGCCGCCTACAAGGACATCGCCGCCAAGACCGGCGTGACTCCGGAGGCGGCCGGCCAGGCCACCGCCAAGCAGCTCTACAGCCGCCTGGCGCCCGGCCAGTACTGGAAGCCGCTGGATGGCGGCTGGATGAAGAAGTAGGCGACGATCAAGTCCTCCCCCTGAAGGGGGAGGTGATCGCAAAGCGATCGGAGGGGGAAGTCGGCGGACTCATTGCGGCCTTCCCCCTCCGGCCTGCCGGCCGCCTCCCCCATCGGGGGAGGATCTCCTGACTGGAACCGCCGCGTCCGGTTCCCTAAGAACGGCCTCATGGCCGCCCCGCTCAAATCCCTGACGCCCTACGCCGCTCTGTTCGCCGCGATCATCACGCTGTGCGTCGGCACGTCGTTCGCCAAGCAGCTGTTCCCGCTGGTCGGCGCCCAGGGCACGACGGCCTATCGGGTCGGCTTTTCGGCGCTGTTGCTGCTGGCGGTCTGGCGGCCCTGGCGACATCCGCTGAGCCGCGCCGACCTGACGGCGGTCGCCCTGTACGGCGCCGTGATGGGGCTGATGAATCTCAGCTTCTACATGGCCCTGCGCACCATCCCCCTGGGTCTGGCCATCGCCATCGAATTCACCGGGCCGCTGGCCCTGGCCCTGATCCATTCGCGCAAGCTGGTGCATTTCATCTGGATCGGCCTTGCGGCCGCGGGCCTGCTGCTGCTTCTGCCGCTGAAACCCGGCGCTGGGGCCCTCGACCCGGTCGGCGTGGGCTTCGCGGCGACGGCGGCGGTGCTGTGGGCGCTGTATATCGTGCTGGGCAAGCGCACCGGCCACATGCACGCCGGCCGCACCGTGGCCCTGGGCATGAGCACGGCGGCCCTGATCGTGGCCCCGATCGGCCTGGCCTCGGCCGGCGCCGAGCTCTTCCATCCCCGCGTGCTGATGCTGGGTCTGGTGGTGGCGGTGCTGTCCAGCGCCATCCCCTATTCGCTGGAGATGGTGGCCCTGAAGGGCATTCCCAAACGCAGCTTCGGGGTGATGCTCAGCGCCGAGCCGGCAGTCGGGGCCCTGGCCGGGCTGCTGATGCTGGGCGAGCGCCTGGCGCCGCTGCAGTGGCTGGCCATCGGCTGCATCATCGCCGCCTCGGCCGGGACGATCCTGACGACGCCGGCCGAAGTCGAGCCCGCGCCCTAACCGCCCCGCGCCACGAACCAGCCGTTGCGGAAGCCCTGATCGGCCTTGCCATAGACGAACGCCCCGCCGTCCGGCGTGGTGAACCGGCCGCCGGCCGCGATCAGGATCGCGTGGCCCGCCGCCGTGTCCCACTCCATGGTTGGGCCATGGCGCGGATAGATGTCGGCCGAGCCCTCGGCGATGCGGCACATCTTGATCGAGCTATCCATCGCCGTGCGCAGGTCAAAGCCGTACTGCGCCGCCAGTTCGGCCGCGCGCTCTTCCTTCAGGGTGTGACTGACCAGGGCCACGGCCTCGCCCTTGGGCCAGGCGCGGACCGACACCGGCGCATCCGGGCCGCCGGGCGCCAGGCGCTTGAGCACGCCGTCGGACGTCGTGAACCAGGCCTCGCCGGTGGCCGGGGCCACAATGGCGCCCGCCACGGGGACGCCATTCTCGATCAGGCCGATATTGACCGTGAAATTGGGATCGCCGCGCACGAAGGCCTTGGTGCCGTCGACCGGATCGACCAGGAAAAAGCGCGGACCAATGTCCTCGGGCGCGCCAAACTCGCTGGCGTCTTCCTCGGAGACGGTCGGCACGCCGGGGAAGACCTCGGCCAGACGCTTCAGGATCAGGATCTCGCCGGCCTTGTCCGCCTCGGTCACCGGGCTGGAATCGGCCTTCTGGACCACGTCCAGCTCGGTCCGCCAGAACGGCAGGATGACCGTGGCGGCCTCCTCGCAGATCTCGGCCAGGGCGCGGCCCCAGTCGGCGAGAGGCTGGGCAGCCAGAGGCAGGTCGGAAACGCTCATTCAGGATCCTCTCACTACGACCCCCGGGGGTCATCGCCGACATAGACGAGCGTCACGCGCTGGGCGTCGATCATCTGCTTGCCGGCGTCTTCGAAATTGACGGTCACGCGATGGCCGATCACCGACTGCACCTGTCCCAGACCCCAGTCGGGCTGGTCGGGATGGCGCACCAGGACGCCAGGTTCGAGAAACGGATCCATAACGCAGCTCTGATAAGCCGCGCCTTCAGTTTGCCAAAGCCTCAAATCACGCCAGAGTCCGCGCCCATGACCGACACGCCCTCGCAGCCCGCCCCGAGCCTTCCCGTTGACGTCAACGGACCCGACTTCGCCGCGATGCTGGCGGCGCGCCTGTGTCACGACTTCATCAGTCCGGCCAGCGCCATCGTTTCGGGCCTGGACCTGCTGGAAGACCCCTCCGCCCAGGACATGCGCGAAGACGCCATGAGCCTGATCGCCTCGTCGGCCCGCAAGCTGGCCGACCTGCTGCAGTTCTGCCGCGTGGCCTTCGGCGCGTCGGCCTCGGCCGAGGCCTTCGACTCGCGCGAGCTGGAAAAGCTGGCCCAGGGCGTGTTCGATCACGTTCGACCCACGATGGTCTGGGCCATCGACTCGCAGCCGATCAACAAGGCCGCGGCCCGGGCCCTGCTCAACATCGCTCAGCTGTCGGCCAGCGCCCTGCCCGCCGGCGGCGTCGCCACCCTGAAGGGCGTCACCGCCGAGGGCCGGTTCCTGATCACCGCCGATTCGGTCGGCCCCCGCGCCCGCCTGCGGCCCGAGGTGCTGGCCGGCTTGCGCGGCGAGGCCCTGTCCGAAGGCCTGGGCGGCCCCTGGGTGCAGGCGGCCTATCTGCACGCCCTGGTGCGCGCGGCCGGCGGCCAGGTCGCCGTCGAGGCGGGCGAGGATCGCATCAGCCTGGCCTGCTGGGTCCCTGCCTAAACCACCCACCGGAAAATCGCCGGTTCATCGTTAAGACACACGGCTCCTTAACCTAGACGCCCGACGATGGGCGCCTGGGATTGGAGCATGCCGTGAAGACCTGTCTGGTGGTCGACGACAGCCGGGTGATCCGCAAGGTCGCCCGCCGGGTCCTCGAGGACATCGGCTTTGAGATCGCCGAGGCCGCCGATGGCATGGAGGCCCTCGCGTGGTGTCGCGCCGCCATGCCCGATGCTGTCCTGCTCGACTGGAACATGCCCGTGATGAACGGCATCGAGTTCCTGCGCCAGCTGCGCAGCGAACCGGGCGGCGACGCGCCGACCGTGGTGTTCTGCACCGTCGAGAACGACGTCGAGCACATCCGCACCGCCCTCGAGGCCGGCGCCAACGAATACATCATGAAGCCGTTCGACGGCGAGATCATCGCGGCGAAGTTCGCCGAGGCGGGCCTGCTTTGACCCCCGAAGACATGGAACTGCTGGCCGCCCTGGGCCGCGCCCGCGCCGGCCTCGCGGTCGATGTCGACAAGACCTACGTTGTCGAGAGCCGGCTCTCGCCGCTGGCCCGGCGCGAGGGCTTCGACTCGATCGAGGCCCTGATCGCCACCCTGCGGTCCAAGCGCGAAGAGCGCCTGATCTGGGCGGTCGTCGAGGCCCTGACCTTCAACGAGACCAGCTTCTTCCGCGACCGCGAGGTGTTCGCCCATCTTCGCGACACCGTCCTGCCGGCCCTGTCGAAGACCCGCCGCGACCAACCGATCCGGATCTGGAGCGCCGCCTGCTCGACCGGCCAGGAGGTCTATTCCCTGGCCATGGCCTCGGGCGACAGCCGCGACGTCGAGCCGGGCGCGAAATTCGAATTCTTCGGCTCCGACCTGTCGGAGCGCTGTCTGGAAAAGGCCCAGAGCGGCCTCTACACCCAGTTCGAGATCCAGCGCGGCCTGCCCATCCAGCAACTGGTCAAGCATTTCGCCAATCAGGACGACACCTGGGAAATCTCGCCGCGCATCCGCCAGTCGGTGCGCTGGAAGCGGATCAACCTGCTCAGCGACCTGTCGCCGATGGGCCGGTTCGACGTGATCCTGCTGCGTCATGTGCTGGAGGGCATGGAGCCTTCGCTGCACGGGCGGGTCATCGAAAGCCTGGCCGCGCGCCTGGCCGACGACGGCGTGCTGGTGCTGAGCCCGGACGACCAGATGACCGGCGCCGCCGCGTCGCTGTTTTCGGCCAGCGACCAGCCCGGCGTCTTCGTCCGCAGCGCGGTCGCCCAGGAAGAAGCCGCGGCCTAGGCCTGAGCCTTGCGTCGCGGCGCGACCGGGCGCCAGCGCTTCAGACCTTCCATCATCCGCGCGCCCAGTCCGGGGGCGTCGGGCGACAGGGCCGCGAAGGCCGTTGCCAGCTTGCCATACAGCAGCAGGGACGAGCCCGACCCGTAGATCGCCTCGCGGACGCCCAGGGCGTCGATCACCGTGCGCGCCACCTTGCGATAGGGCACGGCTGTCAGGTCGTGGCGCAGCGGGGTGCGGCAGTCGGAAAAATCCGGCGCCAGGCCGGTTTCGGCGCGGATCACGGCCTCGACCTGCCGGGCATAGTCGGGATCGCGCCCTAGGCGGTCGACATCCACGATCAGGTCGGCGCGCGGAAGGGCGCTGAGATAGGACAGCAGATAGACGGCCATGAAGGCGGTGAAGGACACCTCCGCCGAGGCCCGCTTGAGGCGCCGGCGCACGGCGGCGATGCGCTCGGCGAGGGTTCCGCGCGCCGGAAAGCACCGACCCAGCAGGGCCTCGGCGACGCCTTCCCGGCCGGGCGCTTCCGACAGGATCACGTACTGGCACATCTCGAAATAGGTCGGGCGCGGCCGCCGGCGCAGGGAATAGAACGACATCCACTGCTGCACCGGGTCGCGGATCAGCACGATGTGGAAGCCGCCGAAGCGGCGTTTCAGCCAGTCGATGCGGCCCAGCGTCCGGCAACAGGCCAGCACCGGCGCCTCGCCCGCCGCCCGCGCCGAGGCGATCAGGCCCTCGACATAGGCCTGCTGCCGGGGATCCTCCTCTTCGGCGTCGAGGAAATAGCGATCCAGGGCGAAGCGGTCCTCGTAGCCGGCCACGCCGCCGGCCGGGTCGAGCACCGGCGCGAACTCCGCCAGATAGGGCCGCGATCCGCCCGGATGGCGCAGGCCGCTGTTGTCGGGCGTGGCCAGAGGCAGGGTGTCGGCGGTCAGCCCGGCCAGCTGTTCGTGCCAGGGCTCATAATAGGCGCGGACGCCCGGCAGCGCGCGAAAGCGGCTCCAGACATAGGTGCTGGAGCAGCGCCAGCCGCTATGGACGAAGACGGCGGCCTTGGGCGGGTGCGACACGGGGAACGAACCTCATCGACGGAGGCTCGCACTGTCGGGGCGTGATTTTGCGTCGCGATCTCAGACTGTATTGAAACCGGCCCCGCAGGTTTGCAGTCTTTGCGACATGTTGCGTCGGTGACGCACAACCGCGCCGCCGGTTGCCGGGCCGAAACCCGGACAAGCAAAAGCCCGCCGGTCGGTGGGACCGGCGGGCTCGCTACAGACCGTGAGGTCTGACTAGTTCTTGGCGTCCTGGGCGGTCTCGGTGACGGCCTTGCCGGCCGAGGAGACGTCCTTGCCGGCGCCTTCGACGGTGTTGCAGGCGGCGACGGAAAGGCTGGCGGCGATGGCGGCCAGGATGATCAACTTGCGCATGGTGTTCTCCGGTGTTTGGGCCCGATGGGCATGGAACCTGTTCGCTTCAGACAACGCCTCCGGCGAAGCTAGGTTCCGGCCAAGGGTGGCGCTTGCGGAGTCGGGAAAATCAGCCGCACCAGCAGGCCGCCGTGGGGGCTGGTCTCAAAGCTCACCTTGCCGCGAAGCTGGCGGGCGAAGGCGTTCATCAGGGTGCGGCCGACGCCGTCGCCCGGACCCTGGTTGGCCCCCGGGCCGTCGTCGCCGATCGACAGTTCGGCCTCTTCGCCGCGCACGGCGAAGTTCACCGACAGCACTCCGCCACGGTCGGCGAACGCATGTTTCTGGGCGTTGGTGATGGCCTCGACCGCGAACAGGGCGATGGGGGCGAGGCGGTCGGGATCGATGACCAGGGGGTCGGCGTGAACCTCGGTGCGCACCGCGCCGGAGCTCGAGATCTCGCCGGCCAGAAGCTGGGCGATCAGCTCTTCCAGAAAGGGCCGCAGGTCGACGCGCTTGAGGTCGGGGCCCTGATAGAGGGCGCGATAGATCTGGGCCAGGGCGGTGATGCGCTGGCGGGTGTCGTTCATCGCCGCCTTGGCCGCCGGATCGGTCAGGGCCCGCTGCTGCATGTTGAGCAGCGAGGTGATGATCTGCAGATTGTTCTTCACCCGGTGATGGATCTCGCGCATCAGCGCGTCCTTCTCGGCCAGGCTGTCCATCAGCGACGCGTCGCGAGCCACGATCGCGCCGGCCATGTCGTCGAGGGTGGCGGCCAGCTCGCGGATCTCGGGCGGGGCGCGCTCGGCCTGCAGGGGTCGGACGGTGAAGCGGCCGCGGGCATAGATCGCCGCCACGCGCTGCAGATAGATGATCCAGCGGATCACCGCCCGCTCGGCGGCGTACAGCACCGCGCCCAGGGCCAGGCCAAAGGCCAGCAACGGCAGGATCAGGCGCGAGATCGGGTTGATCCAGGCCCAGGACAGCAGGCCAGGCGACGGCGCCGACAGCAGAACAAAGACGCCGCTCTCGGTCAGCGGGGCGGCGGAATAGACCCGGCTGCGGTTCTGGCGATCCTTGCCCGACCACAGCACGGCCCCGCGCGCCTGGGCCACGGAGCGCCAGCCCGGGGGCGGGGTGTCGAAGGCGCCCGATTCGGTGGAGGCGAAGACCGCGCCGTGCGAGTCGGCCAGGGCGATCTCGGCGCCTTCGGGCATGAAGCGGTTGGCGGTTTCCAGACGCAGGCTGCGCAGGGTCAGCACCGCGACCATGGCGCCGTCGAACTTGTCGCCGGCCCCGTTGGCCCGGACGGCGGCCAGGACCGCAGGTTCGGTCGCATAGACCGCGCCCGGCGCGCTGGCCACCACCAGGTCGGACCCCGCCGCCAGCTCGCGGAACCACAGCCGTCCGGCGCGTGTGGGGTCAGGCGGAGTGGTCGCGGCGGCGCAGACCACGCGGCCGCGGGAGTCGAACCGGACCAGATTGGCGTAGCCCGGCAGGCGGGCCCGCACATCGGCCAGACGCTGGGCGCATTCCAGGCCCACCGAGCCCGGACCGAGCGTCTGGAGAAGAACGCCGGCCGCCTCGATCCGCGCGCGGGCGATGGCCGCGCTCCGCCCGGCCGCCAGTTCCAGGCTCTGGCGGCGCAGATCGGCCTCGGCGCGGAACGCAAAGATCGACTGCAGGCCGCCCAGCAACAGCACCGGCAGCAGGGCGACGAACAGCGCCGCAGCCAGGCGGACGCGGATTGACGTGACAGCCTCCGCGCCCCGGCTTTTGAAAGGTCTCACCGCTGGGAGCTCAGGCGCTCCGCGTCGGCCAGGATCGAACCCATCGCATCGCCCGCCGACCGGCCGTCGCGGTCGTAGGCGCCGGCTTCCAGGATCGCCTGCAGCGCGCGTCGGGCGCGGCTGACGCGGCTTTTGACGGTGCCCACAGCGCAGCCGCAGATCACGGCGGCTTCTTCGTAGGCGAAGCCACCGGCTCCGACGAGGATCAGGGCTTCACGCTGTTCAGCCGGCAACATGCCCAGGCTCATGCGCAGCTCGTCGAGCGCGACAGGGGCCTCAGGGTCGTCCACGGCGACCAGCGTGCGCTCGGCCGCTTCCTGGTCCAGCTGGCTCTGGCGCCAGGACCGGCGCTTTTCCGAATAGAACTGATTGCGCAGGATCATGAAGGTCCAGGCCTTCATGTTGGTGCCCAGCTGGAAGCTGGCGCGCGCGTCCCACGCCTTCATCATGGCGTCCTGCGCCAGATCGTCGGCCGCGGTCGGATCGCCCGTCAGGGTGCGAGCGAAGGCGCGAAGATGCGGGATCAGCGTGACAAGCTCGCGCTTGAACGCATTGTCGCGCGGCGGGTCAAACGGCGAACGGCCGACCTGAGTCTCGGTGTCCGTCATGCTCATTCCTCGCCCGCCGGCTTTTCAGCCTTGCGCAGGATTTCAAGGAATTCGTCGGGCACCGCCTCGTTGACGACCTCGTCGAACATCTGGCGCAGTTTTACGCCAATGGCCTGCTGGCGCAGACGGGCTTCGTCGAGCGCCGCGGCGCCTTTACGGTGATCTTCCATGGGTACGTGTTCGATCATGTCCTCGACGCCGATATAACGCAGCGCCCGCCCCCTTTGGCCGAATGTGTTCCTGCCAGACGACAACGCGGTTTTCCGTATCGGGTTCCAAAATCTTGAGCATAGAATGGCAAAATTCTGCAATCGGCGGAACCGGCTTCAAAAGGCGGCGTTAAACACCCTGATCGAATGGCGCAGCTTGGCCATTGGATCGCGTTTTTAACGAAGACACCGCATCGGGAGGGGTCATGAGTCTTCTTGCTCGGCTGGCGCCGCATCTGCCTTACATCCGTCGCTACGCCCGCGCCCTCACTGGCGATCAGAACACCGGCGACCACTATGTCCGGGTCGCACTCGAGGCGCTTGCCGCCGGCGAGCGCTCCCTGGACGCCGACCTGTCGCCCCGCGTCGCGCTTTATCGCGTCTTCCATGCGATCTGGCTTTCCTCCGGCGCTCAGCTTGAAGCGCGCCCTGAAGACAGCGGTTCAGCCGCCGACGACGCCACGCAACGCCTGATGCGCATCGCTCCGCGCTCGCGTCAGGCTTTCCTGCTCACCGCCCTGGAAGGCTTCACGCCGACCGAGGCCGCCCAGATCCTCGATTGCGAGTTCGGCGACGTCGAACGCCTGATCTCCGAGGCCCAGACCGAAATCGACGCCGAACTGGCCACCACCGTGCTCATCATCGAGGACGAACCGGTCATCGCCGCCGATATCGAGGCCCTGGTCCGCGAGCTGGGCCACGAGGTCACCGACATCGCCGCCACCCGCGGCGAGGCCATCGAGGCGGTGGCCCGCAAGACGCCGGGTCTCGTCCTGGCCGATATCCAGCTGGCCGACGGCTCGTCGGGCATCGATGCGGTCAAGGACATCCTGGCCCGCCTCGACGTGCCGGTGATCTTCATCACCGCCTTCCCCGAACGCCTGCTGACCGGCGAGCGTCCGGAACCGACCTTCCTGATCACCAAGCCCTTCCAGCCGGAAACGGTGAAGGCGGCGATCGGCCAGGCGCTGTTCTTCCATCCCAGGCGCACCCGCAAGGCCGCCTGATCCAGCCGCCCGAAACGTCAACGGCCGCCCGAGAGGGCGGCCGTTTCCGTATGGGTGTCGGTTTGGTTGGAAAGCAGATCAGCCGGCGGGCGTCTGGCGGGCCGGGCTCTGCTGAGTGTCGTAGCGGCCGGCCTCGGCCGGGGTCTTGGCGCCGTTATTGTGCTCGACGCCGGTCAGATCGCCCGAGCGGAAGCCCCAGGCGCCGAACAGCGCGATGGCGGCC
Source organism: Caulobacter sp. FV2ye17ST (assembly GCF_058680955.1). Classification (NCBI taxonomy): domain Bacteria; kingdom Pseudomonadati; phylum Pseudomonadota; class Alphaproteobacteria; order Caulobacterales; family Caulobacteraceae; genus Caulobacter; species Caulobacter sp. FV2ye17ST. The sequence goes on from NZ_CM178727.1 coordinate 3,964,299, forward strand.
AGAACCGTCGAAACGATCATGATCCAGAAGACGTGCTGTCCCCACCGGCCCTGACGCGCGCGCGTGGCGTTCAGGCGGGTGGCGGGTTGAGGAATGTCGGCGGGCATGTCGCTCTCCTTCAGAGTGTCACTGGGCGGTCGCGAGCATCTCGACGGGCATCGAGTGGGCATTGAAGGTCTGGACAAGCCCAGCCGACGCGGCCACCACCGCGATCACCAACAACGCCATCAGCCGCGTCCGGGCTGTTCTCTGGCGCCGGGTCGGCGCCGCGTAGAAAACCGTTCCGCCATGTTCGGCCTGATAGCTCCGGATCATGACGCGCCCTCATTGTTCGAAGACGGCCCGCTTGGCCGTCACGGAAACAACGTCCGCGGCCTCCCGGCGTTCCCTCCGGTGGGTCAGGCGGGGCCTTCAGCGCCCTGGCGAAAAATAATCGCGCCGGGTCGGAACCGGGGTTCGAGGATCGCGTTTTCTCTTTGCGGAGGCGGCGACGCCCCCCCGACTTGAGGTTGGCGCAAGCCAGCCTGCTGCCTCCGCACCCCCCCTTCCAGATATGACGTCCAGGCGGACCGCCACGCGGCCCGCCCTTCTGTCGTGCGAACGGTTTCGGCAAAAAGCCCGCCCCGGGTCAGACCGAAGGCGGGCCTTGTCTGACGATCCGCCGCAGGCTCAGGGCTTGCTGATCTCGAAGACAATATCAGCCCGGCGACGCAACGGAGCCGAAGCGCCCGCTCTGGTCGTGGCGCCGGCGTCCCCGGCGGCGGCGACATCGAACTCCACCTGGGAAAAGCCCGCCCGGCTCAGGGCGCGGGTCACAGACTCCGCGCGTCGCCGCGACAGATCCATATTGACGTCCGCTGCGCCGACCGCATCGGCCAGACCCATGACGCGGGCCTTGTCGACCCTGCAGCCACGCGTCATCGCCCCGGCGCTTTTCAGCACCGACCGCGCCTCGCGCGTGACCCTGGCCTCGTCGCGCTCGAAATAGATCGAGACCTGGAAATTCGCGCAGGCCGGCGGCAGCGCCTCGATCGAGGCGCGGGTCGGCCTCCACGGCGCGGACGCGCAGCCCGCGAGCATCAGTCCGGCGCCGAGCGCCGCCACGGTGATCTTGAGGGTCATAACGCCTCCCCTTTTCCTGAACATGCAAAGGGGCGACCGACATCCGTCGGCCGCCCCTTGGGTTTTCATCGGCGTGATCGCGCCCTAGCGGGGACGACCGTCTTCCCAGAAGTAACGACCGCTGCGGGAGTCGTAGTAGTAATAGCGACCCGCGCGTTCGTCGTAATACTGGCGGCGGTTGACCTCGTTCGCGCCGCAGCCGCCATCTTCGCGGCAGCCCTTGACGGCGCCGGCGGTGCCGCCGATGGCCGCGCCGATCGCGGCCCCCGTGCTGGCGCTGCCGCTGCCGACATTGTTGCCGATCACGGCGCCCGCCAGAGCGCCCAAGGCCGCGCCGCCAGCCGCGTTACGTTCAACATTGCCGGTCGAGGTGCAGGCCGTGGCCAGCAAACCGACACCCAGCAGGGCGATCATCGTCTTGTTCATTGTGGCTCTCCCATCGAGCTGTCCCGGTCTGGCTAACGGCCGGCGCTATCCAAGGTTCCGCCGCCGGGGGCGGAACCCCAGAAAAGCTTGGCCGTTAGGGCGTGTGTCAATCAAGTGGGGTAGCCAGTGCGGCGCGTAGAGATCATCGCCAATATCGCTTCCGGATCGGTCGGCGCCGATGCGCCGGCCATCGCCGAACGGATCCTGGCCGAACACGGCGTCGCGGGTACCGTGCACACGCCAGGCGCCGACCTGACGGCCTGCCTGCGAAGCGTCATCGATTCCGACCCGGACGCGGTGTTCATCATCGCCGGCGACGGCACGGCGCGGGCCGCCGCCGAGATGTCGGGCCCCGACGGCCCGCCCATCGCGCCCCTGCCGGGCGGCACCATGAACATGCTGCCGCGCGCCTTCTATGGCGAGCGGTCCTGGCCCGAGGCCATGGAAGCCTGCCTGACGCAAGGCGCGCCGCGCATGGTGTCGGGCGGTGAAGTGGCCGGACGCCTGTTCTTCGTCGCCGCCATCCTGGGCAGCCCGGCCCTGTGGGCCGACGCGCGTGAAGCGGCCCGGGCGGGAAAGATCCGCCTGACCGCCCTGCGCACGCAACGCGCGTTTCGACAGGCCTTTTCCGGCCGGCTGCGCTTTACGTTGGATGGCCGCCCCAAGCAGAAGACCGAGGCCCTGACCCTGATGTGCCCCTTGGTCTCCACCGTGCTGGACGAGGACGAGCGGGCGCTCGAGGCGGCGGCGCTGGACCCGTCCAACGCCATCGAGATTTTCCGTCTCGGCGTCAGCGCGCTGAGCGGGACCTGGCGCGACGATCCCTCGGTCAGCATGGGCCGCTGCCGGGTGGGCCGGGTATGGGCCGCGGGGCGGATTCCGGCCATTCTCGACGGCGAGCCCATGCGCCTTGAACCCGAGGTCCAGATCCGCTTTCGCCCCAAGGCCTTCCGCGCCTTCGCCCTGCCCGAGCAGTCATGACTTTCAAGATCATCCAGGTCTCGGACATCCATTTCGGCGGCGAGAACCAGGCGGCGACCGAGGCGGCGCTGGCCCGGTTTCATCTGGAAAAGCCCGACCTCTTGGTGGCGGCCGGCGACCTGACCCGCGATGGCGTTGTGTCCGAGTTCGACGCGGCCAGGGCCTGGATGGACCGCGCGCCGACGCCCCTGTTCACCACGCCGGGCAATCACGACACCCCCTATGTGGGCCCCGGGGAGCTGCTGGAGCGGTTCATCGCCCCGTGGCGGCGCTATGAGGCGCGGTTTGGTCCGGCCGACGGCGGCGTCTGGCGGGCGCCGGGCGTGTCGGTGTTTGGCGTCAATACCGCCCGCCGGGCGCAGCTGCGCTGGAACTGGTCGAAGGGCGCGATCTCGAGCCGCCAGATCCGCCGCCTGGAAGGCCAGCTGGCCGCCGCCGCGCCGGGCGACGCCAGGATCGTGGTCTGCCACCACCCCCTGATGGAGCTGACCGGCGAGCCGATGACCAGCGAGGTGCATGGCGGAACGCGCGCCGCCAGCAGCCTGTCGACGGCGGGCGCCGATCTTGTCCTGTCAGGCCATATCCACACGCCCTTCGTGGCGCCCTACGCGTTCGGCGACGGCCAGACGCGGGCGGTTGTGTCGGGCACCCTGTCGGTGCGCGAGCGCGGCGTTCCGCCCAGTTTCAACATCATCGAGATCGACCCCACCGAGATCCGCGTGACGGCCATGGCCTTCGAGCGGGTCGAATTCGTCGTGTGGCGCACCTGGGCCTTCGACCGACGCCCCGTAGCCTGAAACGCAAAACGGCGCGGCTTTCGCCGCGCCGTCTGAACGTCGTAACCCGATCGGCTATTGCGGAGCCGGATAGCGCCAGGCCTCGCCCGCGCCCTTGGCGGCGGCGAACTGGGTGTCGGCCAGGCTCCAGTTGGCCAGGGTGTCGAACCAGGCTTCCAGGAAGCCCTTCCGGTTGTTCTGGTGATCCAGATAGTAGGCGTGTTCCCAGACGTCGCAGACCAGCAGCGGCGTCACGCCGTCGTGGGTGACGGTGGTGGCCGCGTCGTGGGTCGAGATCACCTTCAGCTTGCCGCCCTCGGCGACCAGCCAGACCCAGCCCGAGGCGAAGTGGCCGACGCCCTCGGTGACGAAGGCGGTCTTCAGCGACGCCAGGTCGCCAAAGGCTTCGTTGATCGCGGCGGCCAGGTCGGCGCCGGGCGCGGTCTTTTCCGGGCTCATGGCGTCCCAGAAGAAGGCGTGGTTCCAGGCCTGGGCGGCGTTGTTGAAGACCTTGCCCGGGGCGGCGGTCTTGATGACCTCTTCCAGCGAGCCCTTGTCGTCGCCGTTCAACAGGCCGTTGAGGGCCGTGACATAGGCGGCGTGGTGCTTGTCATGGTGGAAATGCAGGGTGTTGGCCGAAACGGTCGGCTCCAGCGCCTCATAGGCGTAGGGAAGCTCGGGCAGGATATACATGCTGACTCCATGGGAAGGCGTTCCCTGGAGGGGGAGGACGGGAACGCAAAGGACAACGGGGATCTAGCGCGGCGGTTGCCGCGGTTCCATGAAGGCTTTGAAAACAGCCGCCGTGAGGGTCGGGTTTTTCAGCGCGAAGATGCCGGCGGCCAGACCGGCGCCGATCGACAGCAGCGGCCGGTCCCGGACGATGCCGACGATCTTTTCCGTCAGCCCCAGGGCGTCTGGCGTCGCGGCGTGACCGGGCGCCTGGCGGTGCTCGACCTTGCGCGCGGCCAGCAGGCCCGCGATCGCGACAATCAGCGCAGCGACCGCGGCGACGACAGCGGCCGCTCCGGCGTCGCCCAGATGGACCTGGACCACGGCGTACAGCGCGAAGGCCGCGGCGAACACGCCGACGGCTGCCGCGGCCGCAATGGCCGCCGCAGCCGCGAGCGTCATCAGGGTCTTTTCGAAGATCACCGGTCGTTGTTGCGGTTGCCGGCGATCAGCAGGCCGATCAGCACGCCGACGCCGAGCCCGGCGAGGGTGGCGGTCAGCGGGCGTTCGCGCACGCGCTCGGTCACATAGCGCTGGGCGTCGTCCAGCTGCTGGCCGGCGGTGTCGGTATAGGTGCGGCTCTGGGCGCGCAGGGTGTCAAAGCCCTCGGCGACCGATTTCTCGACGCGCTTGGCGGCCTCGGCCAGCGAGGCCTTGGCGGCCGTCGCGGCTTCCACGAAGCTGCGCTCGGCGTGTTCGACGCCGGCTGCGGCGGCGGTCTTGACCTTCTCGGCGTCTTTCGCGGCGGTCTTCAGGACATCAGTAGGCATGGTCATCTCCGGTTCGCGACGCGGCCAACAGAGCGGGCTGGCGATCTAGCTAAGCCCGGTCAACGCGGAGCCCCGCCGAGCGGTTCCATAATAGCGTGCGGCTCGAAGCTTCACCACAGCGGAATTCGCATCGGCACTCGCGCCTGACGCGAAGCGAGTCTATGGTCGAAATATGGTGGATCCTCTTTCCGCGCACGACGCCGACAAGGAAGCCGTCCGGCTTCGCGCCACCAAGGCGTTGAAGGCCTTCGACCGTACCGGAGAAGACCCACAGTTCACGCGGCTGATTCGCCTGGCCGCCCATCAGTTCCGCGCGCCGCGCGCCGGGCTGTGGCTGATCGGCGCCGCCCGCTTGCACTGCAAGGCCAGCTTCGGCGGCGACGGCGGCGTGATCCCTCGCCCCGGCTCGCTGGCTGACCTGATGATCGCCCTGGGCGAGCCGCTGATCTGCGGGAACGCGTGCGCCGATGCGCGGCTGGCGACGCTTTCGCTGAAGGACGGCGGCTTCCTGGCCTGCGCGCCGCTGGTCGATCCCGATGGCCAGGTGGTGGGTCTTCTGATCGTTCAGGACCCCCAACCCAGGACGGCAATCGATCCCGAGGCCCGCCAGACCCTGTCCGATCTGGCCGCCCTGGCCATGGAAGCGCTGCTGCGCGAAAGAGCCGCCGGAGACCCCGTCGTCCGCACGCTGGACAGCGAGCGTCTGGCTCTGGCCATCGGCGCGGCCAGCCTGGGCGAGTTCGAATGGGATCGCGCGCTCGACATCTACCGGATCAGCCCGCGCCTCGCCCGGATCGCCCACCTGCCCGCCGGCGAGATTCCGGCCGAGGATGGCCAGTCGCTGTTTCGCTATGTCCACATCGAGGATCGCGCCAGGATCCAGCGCGACGTCGACGCCCAGCTGCGCAAGCGCGGCCGCTATGAGGTGGAGTTCCGCCGCAACCCCGACGAGAAGGGCCGCATTCAGTGGAATCGCGCCGCCGGCGTGATGACCCTGGACGAGCAGGGCGAACCGACCCGCCTGATCGGCGTGATGCAGGACATCACCGACCGCAAGCAGCAGGACGAGCAGCGCGAGAGCCTGCTGGCCGAGCTGGACCACCGCATCAAGAACCTGCTGGCGGTCGTCCAGTCGGTCGCCGCGCAATCGGCCCGCAAGTCGTCGTCGCTGGACGTGTTCCTCAAGACCTTCGCCGGCCGGCTGAAATCGATGAGCTCGGCCCATGACCTGCTCAGCGCCGCCCGCTGGCGCGGCGCCACCCTTGCCCGGATCGCCGCCGCCGAACTGGGCGGGCTGGCCCCCACCCAGACGCGCTGGGATGGTCCCGAACTGTTCCTGACCCCGCGCGCGGCCTCGGCCCTGTCGCTGACCCTGCACGAGCTGGCCGTCAACGCCGTGAAGTTCGGCGCCCTGTCGACCGAGAACGGCAAGGTCGAGGTCGTCTGGCGGCGCACGCCCGAGGGCGGCTTCGCGCTGGAATGGCTGGAAACCGGCGGCCCGCCGGCGACCGAACCGACCAAGCGCGGCTTCGGCGCGACCTTGATCGAGGATGTGGTCGGACGCGAGCTGGGCGGGCGGGTCCGCATGGAATACAGGCGCGGCGGACTCAGCGCCCTGATCCAGGCCGCGCCGGAGGCCCTGGCCGACGGGCCGCCGCCCGAGCCTGAAAAAGCCGCGCCCGAGCGGATCGTCGAGACCCTGATCGCCGCCGACGAAAACATCCGCCCCGGCGCCATCGCCGGCCTGAGGGTGCTGATCGTCGAGGACTCCCTGCTGCTGGCCCTGGAGCTGGAAGCGGGCCTGGAGGACGCCGGGGTCGTGGTGGTGGGCTGCGCCGCTGAACTGAGCGAGGCCCTGTCGATGCTGGATCAGGCGTTCGACGTGGCCGTTCTGGACGCCGATCTCAACGGCCAGTCGGTCGCCCCGGTGGCCGAGATCCTGCGTCGCGAAGGCCGGCCGTTCGTGTTCGCCACCGGCTATGCCGACAAGGCCGCGCCCATGGGCTTTGACGCGCCGATCGTCCGCAAGCCGTACAATGTGCACCAGATCGCCCGGGCGATCGCGGACGTGACGGGGCGGAACTAGGCCTTTCGATTCCGCTCTTCCCGGCGAAGGCCGGGACCCAGATCGAACCCAGACAGGCTGCCGACCCTGACGAGGCCGGTGGCGCATCCACTCCAAAGGCTCAGGCTGAACCTGGGCCCCGGCGTTGGCTTCGCCGCCCTACGGGTCGCCGGGGAGAGCGGAGATTTTGAAGCCGCGGCCTGCCGGCTCTACCCCTTCAAAGCACCTTGCGCGCCCGCAGGCCCGCGATCGCCTCTTCGGTCAGGCCCGCCACCTCGCGCAGCACGGCGTCGGTGTGTTCGCCCAGGGTCGGCCCGGTCCAGCGCACCGCGCCCGGGGTTTCCGACAGGCGCGGGAAGGCGTTCTGCATCTTCACCTGGCCAAAGACCGGATGGGGCACGCTGACGATGGACTCCCGCGCGGCGAAATGCGGATCGGCCAGCATCTCGGGCGCGCGATAGATCCGGCCGGTGGCGATCCCGGCCTCTTCCAGCAGGGGGAGCAGGGCCTCGATCTGCTGGTCGGCGGTCCAGGCGGCGATGCGGGCGTCCAGCTCGCCCTGATGCGCGCCCCGCGCCGCGTGATCCTTATAGCGGACATCGTCGGCCAGGTCGGGCCGGCCCATCAGGTCGCACAGCCGCCGGAACAGGGTGTCCTGGTTGGCGCCGATCAGGATCAGCTCGCCGCTTTTGGTGGGATAGACGTTCGACGGCGCGATACCGGGCAGCACGGCGCCCGACCGCTCGCGGATATAGCCGGTCAGGTCATATTCGGTGATCAGGTTCTCCATCACCGTCAGCACGCTCTCATAGATGGCCGCGTCGACCACCTGGCCCCGGCCGGTGCGGTCGCGCGAATGCAGGGCCATCATCACGCCGAGCGCGGCGTTCAGGCCCGACAGGCTGTCGCCGATCGAGATGCCGGCCCGCGCGGGATTGCGGTCAGGCTCGCCGGTGATATGGCGCAGCCCGCCCATGGCCTCGCCGACCAGGGCGTAGCCGGCGCGGTGCGAATAGGGCCCCGTCTGGCCAAAGCCCGACACCCGCGCCATCACCAGACCCGGATGGTCGGCCGACAGGGCCTCATAGCCCATGCCCCAGGCCTCCATCGTGCCGGGACGGAAGTTCTCGACCACCACATCGGCCTTGGCGATCAGGCCGCGGGCCAGGTCGCGGCCCTCGTCCGTGCGCAGGTCGAGGGTCACCGATTTCTTGTTGCGGCCGATCACCGGCCACCAGGGCGACAGGCCCTGGGGCTTGCTGCGGCCCCACTGGCGCATCGGGTCGCCCACCCGGGGATCTTCCAGCTTGATCACCTCGGCGCCGAAGTCGCCCAGGATCTGGCCACAGAACGGCCCCGCGATCAGCGAGCCCATTTCGATGACCCGCAGTCCGGTCAGCGGCGCCTGCGCCATGTCGATCTTCCCCAAGTCTTTTGGAACCGATCACGGCCCCGTGATGTTCTTACAGTCATACGGCGCCGCGCGACGCTGACCAGATTTCAATCCTCTAAAAAAACGCGCAGGGAAAGACAGCCATGACCCGTCAACTCCTCATCGTCGGCGCCGCCTTCGCCGCCCTCAGCCTCGCCGCCTGTGGTGACAAGACCGAAACCCAGGGCGCCGCGACGCCGGCCGAGCAGGCCGCGACCCCGGACGCCAACCCCGCCGCCACCATTCCCACGATGGCCGACGAAACCAAGGCCGACGTCTTCGCCATGAAGGCCGCCGACATGAACCTGTTCGAGATCGAAGCCGCCAAGCTGGCCGCCTCGCGCTCGACCAATGCCGAGGTCAAGGCCTTCGCCACCAAGATGGCCGACGCTCACGCCAAGACCGGCGACAGCCTGAAGGCCGCCATCGCGGCCTCCGGCGCGGCGATCACCGTGCCGACGATGCTGTCCAAGGACATGCAGGATGACCTGGACGACCTGACCAAGGCCAGCAACGAGGACTTCGACAAGAAGTACGCCGACAGCCAGGTCGACGCCCATCAGGCGATGCTGAACCTGCTGCAGCGCTACGCCCAGGACGGCGACACCCCCGCCATCAAGGCCTTCGCCGCCGCCACGGCCCCGACCGTTCAGGAGCACCTGAACATGGCCGAGGGTCTCAAGAAGGGCTTCGTGAACTAGTCACGAGGTTTAGGGAATCGCGTAGGCGACCGTCGCCTTGGCGGCGGCTCGCTCGCGCGATTCCGTCCACATCAGGACATCGACCGTCGCGATGCGGCGGCCAAGCTTGAGCAGGGTGGCCTCGGCATAGAGGTCACCCGGCTTGCAGCCTCTCAGGAAATGGATCGTCAGCGAGGTCGTGACCGCCATCGGAACCTCTCCGATATGGGTCAGGATCGCCGCATAGGCGGCGGTGTCGGCCATGGCCATCAGCGTCGGCCCCGAGATCACCCCGCCGGGCCGCAGCTGTCGGGCCGCAAAGGCCTGCCGCATCAGGACGCGCCCCTCGGACGCCTCGATCGCTTCGGGCAGGGACGCCGGATCGCCTTCGGGGAAGGCGCGCTGCAGGAAGGCGTTGAACGCCGCCGCATCCAGCTTCAGCCCGCCCTCGCTCATCCGCCGACCTTGATCGTGTTGTCGTCGCCATTGCGGTCGATGACCGTGTTGTAGGGATCGACCCCCGCGAACTTCGGCGCCCTGTCGACCGTGAAGGTCAGGGTCTGGACGCCCGAGCGGATCGGTCGACGCTCATAGAGCACGACATTGCCCGCCTTGAAGTCCTTCTTGCCGGGCTCGGCGGTAAACAGGCCGATGTCCATGGTCTCGTTCAGCGACGCCGGCGTCTCCTTGCCCTTGCCGTCGGCGTACATCTTCCTGGCGTCGATGGTCAGCGTGACGTCAAACCGACCATCGGCGCGCGTCTTCACCGACGCGGCCTTGGTCTTGATGTCGTAGAGCGTGATCCGTTCAAAAAGATCGGTGATCAGGGCCTGCTTGTCGGCCGGGGCCTCGGCGCGGATGGCCCGCATAAAGTCCAGCGTGGTGGGATAGGGCGCGCCCTTGAAGGCGTGGTCGGCGATCAGCCGGCGCAGGGCGCGGTTGACCGCCGCCTCGCCGATCTCGCGCTGCAGCCGGTACATGACCAGCGCGCCCTTGCGGTAGTGGATGTAGTCCTGGTTCTCGACCTTGTAGAGCGGCTGCTCCTCCAGCGGATCACCGCCCCGCGCCCGCAGATAGCTGTCCAGCTCGAACTTCAGGAACCTGCGGATCTGGGCCTCGCCATACATCCGCTTCATCACCATCAGGGCCGAATACTGGGCGAAGGTCTCGCTCAGCATCGTGCTGCCCTGCTGGTCGGCGCCGATCACCTGATGGGCCCACCACTGGTGGCCGATCTCGTGGGCCCCGACATAGGTGATCATGTCGATCTTTTCGGGGTTCCTGTAGTCGGAGATGAAGAACAGGCCCTCCGACCACGGCATGGTTCCGGCATAGGCCTGGGCGAACTGGGCGTAGTCGGGGAATTCCAGGAACCGCATCTGGCGGAACTGATACGGGCTGAACTCGGACTGCATATAGTCCAGAGAGCCCTTCATCGCGCTCTTCATCCGCTCGATGTTCCAGGCGTGCTGCGGGTCGTAATAGACCGCCAGATCGACGCCCTTGTAGGTCTCTTTCGACACGGCGTAGCGAGCCGACTGGATCGACAGGAACGGCATGATCGGCGCCTCGGTGACGAAGCGGACCGTGCGACGATCCCCCTCGCCTTTCGCCGGACCCTTGATGTCGTCCCGCAGCGACCAGACGTCTTCGGACACCTTGTAGCCCGGCGCGATCGGCGTCTGGTCGGCGTCGGTGGTCACCGTGATGTCGGCGCTGACGAAATCGGCGTCCTTGCGCAGGCCGTTGAACTGCATCGAGGCCACATCGCCCAGCCTGGCCATGCGCCGCTCGGGCGGCAGGCCATATTTGCGGCGCTTGGCGCGATCAACCAGCAGGCCGTCACGGGCCATGCCCAGGATCGGCGCGATCTCGAAGTTGTTGATGAAGGTCCCGTTGGCCACCACGCGGGTTTCCGCGCCGCTGTTGGGGAAGCCCTTCTGCGAGCGTTCGGTGATGAAGCTCATCTTGCGCCGCTCGCCCGGAACCATCGGCGTGTCGAAGGCGAAGATCCGGTAGTTGAACCGGTCATAGGTCTTCCGGGCCCACGCCCCCTCGATCGACAGGCCCTTGACCTTCAGGTCGCGGTCGAAGCGGACATGGATTTCCTTCAGCGGACCGTTCGTCTTGTTCTCGATGACATAGGCGCCCTTGGTGCTGACGCGCGGTTCATCGGGATAGATGTCCACGTCCAGGGTCATGGCCACGATCTTGGGCTGCGGCAGGGTCTCGAACGGCAGCAGGGTCTTTTCGTAATCGGCCTGCCATTTCTCGTTGTCGATCTGGGTCCGGTAGGGGTTCCAGACATGGGTGTTGACGTAGATATAGACGCCGCTGGCCGCGAACACGGCCAGGGCGAGACCCAGGGTCAGGCCGGCCTTGCCGGTCATGCGGCCCGGCAGACGCACCAGGCGCGGCCATAGCCGGCTCTCGGTTCCGCGACGCCACAGGCCATAGGACAGCACCGTCAGGACCACCGCGAAGGCGGTCCAGTACAGCCGCAGCCACCAGGCCCCGATCCAGAACTTGCCCTGGCCGTTCATGTCCGAGAACGGCGTGTCGGTGACCGAGCCGTAGGCGTAGAGCTTGCTCTCGAAACCGAGGTTGCCCAGCGTGATGGTGGCGACGATGTAGATCACCATCAGGCCCCAACCGATGAACTTGTGCGGGCTGACCGCCTGCAGGAACACCGCCAGCACCGCCAGCAGGATCCAGTCGACCGACTGCGGCAGCACGTACCACAGCAGGTACTTGCCAAGCTCCAGGTTGGTGTAGCCGTGGGCCAGCTGGCTGATGATCGCCGCCAGCACGCTGACCAGCAGGGTCGAGACCAGGACCAGTGAAATGGCCAGGGTCTTGGGGGCGACAAAGGCCCAGTCCGGAACCGGGGTGGCGTCGATGATCTCGTGGGTCTTTCGCTCGCGCTCGCGCCAGACCAGTTCGCCCGAATAGTAGATGGCGATGATCATCGGGATCAGGCCAAACGACCCCATCAGCGGCGTCAGCAGCACGCGCGTAAGCGGATAGATCTCGCCGCCATAGCGCCCGGCTTCGGTCGCGAACCACAGGGCGCCCATGGCGTTGAACAGGCCCAGGGCCAGCAGCACGAAATAGGCCGGGCTCTTGAATACCTGGCCCATGTCCAGGCGCGTGCGGACCCTCAGCTGGGCCCAGGCCGTCTGGCGGTCATAGCGCGGAACGATCGGCGCGCTGGGCGCGGCCGGCAGGATCTCGATCGGCGCCGGGCCCGTCCTGGCCTTGACCTTGCGGTCGCCGGCCAGCTCGGCCGACTGGATCTGGAACAGCCAGTAGGCGGCCGTCAGGAAACCCGCCGACAGGGCCAGGGCGAAGAGGCGGTTGAACAGCAGGACGCCGGTCAGGGCCGGCGTGACCGCGTTCCGCTCGGTGGCCGTCCAGTATTTGGTGACCAGGCGATAGGCCGACTGACCCAGGGGGTCCCAGAGCGCCGTGGCGGTCGCGAATTCCGGACGATCCAGCGCGATGCGCGAAATCACCCAGATGACCATGAAGGCGATAACGCCGACATAGGTCCACATCATCGAGCGGGTCACGGTGGCCAGGGCGAAGAAGATGGCCGAGGTGAGCAGGATCGCCGGCAGGGCCAGGGCGAAATACGAGAACAGATAGGCTTCGAGGATATTGGGGCCCAGCAGCTCTCGATCCACCCACGGCATGAACGAGCCGATGAAGATCGCCAGGGGCACGGCCAGGAACGAGATCGCCGCGGCCAGGAAGGCGCCCGTGAAGCGGCCATAGAGATAGTCGAACTTGCCGATCCGGGTGGAGCGCAGGATCGGCCCAAAACCCGTCTCGTCGTCGCGCACCACCACATTGGCCACGAAGGCCGTGGTCACGAACATGTAGAAGATCGACAGGATCAGGTGGGTCTGGGCGATGGCGAACGGGGCGTTCTTGTGAACCGAGGCGCCGCCGCCGATGCGGATGTTGTCGACCGTCGCCGCCCCGAAGGTCAGCAGGAAGAACACCGTCGCCACCACCCAGAAGACGGGCGACTTCAGCTGGTAGCGGAGCTCGAAGCCCGCGATCTTGCCAAACATCTTCCGGTCCTCCTACGCCGCGCGGCGGGTGGTGGACAGGGTCGAGAAATAGACATCCTCCAGACCGCCCTCGACGGCGGTGAAGCCGTCGCCGGGATCGCTGTCGGCCAGGATGTGGATCACCGTGCGGCCGCCCAGCAGGCGGGTGGAGATCACCTGATACTGGGCCTTGGCGGCTTCCAGTTCGGCCTTGTCGATGGTCTTGCGCCAGACCCGGCCGGCCAGCTGGACCACCAGATCATTGGGCGCGCCCTGCTTGACGATGCGGCCGTCGCAGATGATCGCCATGGCCGGGCACAGGTCCGACACGTCCTCGACGATGTGGGTCGACAGGATCACCACCACGTTCTCGCCGATCTCGGCCAGCAGGTTGAGGAAGCGGTTGCGCTCTTCGGGGTCGAGGCCGGCGGTGGGCTCGTCGACGATGATCAGGCGCGGATCGCCGATCAGGGCCTGGGCGATGCCGAAGCGCTGGCGCATGCCGCCCGAGAACCCGGCCAGGGCCTTCTTGCGCACGCCCCACAGATTGACCTGGCTCAGCAGGCTCTCGACGGTTTCCTTGCGTTCCTTCGCGCCGCTGATGCCCTTGAGCACCGCCATGTGGTCGAGCATGTCGTAGGCCGAGACCCGCGGATAGACGCCGAAATCCTGCGGCAGATAGCCCAGGGTGCGGCGCAGAAGCTCGGGCGTCTTCAGCACGTCGATGTCGCCGAAGCGGATATGGCCGGAGGTCGGGGCCTGCAGGGTGGCGATGGTGCGCATCAGGGTCGACTTGCCCGCGCCGTTCGGGCCCAGCAGGCCGTACATGCCGCGCGGTATGGTCAGGCTGACCTCGTCCAGGGCGCGAACGCCGTTCCCGTAGACGTGAGTCAGGTTCTCGATGATCAACATTCGCGCGCTCACAGCCCCCGCATGGAAAGACGCCCAGTGTTCCCCACACCCGTCATGACTCGACGGCGCGGACGGGGGCAAGTGAAAGAACGTTTAAGCGTCCCCGGCGCCAGGATGATTTCTGATACGCGATAACCTTGGTCAGGACGCTTTTGAAGCGCGCGGTTTGGCGCTAATCAGGCCCCATGACGACGTACCCCTTCCCCCCGCCCGCCGTTCCCGTGGTCCCGGTCGAGGGATCGACCGACGTCTTCCCCGTGCGCCGCATCCTGTGCGTAGGCCGCAACTACGCCGCCCACGCCCGCGAAATGGGCGCCGATACGCGCGATCCGCCGTTCTTCTTCGCCAAGCCGGCCGACGCCGTCGTCCCCCTGCCGGCGACCGTGCCCTATCCGTCGGCGACGGCGGACCTGCATCACGAGATCGAGCTGGTCGCGGCCCTGAAGGCCGGCGGCGAGAACCTCACCCCCGAGCAGGCCATTGAACTTGTCTTCGGCTATGCGGTCGGCGTCGACCTGACGCGCCGCGACCTGCAGAACGCCGCCAAGGCCAAGGGCCATCCGTGGGAAGCGGGCAAGGCCTTCGACGCCAGCGCGCCGATCTCGGCGATCCGCCCGATGAGCGGCCTGCCGCCGGAAGGCGCGATCTTCCTGTCGGTCAATGGCGTCGAAAAGCAGCGCGGCGAGCTCGCCGACATGATCTGGAACGTCGCCGAGGTGATCGCCAAGGCCAGCCAGCTGTGGCGGCTGGAAGCCGGCGACCTGATCTTCACCGGCACCCCCGAGGGCGTCGGCGCCATCGTGCGCGGCGACAGGGTGGAGGGTGAGGTCGAGGGCGTCGGCAAACTGTCCTTCACCCTGGCCTAGGACCGCGCCATGAAGCTCATCCTGCACAGCGCCTGGCGGGCCAGCGCGCCCTATCGGGTGCGGATCGGCCTGAACCTCAAGGGCCTGGACTACGCCGTCCAGCCCGTGGACCTGGTGTCGAGCCAGCATCAGGGCGAGGCCTATCGCGCCCTGAACGCCCAGGCCCTGGTGCCGACCCTCGAGGTGGATGGTCGTCGCCTGACCCAGAGCCTGGCGATCCTGGAATGGCTGGACGAGGCGGTTCCGGGCGCGTTGCTCCTGCCGTCCGACCCGTTCGATCGCGCCACGGTGCGGGCCATGGCCGAGATCGTCGCCTGCGACATCCACCCGGTGAACAACCTGCGCATCCTGCGCGCCCTGACCGGCCTTGGCGTCGACCAGGACGGCCGCGACGCCTGGGCCCAGCGCTGGATCACCGACGGCTTCGCGGCGCTGGAGCCGATGGTGGCCCGGCACGGCAAGGGCTATGCGTTCGGCGACACGCCGGGCCTGGCCGACTGCTGCCTGGTCCCGCAGGTCTATAACGCCGCCCGCTTCCATGTGGACATGACGCCGTTCCCGGCGATCAGCGCCGCCGTGGCCCGGGCGCTGGAACACCCGGCCATCGCCGCCGCCCATCCCAACCTTCAACCCGACGCCCAAAAGGCCTGAGGAAACAGCATGCTTGAGGACTTGAAGGCCAATAACGCCGCCTGGTCGAAGGGCAAGACGCAGGTTGATCCGCAGTTCTTCAAGCGGCTCGAAAACCAGCAGAGCCCGGAATATCTGTGGATCGGCTGCAGCGATAGCCGCGTGCCGGCCAATGAGATCGTGGGCCTTGATCCCGGCGAGCTGTTCGTCCACCGCAACGTCGCCAACCTGGCCCCGCCGCAGGACGCCAACTATCTGAGCGTGCTGCAGTTCGCGGTCGACGTGATCAAGGTCAAGCACGTGATGGTCGTCGGCCACTATGGCTGCGGCGGCGTGGCGGCGGCCATCGACGGCCAGCGGCGCGGCCTGGTCGACCACTGGCTGCACCCGATCCGCGAGGTCCATGCCGAGCACAAGCACGAGCTGGACGCCCTGCCCGGCGAGAAGGAAAAGCTCAACCGCCTGTGCGAGCTAAACGTCATCCGCCAGGTGCGCAACGTGGCCTCGGACGTCTTCGTGCAGGACGCCTGGGCGCGCGGCCAGTCGCTGGCCGTGCATGGCTGGGTCTATTCGCTGGCCAACGGGCTGGTGAACGACCTGAACGTCGGGATTTCCAGCCTTGAAGATTATGAGCGGGTGGCCGGCGGGGTGATCTAGATACGCCCTTAAATTCTCCGCTCTCCCCGGCGAAGGCCGGGGCCCAGATCGAACCCTGAGCGTCGATGATCCGGCTAGGCTGTTGGCGCGAACACCCAAACCGCTCCGGGTGAATCTGGGTCCCGGCTTTCGCCGGGAAGAGCGGAGGGTGGAGTAAGGCTCTACCCCGCCTTGATCCGCACCCGCGCGCTCGCCTTGCGCCCCTGCCCGTCCACCACCGACAGCCGGTAGAACCCCGGCGCGGCCGGCTTCCAGACCACCCGGCCGCTGACCGGATCAGCCGCCAGCGGCGTCCCGGCGACATACCAGGTCAGGTCCTCGCCGCCGGCCGCCAGCACCAGTCCACGCGACCCTGGCCCCAGCGCCTCGACCTGTACGGCCGCGCCGTCCGGCGGGAAGATCAGCCGTGGCCCCTCGGATTGCGCGCGCAGGGTCTGCAGCGCCTCTGGCGCCAGCTTCGGCGCGATCGGGCGCGGTGCGGCGGCCGGAGCACCCACCACGTCGGCGACGTCAAACAAGAGCGGCAGGGCGGCGTCGCGTCCGGTCAGGCCGCCGCGCGCGCCGCCATCGGCGCGGCCCGTCCAGACGATGATCGCATAGCCGCCGACCACCCCGGCCGCCACCGCGTCCCGGAAGCCGTAGGAGGTGCCGGTCTTGAAGGCCATGGCGGGCCCGCCCCGGGTCAGGGCCGAGGGCGCCCGGCCGCGCGGCGCGGGGGCCTCGCGCAGGATGTCCAGCACCTGCCGGGCCGCCTCGGGCCGCACCAGCCGGGTTCCGCCGGACTTTTCCCGCAGCCGGGCGTCAGCCTCGGTCCAGGCCAGCGGTTTGGCGAGGCCGCCGTCGCCGAGGGCGGCGTAGAGCAGGGCCAGGTCGCGCAGGGTGATCCCCTCCCCGCCCAGGGCCAGGGCCAGGCCGGCTGCCTTCAGCTCCGACTTCGGCCGCGCGAGGTGAGCGCCGACCGCCTCGATGCGGCCGGCGAAGGCCTCGGGACCCAGGCGTTCCAGGGTCGCCACGGCCGGGACGTTCAGCGAATGGGTCAGGGCCTCGCGCACCGTGACCTTGTCGTGGAACACCCGGTCGAAGTTCTCGGGCTGATAGTCGGCGAAGCGGGTGGCGCTGTCGGTCAGCTGGGTGTCGGCGGCGACCAGCCCGTCATCCATGGCCATAGCGTAGATGAAGGGCTTGAGGGCAGAGCCCGGCGAGCGCAGGGCGCGGGTCATATCCACCCAGCCCCCGGCCCGCTCGCGCCCCGCCGAGCCGACGGCGGCGCGTACGGCCCGGCCCTTGATTTCCACCACCAGGATCGCGGCCGTCGCGTCGGCCCCTTGCGAGGCCGCGATGGCGGCGGCCATGGGCTCCAGCCGCGCCTGCAGGTCGGCGTCGAGGGTGGTGATCACGCTGGCCTGAGAGCTGGGCGCCGCGCGGGCCAGCTCGCCCGCCACGTTCCAGGCCAGGGCCGGAAACGGCGCCCGGCGCGGCAGGGGTTCGCCCTCGGCTTCCAGCGCGGCGGCTTCGGTGAGCACCCCGGCCCGGACCATCTTGTCCAGCACCGCCCGCCGGGCCAGCCGCGCCGCCTCGGGCCGACGGTCGGGCCGGCGGGCTTCAGGCGACTGCGGCAAGGCGATCAGCAGGGCCTGCTGGCCGTCGGTCAGGCTTGAGGGCTCCTGACCGAAATAGGCCAGGCTGGCGGCGCGCACGCCTTCCAGGTTTCCGCCATAGGGGGCCAGGGTCAGGTAGAGGGCCAGGGTCTGGCGCTTGGTCAGCCGCGATTCCAGCTGCACGGCGCGGATCATCTCGATCAGCTTGGCGCCCAGATTGCGCGGACGCGGCTCCAGCAGGCGCGCGGTCTGCATGGTCAGGGTCGAGGCGCCCGAGGTCGGACGGCCATGGACCACCGCCGAGCCGAACGCCCGAACCACCGCCAGCGGATCAACGCCCAGATGGCTGTAGAACCGCCCGTCCTCCACCGCGATCAGGCGCTTCTGGAAGGTCTGGTCGGTGCGGTCGAGGTCGGCCCGGATCCGCCAGCGGCCATCTTCCACCGGCAGGGCCCGCAGCCACGCGCCGCGCCGGTCCAGCGCCACCGGCGAGGACTGCCGGGCGCGGGCCATGTCCGGCGGAAAGACGGCGCTGAGGGTGGCGAGGACGACCTGGACGGTGAGGAAGCCGACGAGCGCCTTTGACAGCAGCGGAACGTATTTCGCTCTCCTCTCCCCCTTGATGGGGGAGAGGTCGGGAGTGGGGGTGACAGCGTCGGACGATTTCACGAAGGCCGCGCCTCAACTGGAAACGCTGTCACCCCCATCCCCAACCCTTCCCCCATCAAAGGGGGAAGGGGGCACACATACGACATCACTACTGCCCCGGCGCGATCACCGCCCGGCCGGCGTCCGACCGCGCATTGAGGCTGGGGCGGTACATGTCCTTGGCCACCGCGCCCGGCAGGAAGAACTCACCCGGCGTCACCGCCCGCGCCACATAGGCCAGGGCGAAGGGCTTGTTGCCCTCCAGGTCCATGGCCGCGATGAAGCGGTCGTCGCGGCTTTCCTGCACGTCGGCGCCGGTCAGCTCGCCCAGGAACCGGTACGGGCCGTTCTGGGCGTCGTCGGCGCCGAGCGTGGTCTCGATCTCGAAGCCAGCCGGCAGGGCGTCGTCGACCACAAGAGCGGTCGAGCGGGCCTGCATCGAGCGGCCGGAGACCAGCACGATGATCCGGTCGCCCTGACGGATCGCGGCGGGATCCACCGCCGCGCCGGTCATCGACAGCAGGCGCTTGCTGACGAACAGGCCGTTGGCCTCGGCGCCCGGCGCGGCGGTCGGCGTGCCGCGCACGCTGACCGTGCGCCACAGCGCGCCCTTGCCGGTGTTGGTGAACCGGCTGTCGGCCAGCTTGCCCACCGCCCAGCGCGGCGCGCCACCGGCCGGCGGCAGGGCCACGGCCCCCTTGGCATCGATCGAGATCGGGCCGGCCGCCTTCAGCAGGGCGAAGGCCGCGTGCAGCACCGCCGCCTGTTCCTGGGTGTTGAGGGCGTCGGGATCCTTGACCACGTTTTCGAGGCGGCCCTGCAACTGGCGGGCGATGTCGCCCTGACCGGACTCGACGGCCAGAGCGGTCAGCCCCGCCACGTCGCGCAGCGGGCTCTGGTACCAGTCCTGATCGTCGCGATAGCCCAGCGACTTGACCGCCTGGCGCATGGCCGAGCGGGCCCGGGCGTTGTCGCCCATCCGGGCCAGGCCGGCGGCGACATAGGCCTTGGCCATGGGCTGGTCCTCGTCCTTCATCTGCACGTCGTGCCACCAGCGCAGGCGGGCCAGGTCGCCCCGACCGCCCTTGGCCATCACATAGAGGGCATAGGCCGAGGCCCGGCGGCGCATGCGTTCGGTGGCCTTCTTCGACTGCTCGGGCGTCGCCGCCCACCATTCGGGATACTCCATCCGGTAGGAGACCGAGGCCCAGCCGTCGGGGCGGCTGATCTGGCGCATGGCGTTCATGGCCTTGTCGATGGCCGCGTCCGGCACCGCCACGCCCTGGGCCCGGGCTTCCAGCAGGAAGTCGGTCGTATAGGCGCCCAGCCAGGCGTCGGCTTCGCCGTCGCCCACCCGCCAGAGCCCGAAGGCGCCGTCGAGGGTCTGACGGTCCAGCAGCTTGCCCACCGCGCCGGCCAGGGCCGCTGGGGTGCGTTTCAGCTTGGGATCACTGGTCAGGCTCTGGGCGTACAGCAGCGGATAGGCGGTCGAGACCAGCTGCTCGGTGCAGCCATAGGGATAGCGTTGCAGGGCCACCGCGATGGCCGCCGGGTCGAAGCCCTTGAACGGCGAATAGCTGACCTGCAGCGTCACGTCCCCGGCCGCCAGTCCGCTCATCAGGGCGTAGGAGGGCGTATAGGCCGCGCCGGGCTGCTGCAGCTCGGTTGTCGTGCGGACGATATCGCCCCAGCCCAGGCGGGTCTGGATCGGATAATCCTTACTGGTCGCGAAGCCGGGCCCGGCCACCTTGAAGCCGATCTTGCCGATGCCGGTGACGTCGGGCGCCAGGAAGGGGATCTTTTCGGCGATCCGCTGACCCAGGATCAGCTGGAACACCTTCCTGAACGCCACCTTCAGTCCGCCCGACGAGAAGGCCTCGGCGGTATAGGCGCCGGGTTTGCCCTCGACATTGTGCAGTTCCAGCGTGGCCATGGCCTTGTCGCCGGGGGCCAGGAAGCGCGGCAGGTTGAGGTCGGCCACCACCGGCTGGCGCACGGTCAGGGGCTTGGAGCCCGAACCCACGGCGGTGTCGGTCCAGGCCACGGCCATCAGGCGCAGCTCGCCGTTGAAGTCGGCGGCCGGCAGCTTGACCACCGCCTTGCCGTCCAGGCCGGTCTCGACCACGCCCGACCACAGGGCCACGGTCTTGATCGGGGTGACGGTCAGGCCCTCGCCGCCTACCTCGTCGGCGCCGAAATTGACATTGGCCGGCGCGCCCAGGTTCGGATCGAGCAGACGGCCATAGTCGTCGCGATAGTCGACGCCCAGGGCCCGCTTGCCGAAGTACCATTTCACCGGATCGGGACTGTCCTGACGGGTCAGGCGCAGTATGCCCTCGTCCACCGCCGCGATGGTGACGTGGGCGCGCTGGCCAAGGCCCAGGCCCTTCACCGCCACGGGGATCTCGACCGGGGCCTTGGAGTCGATCTTCACCGGCGTGCCCAGATCGACGGTCAGCTTCCGGCTCTTGGGATCCAGCGGCACATAAACGAGGCCCAGGGCGCGGCGGGGCTTGGGCGAGGCGACCGGGTCGCGCGGCTGGATGACGCTGACCATCACATAGGCCCCGCCGCCCCAGGCGGCCGAGGTCTTCAGGCGCACAGTCGTGCCGTTCTCGCCGACGGTGACGGTCTTCAGGTCGATCAGGCGGTCGGTGGCGACGGCGATCTGAGCCTCGCCGGCATAGGGCGGCTTGAGCGTGATCTCGACCGTATCGCCCTGCACGTAAGCCTTGGTCCCGGCGCTGACGCGCACGAAGTCCGGCGCCTCGGCGTCCTTGGCGGGCGAGCCCCAGCCGGCGGCGAAGCGGGTGACAGTGCGGGAGCCATCGGCGCCCTCGACCACCAGGCGATAGTCGCCCCAGCCCAGGCGGCGCGTGAAGCGGGCCGGATCGCCGGCGCCGATGTTGACCGTAGCCTTGGCCACCACCGCGTCGCGGCTGGTGCGCCGCCACTGCCAGCGGCCGTCCTGCTGGAACCAGTCATAGTCCCAGTTCTCGCTGATCAGGGTGTAGGTCGCGGTCGCGCCCACCCGCTTGCCGGCGGCGTTGACGGCGATGATGTTCAGGCTGATCGGCGGGTCGCCCTTTGCGGCCTGACCCTGATCGACCTTGACCCCGAAATACAGCGGCTTGGCGCGGACCTTCAGGTCCAGGCCTTCGCGCACCGGACGGCCGCCCGGCTCGAACACCGAGGTGGTGACGGCGGCGACCAGCGGCTGGGCCGTGTCACCGGCCAGATCGCTGGCGACGGACAGCACGGCGCGGCCCTCGCCGTCGGTGACCGTCGTGCCCAGCTCCAGGAACTTCTCCTCGAACGGCTTGTCGGCGTCGCCCCAGACATAGTCCTTGAAGGCGGGGAACGGATCGGCATCGGCGCGCAGCCGCGCCTCGCCCTGCGTCTGCAGGCCGGCGCCCGGCGCGCCATAGAGGAAGCGGGCCGAGACATCGACCTTGCGGGTCTCGCCCACGCCCAGCGGAATGGACTCCTGGCCCGTGGCGGTGACGGCCAGGCGTTGCGGCGCGAAATCCTCGACGCTGAAGGTCAGGCTGCCCGAGGCCGCCTCGATGCCCTCGATCTTCAGTTCGGCCACCCAGCGCCCGCGCGGCGCCGAGCGCGGCAGGGCGATGTCGGCCAGCACGGCGCCGGCATTGGCGTTGCTGAACGGATAGCGCTTGAACTCCACGCCCGAGGGCCGCTTGACGATGATCTCGCCCTTGCGGTCGTTGACGGCCTTGGCCAGGCGGTCGCGAACCATGGCGGTCAGGTGGACGGTCTCGCCGGGCCGATAGATGCCGCGGTCGGCATAGAGATAGCCGTCGATATCGGTGCGGGTCGAACGGCCGGCGGTGGCGCCCTCGCGCCCGCCCACGCCCTGCTTGGACAGGTCGACCGGCGAGCGGTCCAGGTCCAGCACCGCCAGGTCGCCCTGCGGTCCATAGGCCATAACCATCTTGGCCCGCTCGGAGCCTTCGCCGTTCAGCAGCGGACGCAGGAAGCGCACCCGGCCGTCGGCGTCGCTCTTGGCCTCGGCCAGGTCTTCACCGTCCTTGGCCACCAGGGCCACGCGGACTCCCGACAGGGTCTTGGCGCTCTTCAGCGAGCGGACCACCACGTCGAGGGATTCGGAGCCGTCATAGGCGATCATCGCCATGTCGGTGAACATGATCCAGCGGCGGGCCTGGGCGGGCGGCGTGTCGCCTTCGGAGTCGGGGTCGCGACCGCCCGAGGCGTCGCGCGCCTTGATCACATAGCCGCCGGCCTTCATGTCCTTCAGCACGGCGCCCAGCGGGAAGACGGTCGTGGCCTTCTGGCCGGCCGCGCCGGTGACCTGCACGACGCCCTTCCAGACCCGGCGGCCGTCCTCGCCCACGCTGTCGTCGCCATAGTCGCCGGCCCAGTCGCCTTCGCCGGTGGGATCGGGCGCGCTGATCGACTTGCGGACCAGATTGCGGTCGGCGACGCGCCAGACCTCGATGGCCAGGGTCTGGACATTGATGGTCTCGATGCCCACCCCGTCGGCGTCGTCGCGCGGCAGGATCACGCCGTCGCCGGCGAAGCCGACATAAGGAGGCTTTTCACCAAACGTGAAGTCGACATCGGCATTCGTGGCCAGGGTCTCGCCGCCCTTGCCGGGCAGGCCCTTGAGCAGGGTGACGCGGTGATCGGTGAAGCCGACCCCGCCGACGCACAGTTCGTCGCCCTTGACCCGCACGGCGGGCGTGCGGCCGATATCGGGCGAGATCAGCACATAGTCGGCATAGGCCTTGGACGGATCCAGCGCCTTGCTCATCCGCACGCAGGCCATCGGGTCCTGGCCGGAGCTGTCGATGCGGCTCTGCCAGACGGCGAAGCCTTCGGGCTTGGGGATGCCGCGACGCGGGGCGCCCGCCGACCGGGGCTTGCCGAACAGCGACCAGGCCTCGCCCTTGACCGGGGCCGAGGCGACGGCGCTCTTGTTTCCGCCGAACCAGCCCAGCTCGCCGGCCTTGCCGGTCAGCAGGCCGCCGCCGAAACCGATGACGAGGGCGCCGGCCGCGATGGCCGCCATGCGCACGCGCGCATCAGCGGACCAGCGCGCCCTCAGGCGCTCGATCAGCGTGGGCTGGGAAACGGGCGTCGGGGCGTCTGAACCGCTCGCGGGCGGCGTCTCGTCCATCGACATTCCACAATCCCCCGGTTCACCACGTTCGAAAATCGATGTGACGTGAAGCGGGGGGGCGGGTCAACGGGGCCTTAGCCCATGAATTCGACCTGGCCGGTCTGCAGGCTGTAGACGGCCGAGACCACCTTGAGCCGGCCCGCCGCGATGCGGCTGCTGAAGGCCTCATCGGCGGTCTTCAGGCGGTCGGCGATGTTCTTGGCGTTCTGGCGGATCGCGGCGTCCTGCAGGTCGGCCGGATGGCTTTCCTCGGCCTCGATCACGGCCGGCAGGATGGGCAGGGCCATGTCGAACAGGGCGCCGTGCAGGTGGGCGTGCTTGGTGGCGACATCCACCGCCGCACCGACCGCGCCGCACTTGGTGTGGCCCAGGACAACGACCAGCGGGGCGCCCAGATGCTCGACGGCGTAGAGGATCGAGCCCAGGCCCTCGCGGCTGACGGTCGAGCCGGCGGTGCGGACCACGAACAGCTCGCCCAGGGTGCAGTCGAAGACCAGTTCGGGCGGCACGCGGCTGTCGGAGCAGCCCACGATGACGGCGAAGGGCTTCTGGCCGTTGGACAGCTCATTGATCCGCGCCCAGCTGGGCAGGGCCATGCTGGCGCCGCCCCGGGCGAAGATGGCGTTGCCGTGCTTGAGACGACCCAGGGCCTCATTGGGATCGATCAGAACCTCGGGCGCATGGGTTTCGGCGGGCTTGGGATATTCGGCGACGGTGGATCGCACCGGCTCGGGCGCGGCATGCGCCGGGGCCGCCGCCCTGGGGCGTGGCGCGGCCTTGCGCGGCGCCGGCGCGTGATGGTCGTCGCCCTCGGCGAAGGCGGCCAGCGGCGCGCTGGCCAGTCCGGACGCCAGGGCGCCCAGCAAAAGTCTTCTCGAAACCATCTCGTCCCCCGACGCGGGTTGTCTGTCAGGCCAAGGACTAGAGAGACAAGGTTAACCGACCGTAGGTATTTGAGGCGCCGTCACAGCGGCAATTCAGCGCGCTTGACCACGGTGCGCAGGGCGATGCTGGAGCTGACCCGCACGACACCGGGGATCCGCGTCAGTTCCTGGGCGTGGATGCGCTCCAGATCGTCCACATCGCGCACCACCAACCGCAGCAGATAGTCCGAGCCACCGGTCATCAGATAGCACTCGGCCACCTCGCGGACACTGGCTATGGCCTTCTCGAAGGCGCTCAGGGTCGCCTCCGCCTGGGACGACAGGGTGACGGTGACGAAGACGCTGAGCGGCAGGCCCACGGCGCGCTCGTCGATCACGGCGGCGTAGCGGCCGATCACCCCGGCCTCCTCCAGCGCCCGCACCCGGCGAAGGCACGCGGACTCGGAAAGATTCACCGCCTCGGCCATTTCCACATAGCTGGCGCGGCCGCGTCGCTGGAGCAGGGTCAGGAGCTTGCGATCGAAAGCATCGAGGTCGATGGCGGGTTTCTTCATGTTTCACCGTGGTGACGCAAGATTCCTGCATATCATAGTTCTCACCGCATGAAATGCCCAAGGAACCTGCGGGCCGAGAGGCGTAAACCGGCATAAAGTCCTTCAGGAGGAAATCATCATGCGCGTCGGCGTCCCTTCAGAGATCAAACCGGGCGAACACCGGGTCGGGCTCACCCCCACGGCCGTTCGCGAATATGTCGGCCATGGCCACAGCGTGCTCGTCCAGTCCGGCGCCGGTCTCGGCGCGGGCTATTCCGACGCTGACTACCTGAAGGCCGGCGCGACCATCGCCGCCGACGCAGCGGCCGTGTTTTCCGGCGCGGACATGATCATCAAGGTCAAGGAACCGCAGAAGATCGAGTGGGAGAAGCTTGAGCCCCGCCACATCCTGTTCACCTATCTGCACCTGGCGCCCGATCCGGCCCAGACCGAAGGCCTGCTGAAGAGCGGCTGCGCGGCCATCGCCTATGAGACCGTGACCGACGCGCGCGGCGGCCTGCCGCTGCTGGCGCCGATGTCGGAAGTGGCCGGCCGGATCGCTGTGTTCTCCGCCGCCGAGACCCTGCTCAAACACAATGGCGGCATGGGCCTGCTGCTCTGCGGCGTGCCCGGCGTGCCCCCGGCCCGCGTGGCCGTGCTGGGCGGCGGCGTGGTCGGCTCCAACGCCGCGCGCATGGCCGCCGGCCTGGGCGCGGAGGTGGTGGTGCTGGAACGCTCCATCCCGCGCATGCGCGAGCTGGACGACCTCTATCAGGGCCGCATCCTGACCCGCTATTCGACCTTCGCGGCCGTGGAAGAAGAGATCCTGAAAGCCGACGTGATCATCGGCGCCGTACTGACCGCCGGCGCCGCCGCCCCCAAGCTGGTGCGTCGCGAGCACCTCAAGCAGATGAAGCCGGGCTCGGTGCTGGTGGACGTCTCGATCGACCAGGGCGGCTGTTTCGAGACCAGCAAGCCGACCACCCACGCCGAGCCGACCTACACGGTCGACGGCGTGGTGCACTACTGCGTGGCCAACATGCCCGGCGCCGCGCCGCGCACCTCGTCCGAAGCCCTGGGCAACGCCACCCTGCCGTTCGGCCTGGCCCTGGCCGACCACGGCCTGGACGCCCTGAAGACCAACGTCCATCTGGCGCGCGGTCTCAATGTGCTGAAGGGCGAGCTGACCCACCCGGCCGTCGCGCAGGCGCTGGGCAAGCCGTCGGTCGATCCCTACGGCGCCTGGAAGTAGATCCCGGACATGAAAAGGGCGCCGAGCGAATCCGCTCGGCGCCCTTTTTCTTGCCCGAAAGGTCGGATCAGGCCGCGAACCGCGTCAGGTCCTGGTGGCTTTCCACCAGGTCCAGCACGTCGGTCATGCAGAAGCCGGGATCGACCGGATGCAGGGCGTTGTAGATCGACCGGGCGAAGGCCAGGTCGGCGGCGGTCTTGACCCGCCAGTCCAGATGCGACCAGTCGCGGCGGGCCTTCAGGTGGGCCTGGCTGAAACGGGCGGGATCGTTGCGGATGGCAGCGGTC
Organism: Caulobacter sp. FV2ye17ST; assembly: GCF_058680955.1. Taxonomy (NCBI): domain Bacteria; kingdom Pseudomonadati; phylum Pseudomonadota; class Alphaproteobacteria; order Caulobacterales; family Caulobacteraceae; genus Caulobacter; species Caulobacter sp. FV2ye17ST. Next base: position 3,990,769 of record NZ_CM178727.1, read on the forward strand.
GGCGACACGCGGGCCGTCGGGTCGCGGGCCTCGGCGGCCGCGACGCGCAGGGCGTTGGCGGTGATCACCTCGACCTCGAGACCGGCCGGATAGGTGCGCTGGACCTGGTTGGACGTGTAGGCGGCGCCGCTGGCCAGGGCCAGGCGAACGGCCTCGTCCACAATGCCGGGATCGACGAACGGCGCGTCGCCCTTGATCCGCACCACATGGCTGACCGAGCTGATGGCTTCGGCGCAGCGGGCGATGCGGTCGAGGATGTCGACCCCCGCCCCGCGATGCACGGCATAGCCGCGCGAGACCACGAAGCCGGCAAGGGCGTCGTCGGAGGGGTCGTTGCTGGTGGCGACGATGATCTTGCTGGGACAGCGGGCGCTGCGCAGGCGCTCCAGCTGCCGGATGATCATCGGCTCGCCCTGGAGCGTGGCCATGGCCTTGCCGGGAAGGCGGCGGGAACCCATGCGGGCCTGCAGGACGGTAAGGATCACGTCGCTCTCCCCTGAAAGCTGTTGTTCCGCATAGCCTAGCTGTGAATGATAAAAGTCGAGTGAATCAAAGACTTACGCGCCATAAACCATGTTCCGGGGCGCGCGCGGCCGCCAGAGCTGGGCAGGCTTGGTACTGTCGGGATTGATTCGGGGAGTCGCCTAAGCGACCCAACGCCGCGGATCGAGGGCGACCGGGTCGTCGATGGCCATGTCGTCCCAGTCCAGATCCGGCGGCGGGCTGGAAGCGGCGGCGACCACGGCCGAGAGCTCGGCGGCGGAGGTGACGCCCACCAGGACGGCGCTGGCTTCGGGACGCGACAAGGCGAAACCCAGAGCGGCCTGCAGAGGATCGGAGCGGCCCTCGGCGATCATCCGTCGCACGCGCGACAGACGACCCGAGGCGCCCTTCAGCTGGGCCGGCACGCGATCGGGCGGCAGGAACAGCAGGCCATTGAGGAAGATCGAGCGCAGTTGCACCTCGACGCCCAGGCCGGCGATGCGGGCCAGGGAGCCATCGGCCAGCAGGCGCTGGTCGAGCAAAGACGCCGGAGCTTGAAGAATGTCGGGCTTGAAGCGACGGGCCACGCCGACCGGATCGTCGCTGGCGTGGGCCGAGACGCCGATCTTCTGGAACAGGCCCTCGTCGCGCAGGCGGGCCAGGCGGTCCCACAGGGCCGCGCCGTGCGGGCCGAACAGGTCCGAAGGCGAGTGGACGATGATGGCGTCGGCGCGTTCCAGGCCCAGGCGACGCAGGCTGCTGCGGGCCTCGGCCTCGACAAAGTCAGGACCCCGGTCCGCGCGGGCGGTCGACAGGGTGACGCGGAAATTGACCGGACGGGGAATGAGGTCGCCCAGAATGGATTCGGCGCGGCCATAGACGCCCGAGACGTCCAGAACCGACAGGTTTGAGCGGTGGGCGATGTTGAGGATGTCGCGGGCTTCGGCTTCAGGCGAGCGGCCGCGCGGCGACGACGTCATGCCATCGAGCCCGAACTGGGCGGCCGCGAGACCAAGCTTTGAGACCGAAATGGGCATGACCATCCGTAAGGAACGACACCTGTGTTCGGTGACCCTACGCGGCAAGGTTTGAAGAAGGCGTTTCTGGAACCTTGCCGAGGGGTTAAAGTCGGGGGGATGAACAGCTTTCAAACGGCCGCCGACTGGCCCCTCCACGGCATGGCCGACGACGCCCGCCCCGCCTTGCGGGCCGGGCTTTTGGCGGGTCCGACGGCCCTCGCCACCATTGTCGCCCTGGGCGGCGGCGGCCCGCGTCCGGTCGGGACGCAAATGGTGTTCGGAAAAAATATTGTTTCCGGTTTTCTGTCCGGCGGCTGCATCGAGGCCGATGTCGAGGGCCACGCCCTGGCCTGTCTCGAAGACGGCGCGCCCCGGCGGCTGATCTATGGCGAGGGCAGCCCCTGGCCCGACATCCGGCTGCTGTGCGGCGCGCGGATCGAGATCCTGGTCGAGCGCATCGCTCCCGATGATCCGGCAGCCGCGACACTGCTGCGTCTGGCCGACTGCCGATTTCCGGCGTTCTGGGTCAGCGACGGCGAACGACGCCAGTGCATGGAAGAGCCGATGGCGCCCTGGCCCGGCGCCTTCGAGCGGGCCTATGAGCCCGCGCCGCGTCTGGTGGTGGTCGGTGGCGACCCGACGGCCCTGGCCGTGGCCAGCCTGGGCGCGCAATCAGGCTTCGAAACCTTCCTGATCCGGCCCAAGGGCCCCGCCGCGCCACCGCCCCTGGCCGGCGTGACCTATAGCCGGGACGCGGCCACCGACGCCCTGGCCGACCTCGGCCTGGACGCCTGGACCTTCGTCGCCATCTGCGGCCACGACCTGGACATCGACCACGCCGCCCTGCTCGCCGCCCTGCCCTCCGACGCGCCCTATGTCGGCCTGCTGGGCGCCCGGCGTCGGCTGGGCGAGCGGATTGAACGCCTGAAGGCGGCGGGGCTGACCGATCAGGATCTCGCCAAGCTGCGCGCGCCGATCGGTCTGGACCTCGGCGGCAAGGCCCCGTTCGAGGTGGCGGTGGCGGTGATCGGCGAGATCATGGCGGCGCGGCACGGGCAGCCGGCGCTGGAGCGGCGGGCGGTGGAGGCGTGAACCCCGATCCGCCTCCCCGGCGAAAGCCGGGGCCCAGATCGAACCCACAGGGTTTCCAGGCTCGGTTGAGGCTGAAAGCGGATCATCCCCAAAGGCTCTGGATGAATCTGGGCCCCGGCTTTCGCCGGGGAGAGCGGGGATTATTAGGCCGTCCAGTCCCCCGACTTGCCGCCCGTCTTCTCGACCAGACGCACGGCCTCGATGACCATGCCCTTCTCGGCGGCTTTCAGCATGTCGTAGATCGTCAGGCAGGCCATCGAGACGGCGGTCAGGGCCTCCATCTCGACGCCGGTCGGGCCGGTGGTCTTGACCCGGGCGGTGACGGCCAGACCGCCCTCGCCCGGCTCGACCTCGACCACCACCTTGGACAGGGCCAGCGGGTGGCACAGGGGGATCAGGTTCGAGGTCTGCTTGGCCGCCATGACCCCGGCGATCTCGGCCACGGCGCGGACATCGCCCTTGCGGCCGGTTCCCGAGACGGCCAGCGCCAGGGTCTCGGGGCTCATCCGCACGAAGCCTACGGCCACCGCCTCGCGGGCCGTCTCGGGTTTGCCCGAGACATCGACCATGCGGGCCCGGCCCTGCTCGTCGATGTGGGTAAGCTTGCTCACTGTTCGAGCAGCCGAGGCATCAGCTCGACCATGTTGCAGGGCTTGTGGCGGCTGTCGAGCTGGGCGGAAATGACCTTGTCCCAGCCGTCGCGCACCGCGCCGTTGCTGCCCGGCAGGCAGAACACGAAGACGCCGTCGATCAGGCCGGCCGTGGCCCGCGACTGCAGGGTCGACAGGCCCACCGAGGCGTAGCTGACCATGTGGAAGATCACCGAGAAGCCGTCGATCTTCTTGTTGAACAGCGGCTCCAGCGCCTCGACCGTCACGTCGCGACCGGTCAGGCCGGTGCCGCCGGTGGTGACGATGGCGTCGACCTGGCCGCCGGCGATCCAGTTTCTGACCTGGTCGCGGATCTGCGGGATGTCGTCGCGGACCACCGCCCGGCCGCCCAGCTCATGGCCGGCCGCCTTGACGCGATCGACCAGCACCTGGCCGGAGGTGTCGCTTTCCTCGTCGCGGGTGTCGGAAATGGTCAGGATCGCCACGCGCACCGGCGTGAACGGAAGGTCCGGCTTGATCCCGCCGCCGGGGGTGAGGCCTGCTGCAGACATGATCTACTCCTGATCCCAACGCTTGGCGTCGGTCCTATCGCGGTCCGTCGGCTCGATCCAGCGGGCGCCGTTCGGGCCGTGTTCCTTCTTCCAGAACGGCGCCCGGCTTTTCAGCCAGTCCATCAGGAAGTCGCAGGCCTCGAAGGCCTCACGGCGGTGGCCGGCGGCGGTGGCCACGAAGACGATCGCCTCGCCGGGACCGATGCGGCCGGTGCGGTGGACGATGCGGTAGTCCTGCAGGGCGAAGCGCGCCCTGGCTGTCTCGGCGAACTCGGAAATCGCCACGTCGGTGAAGCCGGGATAGGCCTCCAGCTCCAGCGCCGCCGCCTGGCCCTGCTCGGCGCGGGCCAGACCAACGAAGCTGGCCACAGCGCCGGTCTCGTCGCGTCCGGCGCAGAATTCCGTCAGCAGGGCGCCGGGCTCGAACGGCTCTGCGGTGAGGGTGATCATCCGCCGCTCATCGGCGGCAGAAAGGCGACCTCGGTGGCGGCCAGCAACGCCGCCTCACCGCGCACCACGGTCTTGTCGACGGCCACCTGGACGCCCGGGCCGCTCAGGGCCTGAGCGAGGTCAGGATCGTCGTGGGCGATCAGGCCGCGCAACGCCGTAAGCGAGGTGGCCTCAAAGGCCCGGTCGCGCCAGCCGGCCTGGTCGGCCAGGCGTCCAAACAGCAGCACCCGCGCCATCGGTCAGCCGCCCGTCGTGGACATGTGGCGCGCCACGGCCGGCCGCGCGCCGGCGATCTGGAAGTCGTGGCCTTCCGGCTTGGACCCGATCGCGGCGAAGATCGCCTGCTCCAGCTGGGCGTCGGTCGCGCCGGCGCGGATCACGGCCCGCAGGTCCGAGGCGTCATCGCGGCCCAGGCAGGTGTGCAGGGTGCCGGTGCAGGTCAGGCGCACCCGATTGCAGGCCTCGCAGAAATTGTGGCTGAGCGGGGTGATGAAGCCCAGCCGCCCGCCGGTCTCGGCGATGCGGGTGTAGCGGGCCGGACCGCCGGTGGCGTAGGCAAGGTCTTCCAGGGTCCAGAACGAGGCCAGGTCGCGCCGCACGTCCTTCAGCGACAGGTACTGGTCGGTGCGATCCTCGTCGATCTCGCCGAGCGGCATGGTCTCGATCAGGGTCATGTCGCAGCCGCGCTGGTGGGCCCAGGTGATCAGGTCCGGCAGCTCGGCGGCATTGTCGTGCTTGAGGGCCACAGCGTTTATCTTGACCGCAATGCCGGCCGCCAGGGCCGCGTCGATCCCGCCGATCACCTGGACGACGTCGCCGCCCCGGGTCAGCCGCCTGAACAGGTCGGGCTTGAGGGTGTCGAGCGACACATTGATCCGCCGCACGCCATGGCGGGCCAGATCGTCGGCATATCTGGCCAGCTGGGTGCCGTTGGTGGTCAGGGTCAGCTCGTCCAGCGCCCCCGATCGCAGGTGGCGCGACAGGCAGGCGACCAGCTCCATGAAGCCCTTGCGCACCAGCGGCTCGCCGCCGGTCAGCCGCAGCTTGCGCACCCCCAGGCCGATGAAGGCGGAGGCGACGCGGTCCAGCTCCTCGAGCGTCAGCACCTGCGCCTTGGGCAGGAAGGTCATGTGCTCGGCCATGCAATAGACGCAGCGCAGGTCGCAGCGGTCGGTGACCGACACCCGAAGATAGGTGACGGCGCGGCCGAAACCGTCGATCAGACGGGGCGCGGCCAGGGCCGCTTGCGTGGGGCTGTCGTCATAGGGCGTCATGTCTGGGCACAGGATAGGCGTTGGGCGACATGGCGGAAAGCAAAAGCGGAAGGTTCGAGGCGATCGTCCTGGCCGCCGGCCTGGGCGCCCGCTTCGGCGGCGGCAAGCTGCTGGCGCCGTTTCGGGGTCGCCCCCTGATCGCCGGAGCGCTGAACGCCGCTCTCGAAAGCCCCGCACTATCGGTCGTGGTCGCGATCGGTGACGACGCCGCGCTGGAAACCACCCTCCTGGGACTGGTCGAGGACGCCGACCTGCGTGTGGTCAGGGTCGCCGATCCTACCCGGGGCATGGGCGCGTCGCTGGCCGCAGCCGCCCGGGCCGTGCCCGCCGACATCGACGGCGTCTTCGTGTTCCTGGGCGACATGCCGAGGGTCGGCCCCGGGATTGCGCCGGCCCTGGTCCGCGCTCTGGGCGGACGGGGCGGCATCGCCGCGCCGGTCCATGCGGGCCAGCGCGGTCATCCCGTGCTGTTCGGCGGCGACTGGATTCCGGCCCTTCGAGACCTCGACGGCGATGTCGGGGCCCAGGCGCTGATCCGTCAGGCCGGCGAGCGTTTCACCGCCGTCGAGACGGACGATCCCGGCGTTCTGTTCGACGTCGACCGGCCCGAGGACCTGAACCGCCCCTAGTGGCAGGTCCGCCGGCGCTCGAGAAGAATGGTGCGGATCTCGTCGATGATGCGGATCGCCCCTTCCGGGTCGCCGCGTTCTTCCAACGCGATCAGGCGCGGGATCAGGACGGCCAGGATGCGGCGCTGCTGAGGTCCCAGCGCATTGAGGCCGCGGGTGAATTCGGCGATCTCCTCGGCGGAGACGTCATGGACGAAGGTCCCGCTCATGGGCGACCCGCCGGGCCCGGACGGCCGAGAGTGTCGCAACCAGCAGGGCGACCAGCACGCCGTAGCTGAGCAGGGTCAGGCCTACGACAACCGTGGCGATGTAGATGCGCAGGTCGATGATCGACACGACATGCGAGGCCACGGCCATCATCTGGCAGGCCGCCGCGAACACGCTCCAGAGCCGGCGCGCCCTCAGGGAGACCCAGACCAGCAGGATCATGACCACCGCATCGATGATCATGACACCCCATTCGGGGCTGAGGGGATCGCGGATCTGGGCGAACGGCGTCGCGATCCAGCCGGCCAGATAGACCGCCGCCGCGACCCGGGCCCAGCGATCGCCCTTCCAGAGGGCGAAGCCGCAGACCAGCACGGCGACGCTGAGGGAAATCCACGGGGCGAGGGTTTGGTACACGGCATGGTCCCGACGCGAACTGGCGCGCGACCATGCCGTAAGCTGCACCGATAGAGAAGGGCAGGATCATGCCGCCCGACCGCCGTCAACCGCATGGAGGCCGCTCGTGCGGGGCACATCCGGCGGCTTGTCCATTTGGCCGACAGACACCGTGCGGCAGCCGATCTGCTCGCGCACCGCCTGCAGGCCGTTGTGGGCGCGAATGATGGTGCGGCGCGCCGAGAGGATGTGGGCCAGGGTCTCGCCCAGGTCGTCCACCGCGTCCTGCCCGATCACCGCCGACAGATTGGCCTCCAGCCGCAGGGTCGGCAGCAGGCCGACCAGCTCGGCCGTTTCGCGCAGGGCCGCGTCGATCGCCGCCTCGGCGCGCATCAGTTTCTGGGCCCCGGCGCGGGCCGCATCGCTCCGTTTCATGCAAGACTCTCCGGTCACGCGGAGGTCATCCGCGCGTTCAAGATCTCGATTTCTGGGATTTCGCCCCCGTCGCTAGCGGGCGGGCGGCGGGCTCCAACCCTCGCGGAACCGCTGGAGGGCGTAGAGGAAGTCGTGGGCTCCGGTGGTCAGGGCGCCGAGCAGAAGTCCGCCCAGGATCGCCAGCCCAACGATGAGGCCCAGCCATTGCAGGGGAGTCAGGTCATCGCGCCAGCTCCTTCCTGCTCGTTGCGCAGCGGCCGGTCGTCCGACAGAAAGGCTGTCGCCGCCAGCACGCGCAGCAGAAGCTTGGACGGCGGATCGCCCGCCGTCTGCGACTTCCTGAGGGCCGACACCGTCTCGGAAACCAGCCGGCCCCGTTCCGGCGTTCCCGCCAGCAGGGTCAGCCCCTCTTCCAGCGACTGCCAGCTGGCGATGAAGAAGCCCGAGCCCTCCGGGCGCATCCGCGCCGTGTCCCGGATCTGATTGTCGTTCATGATCGTTCCCACCTGTCCGGTGAGAAGAGACCCGCGCCGCGGCCAGGGCTAGGTCGCCTGATTGCCTACGGTAGTCATTGCCGGGGTCCGTCGCCTCCCAGGCCATGAAGGCCAGGGCCGCGTCACGGCGGCTGAGGCCAGACAGGCGGCGACGCGCGCTGAGCACGTGCATCTCGACCGTCTTGGGCGAGAGGCTGAGCAGCCGGGCGATTTCCTTGGACTGCAGATGGCTGGCGATCAGACGCAGGATCTCCCGCTCACGCGGAGTCAGACGTTCAAAGCCTGCGGTATCGCCGGGTTCCACCATGACGACAGCATGCGGCCAGCTTCGCGCGACGTCCAGCGCAAGCGATGCGCTGGACGTCACAAGATCAGGCTGTCGTCGTAAAGGGCAGGCGCGCGGTCGGCTTGCTCGTCGCGGCCAGCAGGGCGTTGGCCACGGCGGGCGCGATCACCGGCGTGCCCGGCTCGCCCACGCCGCTGGGCGCATTGCCCGACGCGACGATATAGGTCTCGACCGTCGGGGCCTCGTTGAAGCGCAGAACGCGATAGCCGTCGAAATTGGTCTGATCGACCGCGCCGTCGGTCAGGGTGATCTCGCCGAACAACGCCGCCGAGAGGCCGTAGCAGGTTCCACCTTCCATCTGGGCGGCGATCTGGTCGGGCGAGATGGCCACGCCACAGTCGATGGCGGTGACCACGCGGCCGACCTTGGGCGCGCCGTCGACCAGCTTGACCTCGGCCACCTGGGCGACCACCGAGCCGAAGCTCTCATGCACCGCCACGCCCCGGCTCCAGCCGGCGGTCGGCGCGGGGCCGGCCTTTTCCATGGCCAGGTTCAGCGCCGCCAGATGCCGGTCGGCGCCGGCCTTGGCGTAGAGCGCCCGGCGATACTCAACCGGATCCTTGCCAGCCTTGCGGGCCAGCTGGTCGATGGTGTGCTCCATGACGAAGGCGGTGTGGGTCGCGCCCACCGAACGCCACCACAGCACCGGCACGCCCACGTCAGGCAAGGCGAGCTGGGCGTCGACGATCGGCGTGGCCTTCAGATAGGGCGAGCCGGCCGTACCCTCGATGGCGGTCTGGTCCGGGCCTTTGCCGCCCATCGGCGAGCCCTTCATGATCGACTGGCTGACGATGCGGTGGCGCCAGGCGGCCGGATAGCCGTCCTTGTCGAGGCTGATCTTGACGGCGTGCACCACCAGCGGCCGGAAATAGCCGGCGCGCATGTCGTCCTCGCGGGTCCAGACCAGTTTCACCGGCCGGCCCTTGCCGACCTTCTTGGCGATGTGGACGCATTCGGCGGTATAATCGGACTGGAAGGTGGCGCGCCGGCCAAACGAGCCGCCGGCGAACAGGGTCTCGATCTCGACCGAGCCCGGCAGGGTCCCGACGATCTTGGCCGCGTTCAGCTGGTCCAGGGTCTGACCCTGCGAACCAAAGGTCAGCTTGACCTTGGAGCCGTCCACGGCCGCGACGCAGTTCATCGGCTCCATGGTGGCGTGGGCCAGATAGGGGAACTCATAGGTCGCCTCGAACACCCTGGCGCCCTTGGCGTTACCGATGACCGCCGCGTCGCCCTTGGAATCGAAGCCTTCCCATCTCAGGTCGGCCGGGCCCTTGCCGGCGGCGATGTCGCGGAAGGACGACGCAATGGCCGATGAGCTACGCTTCTCGGCCTTGTCCTCGTTCCATTCCAGCTTCAGCGCCTCGCGGCCCATGCGGGCGGCATAGGTGGACTGGGCCACCACCGCGACGCCGGTCGGGATCTCGAAGACGTCGACAACGCCCGGGACCTTTTTGGCCTCGGCCGCATCGAAGCTTTTGATCTTGCCGCCAAAGCGCGGCGCATGGGCGACCATGGCGATCAGCATGTCGGGCAGGCGGACATCCTGGGTGAAGCGCGCCGTGCCGTCGCTCTTGGCCTGCGAGTCCTTGCGGCGCACCCGGTCGGTGCCGATCAGGGTGAAGGTCTTGGGATCCTTCAGAGGCGGGTTGGCGATCGGCGTGATCTTGGCGGCGTCGGTCAACAGCTCGCCGAAGCCGGCGGTCTTGCCCGACTTGTGGCTGACGACGCTGTCCTTGACGGCGATCTCGCCGGCAGGAACGCTCCACCTGGTCGCGGCGGCCTGGACGAACATCGCCCGTGTGGCGGCGCCGGCCTTGCGCAGCTGATCCCAGGAATTGGAAATCGCCGACGAGCCGCCGGTCAGCTGCACCCCGGCGGTGCCGTTGGCATAGAGCTTGGCGTTGGCCGGGGCCTGCTCGACCATGACCCGCGTCCAGTCGGCGTCCAGCTCCTCGGCGACGATGGCCGCCAGGCCGGCATGGTTGCCCTGGCCGAACTCGATATGTTTGGAGATCACCGTCACGGCGCCGTCGGCCGCGACCTTGATGAAGGGCCCGAAGGCGCCGACCTCGACCTTGGAGCCGGCGCTCATGATGTCGGCCGGCGAGCAGCCGACCACCAGGGCGCCGCCGACCAGGGCCGCGCCGACCACCACGTCGCGGCGGCTGACGGCGTCCTGGGCGCCGAACTTGTTCATGGGTCCGTTCATCGGCCGGCTCCACGGCTGGTCGCGCCGGTGGCGGCGGCGATGGCTTCATCGATGTCGGTGTGCGGCAGGCCGACCGCTGCAGTGGTCGACGGCGGCAGGCCCGCGGCGTCCTTGATGGCGGCGCGGATGCGCTGATAGGTGCCGCAGCGACAGATATTGCCGCTCATGGCCTCGTCGATCTGCTCGTCGCTGGGCGCCTTGTTCTGCTCGATCAGGGCGGCGGCCGACATGATCTGACCCGACTGGCAGTAGCCGCACTGCGGCACGTCGTGCTTGACCCAGGCCTGCTGCAACGGATGCGATCCGCCCAGGCCTTCGATGGTGGTGATCTTGACGCCGACAAGGCCCTCGATGGGGGTGACGCACGACCGGATCGGCTGGCCGTCCACATGCACCGTGCAGGCGCCGCACTGGGCGACTCCGCAGCCGAACTTGGTTCCGGTCAGGCCCAGCTCGTCCCGCAGGACCCAGAGCAGGGGTGTCGCGGGATCGGCCTGGACCGTCACCGCCTTGCCGTTCACGTCGAGAGTCGCGGCCATATGTCTTCGCCTCCAACCGAGCTCGGGCCGGGGCGCGACCCTGCTAGAAGCCCAAACCTAACACTGTTCACACCGGTGGCGACCAGCAATATTTCACCGGCGAGCGCCGTCTTTCGCGGCGCGGTTGAAACCGATCGTGCGAAAGCTGGAGCCGGGCGATGAGAGGGGGCGCGAAGCGACCGCGAAACCGACTATGCTCACCACGCCGCCTGCTTCGCGGCCGCCGCCCCTGGAGTTGACCTTGCGCCGCCTTGTGCTTGCCTTGACCGTGGTCGGCCTGGTCCTTTCGGCCTGCGCCACCGGCCAGCCGGGACCGGCCATCACCACGCCGGTGACCTATGGCTGCGCCAGGGGCAAGAGCTTCGAGGCGACCTATCCGGCCAACGGCAGGAAGGCCATTGTCTCGGCCGGCGGCGTGACCAAGACCCTGCCCCTGGCGCGCTCGGCCTCCGGCGCGCGCTACGCCAAGGGCGCGTTTGAGATCTGGGGCAAGGGCGACAGCGCCCGCCTCTCGGGATTCCCGGGTGGACCTTATGACAATTGCCAGGCCCGCTGAGGGGACCCTCTTGGACAGCTTTCCCGCCTATTTCCCACTCGCCGGCCGCAAGGTGGTGATCGCCGGCTCCGGCGACGGCGCCGATAACAAGGCGCGCCTGTTCGAGGGCTCGCCGGCCACGCTGGTGCGCATCGACGGCCACGCCGCCTTCCTGCCCGGCTCCTATGCCGGCGCGGTGCTGGCCTTCATCGCCAGCGAGGACGAGGTCTTCGTCCAGGCCGCCGCCGCCGCCGCCCGCGCGGCGCGGGTGCTGGTCAATGTGGTCGACAAGCCGGCCCTGTGCGACTTCAACACCCCGGCGGTCATCGACCGGGGCGAGGTCGTGGCGGCCGTGGGCACCGGCGGCTCGGCCCCCGTGCTGGCCACCATGCTGCGCAACAGCATCGAAGCCCAGGTGCCAGAAGGCGCCGGCCGCGTCGCGGCCCTGCTCCGCCGGTTTCAGGAAGAGGTGCGCAAGACCCTGCCCGCCATGCATGAACGCCGCGCTTTCCTGCGCGACGCCACGTCGGGCGAGGCCGCCCAGGCGGCGATGTCGGGCGACATGGAAACCGCCGGGCGCCTGTTCCGCGAAGCCCTGGCCAAGGGCTCAGCCCGCAAGGGCCGCGTGCGCTTCATCGCCGGCAAGGGGCCCTCGGACCTGCTGACCCTGCGCGCCGTGCGCGCTTTGGCGGCCTCCGACGCCATGGTCTTCGACGAGGATGTCGATCCGCAGATCCTGACCATGGCCCGCCGCGACGTCGAGCGGATCGCGCCGCACGAGGCCAGCGCCGAGCGCCTGATCCAGCTGGCAGCCGAAGGCCGCCAGGTCGTTCGGCTGATCACCGGACCAGTCGAGCCGGCCCTGGTCCAGGCCCTGACCTCGGCCGGCGTCGCGGTCGAGGTCCTGCTGTCGGCGCCCGCGTCCTAGACTTCGTCGAGCGGCCGACCCTTGGTCTCGGGCAGGAGGAACAGGGTCGTCAGCACGCTGACCAGGGTGAAGAACACCGGGTACCAAAGGCCCGCATAGATGTTGCCGACCGCCGTAACGATGGCGAAGGCGAAGAACGGCACGAAGCCGCCGACCCAGCCCGTGCCGATGTGATAGGGCAGCGACAGGGCGGTGTAGCGCACCCGGGTCGGGAACAGCTCGACCAGACAGGCGGCCAGCGGCCCGAACAGCGCGGTCGCGGCGATCACGAAGACGAACAGCACGCCGAACATGCCCGGCATGTTCATTCGCGCCGGGTCGGCCTTGGCCGGATAGCCGGCCTGGGTCAGCGCCGCCTTGATCTTCGCTTCGGTCGCGGTCTTCACCGCCTTGGTCTCGGCCTTGGACAGGCCCTGGGCGCTGGGCGAGGCGACCACGACGTCGCCGACCTTCATCACCGCCTGGGTTCCGGCCGGAGCCTTCTGGTTGTCATACGAGACCCCGGCATTGGCCAGGGCGCTCTTGACGATGTCGCACGACGAAACGAACGCCGCCTTGCCGACGGGATCAAACTGCAGGGCGCAGTCCTTCGGATCAGCGACCACCGAGACCGGCGACCGGGCCGAAGCCTCGGCGAGGGCGGGATTGGCGGCGCGCTCCAGCAGGTGGAAGCCCGGGAAATAGAAGGCCAGGGCCAGGGTCATGCCGGCCAGCATGACCGGCTTGCGGCCCACCTTGTCCGACAGCCAGCCAAAGACGACGTAGAACACCGCGCTGACCGCCGTGGCCGTCATCATCAGGGCGTTGATGGTGACCGGATCGACCTTCAGGAACTTCTCCATGAAGGTCTGGCTGTAGAAGAAGGCGGTGTACCAGACGGCGCCCTGGGCGCACATCATCGACAGGAAGGCCAGGATGACCAGCTTCATGTTCTTCCACTGGCCGAAGGCTTCGGCATAGGGCGCATTCGAGGCCTCGCCCTCTTCCTTCATCTTGGCGAAGGCGGGGCTTTCGGTGAGCTTCAGGCGCATCCAGACCGAGACGCCCAGCAGGCCGATCGAGACGGCGAACGGGATCCGCCAGCCCCAGGCGTCGAACGCCTCGATCCCGACGACGGCGCGGGTGGCCATGATCACCAGCAGGGCGCCGAACAGGCCGAAGGCCGCCGAGGTCTGCACCCACGAGGTCGACCAGCCGCGCTTGTTGGGCGGCGAGTGCTCGGCGACATAGATCGCGGCGCCGCCATACTCCCCGCCCAGGGCGAAGCCCTGAACGCAGCGCAGGATGATCAGCAGGATCGGCGAGATGATCCCCGCCTGCTGGTAGGTCGGCAGGAAGGCGATGGCGAAGGTCGCGCCGCCCATCAGCAGCACCGTGGCCAGGAAGGCGCCCTTGCGGCCGGCCTGGTCGCCGATCTTGCCGAACACCAGCGCGCCCAGCGGCCGGAACGCGAAACCGACGCCGAACAGGGCCAGGGCGGCGATATAGCCGGCGGCGTCCGGCAAGCCGGTGAAGAAGGTCTTGGAAATGACCTGGGCCAGGCTGCCGAAGATGAAGAAGTCGTACCATTCGAACGCGGTTCCGGCCGACGAGGCCGCCACGACGGTCCGCATCGAGGCGCCGTCTTCCTGCTTCGTCTGGTCGGTCATTCTGTTCCCCCTGGAGCCGTCACGCTCTCTTCGCGGGCAGCTTTAGCGCGGTTCGTTCGTCGGGGAAACTCAGGCGACGGCGGTCTCTGAAATCGGACCTTCATCGGCCAGGCGCAGGATTTCCGTGACCAGGGCCGTGGGCGAAATCGGCTTGGCGGCGACCCCGTTCATGCCGGCGGCCTGATAGGTGGCGCGCTGGTGAGCCATGACATTGGCGGTCAGGGCGATGATCGGCGTCAGGCCCGCCGGGCCCGGCAGGGCGCGGATGCGGCGCGCCGCCTCCAGCCCGTCGATCCCGGGCATCTGAACATCCATCAGCACCAGGTCGAAGGCCCCGTCGCGCGTCGCTTCCACACCGGACAGGCCATCATCGGCCGTGTGAACCACCGCCCCCAGCTGCTGCAGGATCCGTGAGGCGACCAGCTGGTTGGTGGGGTTGTCCTCGACCAGCAGGATCCGCAGACCCGCCAGGATGTCGGGACAGGCCTGCGGCGTCGCCGACGGCGCGAGGGCGGCCGGCGCGGCGATGGTCAGGGTGAAGCGCGATCCAACGCCCGCCTGCGACTGGAAGACGACCTCGCCGCCCAGCATCTGGGCCAGCCGACGGGTAATCGCCAGGCCAAGGCCAGACCCGCCGAAGCGCCGGGTGGTGCTGGCGTCGCCCTGCTCGAAGCGCTCGAACAGGCGCGCCTGGACCTCGGTGGGAACGCCCACGCCAGTGTCGATGATGTCGAAGGCGATCTGCGGCCCGACTGCGGCGTCGACGCGCCGCGCCCGCACCGTGACCGAGCCCCGCAGGGTGAACTTCACGGCGTTGCCAATCAGGTTGAACAGCGCCTGACGCAGACGGGTGGGGTCGGTGCTGATCCAGCCCAGATCCGGCGCGTCGATCTTGAGGGTCAGGCCCTTGTGCTCGGCCTGGCCCGCCATCAGCCGCCCCACGCCGCTCAGCAGTTCGCGGGGATCGACCGCCTCGTGATGAATCTCCAGCCGGCCGGCCTCGATCCGCGAGATGTCGATCACATCGTCCAGCAGGGTCGACAGCATCTGGCCGCAGGCCAGGGCCTGGCCCAGCAGTTCGGAGGCGTCGCCCGGCAGGTCCTGGCGCTTGAGCAGATGCATGACGCCCAGCACCCCGTTCATCGGCGTGCGGATCTCGTGACTCATATTGGCCAGGAACTGGGCCTTGGCCTCGCTGGCCGCCTGGGCCTCGCGCTCGGCCGCGACCAGGGCCAGTTCCGCGTGTTTGCGCTCGTCGATGTCGAAGATCAGGCCGAACGCCTTTCGGGCCTGGCCATCGGCCGCGCGACGGACCTCATGAAAGAGCCGCATCCAGCGCCGCTCGCCCGCACCGTTGAAGATGGGCACGTCGACCTCCAGGGGCTCGGCGCAGCCGGCGCTTCGCCAGGCCGCCGCCCGCTCCTGGATCTTCGACAGTTCGATCGGATCGACCATCGGCCACAGGCCGTTCTGGACGTCCTCATAGACAATCCGGCGACCAATGATGCGATGGAACTCCGGCGAGCCCCAGAACGACTGGCTGACATGGTCGATCTCATAGACCCCCGCCCGCGCCGCCCCCAGGGCCGTGCGCAGCCGGCGGGCGTTGACCCGCGCCTCGCGCCGGGCGTCGGCCAGGGCCGTGACGTCGTCCATATAGGTGATGACGCCGACGATCTCGCCGGACGCGTCGCGCCAAGGGCGGGCCTCCCAGCGCAGGGTATGTTCCAGCCCCTCAGCGTCGTGAAGGCGATCTTCGCGGCGGCTGACCACCTCGCCGGACAGGGCGCGGGTCACCGCCGAGACAAACCGGCGGCGCCCGCCGTTGGTCAGTTCCTGCAGCGACTTGCCGATCACCTCGGCTTCGGTCGACTTGAAGACGTCGAGGAAACGCGGACTAACCAGGCGCAGCCGCAGGTCGAGGTCGTAGACCGCCACCGCGAAGGGCGCTTCCTCGACCAGCTGCCGGGCCCGACGTTCGCCCCACAGGGCCGCGTCACGGCTGCGGACCAGGTCGGTGATGTTCTGTGAAATGCCCTTCAGCGTGAACAGGCCGCCGTCCAGGGGCTCGGCGCGATAGGTAGTGCGCAGGGTGAACCACTGGTCGTCGCGACCGCGCAGCCGAAACTCCACCGCCCCCGGCTCGCCCGAGCGGACAGCGGCTCGAAAGGTGTCGAAGACCGACTGGCGCTGCTCGGCGTCGAGGCGCGCCAGAAAGGCGTCGGCGCTGTCCAGATCCTCCGAGGCCAGGCCGGTGGCCGTCAGGGCGTCGGGCGACCATTGGATACGCTCGCTGACCGGCTCATAGCTCCACAGCCCGATGCCGGCCGCGTCGGCCAGGATCTCGCGGGTGCGGTCGGCGCTGACCTCCAGCGAGACGTCGTGCAGCGTCCCGACCAGTTCACCGCCAGGCCCCAGATGGGACCGCCCCTCCAGCCAGACCGAATCGCCGTCCTTGCACATCACCCGCAGGCGGTTGACCGTAAAGCCGGTTTCCCGGATGCGCCGGCCCGTATCGATCAGTTCGGCCAAGCTTTCGGCATGGACGAACCGGATGCAGGGCTGGCCGATCAGCTCCTCGCACGACCATCCGGTCAGGGTCGTCCAGGCCGGATTGACCACGGCGAAGCGGCCGTCCGGCGTGACGACCGCGAACAGGTCCTTGGCGTTGGCGAAAAACCACTGCGCGGCTTCCGCCTCGCCGAAGGGCGAGGGCGCGAGCAAGGTCGCGTCGGAAGACGAGGACGAAGACATCGGGGCTCCGGAAGATCGCGGGCGGATCGTGGGGGGCCATTGGTAAACTTATGGTTGGCGTCGCACATCAATGTTCGTCGAGCGCGATCGTTGAGTGCCGATCTCAGACCTCCGCCCACTGCCGCAGCAGGTTGTGATAGGTTCCGGTCAGGGCCAGGATCGACGGATCGGCCGCGCCCACGGCCTGGGACAGGCGCTGGATGGCGACGTCCATGTCCAGCAGCAGCGCCCGGCGGGAGTCCTCGCGCACCAGGCTCTGGATCCAGAAAAAGCTGGCCGTGCGGGTTCCCCGCGTCACCGGCGTCACATGATGCAGGCTGGAGGCCGGATAGAGGATCAAGTCGCCGGCGCCCAGCTTGACCGAGTGGCTGCCGTACAGGTCGTCGACCACCAGCTCGCCGCCGTCATAGTCGTCGGGTTCGGACAGGAACAGCGTCGCCGACAGGTCGGTGCGCAGGGTCTGGCCGGTGACCGGATCGCGGCGCACCGAGTTGTCGATGTGGTCGCCAAACCCCATGCCCTGGCCATAGCGGTTGAACATCGGCGACAGGATGGTGCGCGGCAGGGCGGCCGACACGAACAGCGGATTGCGCTCCAGCGCCGCCACGATGACGGCCCCCACCGCCTTGGCCGCCTCGCCGGTCTGGGGCAGCTGCTGGTTCTGCTTGGCCAGGGCCGCCTGGAAGCCCGAGGTCATGTTGCCGTCCGCCCAGGGCGCGGCGTCCATGATCGCCCGGCACTCGGCCACCTGGGCCTTGGTCAGGACTTCGGGGATCTGCAGCATCATGGCGAGGGTTCCGTGGGCCGGACAGGGAAGCGCCCCGTCCGGCATAGGCCTGCCGGACGGGGCGGAACGTCAAGCGAGAGGGGAGTCTCAGTACTTGACGTTGACGGTCAGCATCGCCTGACGGGCCGGCGCCGGATCGGCGTGGTGGACGCCGTTGGTGCGCAGGATGTAGCGCTCGTCTGTCAGGTTCTGGACATTGAGCTGCAGGTCGATGCGGTCGTTCATCGCCCACGAGGCGAAGGCGTCATAGCGGGTATAGGCCGGGGCATAGACCTTGTTGGCGCCGCCGCCGGCCCCGCCCTGGTTGCCGCCGAAGCTGTCGGAGACGTAGTAGGCGCCGCCGCCCAGCGCGATGGCGCGGGTCACGCGATAGGTCGAGAACAGGCTGAAGCTGTGCTCGGGCGTGTTGGCCAGCGGATCACCCTGGTTGACGTTGTTGTAGGCGCCGCGCACCAGCTCGCTATCCATGTAGGTATAGCCGCCGAACACCTGCCACTTGGGCGTGACATTGCCCGAGAAGCCCAGCTCGACGCCCTGGACCAGGGCCTCGCCGACCTGAGCGTAGAGGCCCGATTCAATCTGGATCTGGGCGTTCTTCCGCTCGGTGCGGAACACCGCGCCCGACAGGGCCAGGGTGTCCTGGAACAGGTTCCACTTGGCGCCCAGCTCGTAGCTGGTGGTTTCCTCCGGCTTCAGCTGGGTGGTGGCGAGGTTCCCCGTGCCCACCGAACCCGAGGTGCTCTGGTCGCCGCCGGCGATGCCCGGAGGCGTCGAGGAGGTCGAATAGGAGGTGTAGAGGCTGCTGGACGGGGTCGGCTTGTAGACCAGGCCGACCTGGTAGTTGAAGAAGTCCCAGCTGGCCTTGGCCACGCCGGTATAGGTGACGCCGGTGATGACGCCTTTGGCGCTGGTGGCCGCGACGTTCAGGCCGCTGGTCGAATAGTCGTCATAGCGGGCGCCCAGATTGACCAGCAGCTTGTCGGTCAGGCTGATGGTGTCGAACGCATAGAGCGCGGCGGTCTTGGTCACGGTGCGGGCCGAAGGCGCGCGGGTGATGACGCCCGCCCAGGCGTCGCCCGGATTGGGGGCGTACAGACGCGTGCAGTCACCGATGCCGGCCGTGGTCGCGTTGTTTGTGAAGCCCGTCGGGCAGGCCGATCCGGACGTGGTGTAGATCACGTAGCTGGCGTTCTCATTGACCTCGCGCGACAGCTCGACGCCGACATTGAAGGCGTTCTGGATCGAGCCGACATTGAACTTGCCGGTGAAGTCGGTGACCGCCGCGATCGTGGTGGCGGGGTTGTAGCGGGCCTTGGTGCCGCGCTTCATCCACCATTCGCCGGCCACGAACTGCGCCGCGCCGCCATCGCCCGGATTGGAGACGATGTAGTCATTGATGGTCTTCGAATAGCGGACCGCCTGGCGAACCGAGAAGTCGTCATTGATCTGGTGGTTGACCACCAGGGTGGCGATATCGGCCTTGGTCTTCATGAAGTCGCGCGCCGACAGGCCATAATAGGCGTCGGGGGACACATCGAGGATGCCGTCGGCGGGACGCGCGCGGCTGTCCGTCCCCGCCACGCCCCAGGTGCGCTTGGAGGCCAGGGGGATGCCGTAGTCGGGGTCCTGGTCGGTGTCGAGGTGGTAGTAGCTGGCCGTGACCTGGGTGTCGGTTCCGATGCCGAAGGCCAGCGACGGGGCCACGCCCCAGCGCTTGAAGTCGACGCTGTCGCGGCCCGGCGTGTCGCCCTGGGTGTACATCAGGTTCAGGCGGAAGGCCGCCGTCTCGCCGAAGGCGTAGTTGGCGTCGGCCGTGCCCCGCACATAGGCGTCGGTGCCGCCGGCGACCGAACCGCGCATGAAGCTGGTCGGCTTGGGCGACTTGGAGCCCAGATTGATGCTGCCGCCGCCCGAGCCGCGGCCGCTATAGACCGAGTCCGGACCCTTGATGACTTCCACCTGTTCCAGGTTGAAGACTTCGCGGGTCTGGCCGCCGGCGTCGCGGATGCCGTCGACGAAGACGTTGTTGCCCGAGGCCTGGCCCCGGATGAACGGACGGTCGGCCAGCGGCTGACCACCCTCGCCCGCGCCGAAGGTGATGCCCGGCGAGGTGCGCAGGATGTCCTGCAGCGAGGTGGCGGCGGTCTGCTCGATGATCTTGCTGGAAATCACCGTGATCGAGCGCGGCGTATCGACCAGCGGCGCGGTGTACTTGCCCGACTGGACGTCGGTGGCCCTCTTGCCGTCGACCTTGACGCCGGTCACTTCGGTGGCGTCGGCGCTGTTGGCGGGCGTCGCGGCGGTGGCCATCGGCGCCTCGACCTCGGCGGCCCCCATCTCGGCGGCATGGGCCAGGCCCGCGCCCAGGGTCAGGCCGGCGACGCCGGCGACGGCGGCCGCGCCCAGGGCGCGACGTTGACGGCCAACAATGCCGCGAATGTTCGAGTTACGCATAGTTCGATCCTGTCCCCAGCGGGGCGACGATCCCTCGCGCCCCTCCTGATATTGCGAGGCGTTCTTAGCGGCGCCGTTGCGGAGACGCAATGATAATCATTCTCAAGATAACGGAGGTGTGGGGCTCACGGCGTCGCAGCCTCACGCGATCTCTCGCTGAAGGGATGGAAAGGGTCGCGGAGCGTCCGGACCACGTCCGGATGAGTTTGAAAAAATACCGTTTCGACGAAGCCGTCCGCTCCGCGTGACCGGTTCACAGGAGCCTGCGCTTGGGCGGTATTGTGACGCCTCTTACGCTCCCAGCCCCAGACGGGCGGCGTGAATAGCGTTCACGCCGGGCCGCGAGCCATTACGCCCGCCTGTCCCCGCTCGATCACCCCCCGCCGCCGCAATGGTCGCTGGCCTTGCGCCCTTTCCCTGCGACGAGGTGGGTACAGAATACGGGAGGTTTCAGCGCGTCGGATAAGTTTGCTGGACGCCCATGCCGGTCCCCATTCCTTCGACCCTCTCCCAGAGGGAGAGGGAGGGACCCACGCTTGCGTGGGAGGGTGAGGGGTTACACCGCCAACCGTTGTCGCACCTGGGATCCTGCCTTGTCCGGAAGGGCTTCGCAAACCCCTCATCCTCCCACGCCTGCGGCGCGGGCCCCTCCTTCTCCCTCTGGGAGAAGGTTTCAAATCCCCGTCCCCATCCGGGGACGGCGCGATCCCAATCCCCGTGGTCGCCGGACGAAACACGGTGTAGCTTGCCCCCGTCCGCGCGACTGGCGATCAGAGGGAGCACCCTCGGGAAGCGCGGACCACAGCAGAGCCGTTCGCCTGGGCGCCCCACCTGTCGATATGGAGCCGCGCCCATGCCCCACGCCCACACCTGGATCGCCTTCTGCCTCATCTGCCTGGGCATGGCCCTGACGCCTGGGCCCAACATGCTGTATCTGGTCAGCCGCGCGATCAGCCAGGGGCCCATGGCTGGGCTGGTGTCGCTGGCCGGCACGGCGGCGGGCTTTGTCGTCTATCTGCTGTGCGCGGCGCTGGGCATCACCGCCCTGCTGATGGCCGCGCCCATCGCCTATGACGTGCTGCGGTTCGGCGGGGCGCTGTATCTGGGCTGGCTGGCCTGGCAGGCGATCCGCCCGGGCGGCGCCGCGCCGTTCCAGGTGCGCGAGCTGCCGAAGGATCCGCCCGCCCGGCTGATGGCCATGGGTTTCCTGACCAACCTGCTGAACCCCAAGGCGGCGATGCTCTACCTGTCGCTGCTGCCGCAGTTCATCGACCCGCATCGCGGCGCGGTGCTGGGCCAGTCCCTCGTGCTGGGCGGCAGCCAGATCGTCATCAGCCTGACCATCAACGGCCTGATCTGCCTGGCGGCGGGGTCTATCGCGACCTTCCTGGCCGGGCGGCCGGTCTGGGTGCTGGTGCAGCGCTGGCTGATGGCCAGCGTGCTGGGCGGTCTGGCGGTGCGGATGGCGACCGAGGCGCGGCGGTAGGGCCGCCTAGCCCACCGCCGTCACTACACCCACCGTCATTCCCGCCCTTGTGGCGGGAACCCCTGGTTCAGCTGTCACGTGAAGCGCCAGCGAAGTGCGCGCGCACTTCGCCCCTCCCGCACCTGCGGCGGACAGAGGGGTTCCCGCCACAAGGGCGGGAATGACGGATGTGAGAGGGAGATGACCGCATTAGCCCATCCGCCCCTCGCGGGCACAGCCATCCTTACATCTCACGGCGAGACGATCGCCGAGGCGTACAGGTCTCTCAAGGACGACGCTCTCGCGTCGCCGCGGAGCGGCGGCCCGCAGGGCCGTCCTTGACAGACCTGTACGCCTCGGCACGCTGCAGCCTCCAAGAGATGTAAGGATCGCACCGACCCTGGAGGTCGGCGGGCGACCCAAGTCGGAGACGAACCATCAGCATGACCGATATCTCAAGCGATCTGACGGTTGAGGATTTGCTGCTGGCCACCGAGCTGCTTGTGCCCGTTTGCGATGCCACCCCCATCACGCTGTTGGCGGCGAAGCTTAGCCAGGGATGGGCAAGCTTTCGCTTTGAGCTCCATACCCATGAGGACAGGCGCGAAATTCTATCTGCTGTCGGGGTCTTCAACAGCGAGGCTGAGGCGCGGTCGCGAATTTCCCAACTCTACCCCCAAGAGCCAATCCGGCATTGCAAGCTGCTGGGAGGCGCGGCGGAAGCCATGATCACACTGCGCCGCCCAGCCATCGATGCACCTGGCGTTGGGGAGATCACTGCCTTGCTGTTTGAGGCCGAAGACGGACCGCTTCGACTCAGGATGCGCCCTGATGACTACGGCCTACCCTGCCTTTGGCTGGCCCCTTAACGACCGGAACAGCCCCCCCAACGCAAAACGGGCGGCCCCTTTCGGAGCCGCCCGCTGCATTCCGTCCGGAAAAACCGGGCTGAAAAGGCTTACGCCTCTTCGGCCGCCGCTTCCTTCTTGGACAGGTCTTCGCCAGTTTCCTGGTCGACAACCTTCATCGACAGCTTGGTCTTGCCACGATCGTCGAAGCCGAGAAGCTTCACTTTGACGATCTGGCCTTCCTTCAGCACGTCCGACGGCTTGGCGACGCGTTCGTTGCTGATCTGGCTGACGTGGACGAGGCCGTCCTTGGCGCCGAAGAAGTTCACGAAGGCGCCGAAATCGACGACCTTGACGACCTTGCCGTCATAGATCGCGCCGACTTCAGCTTCCTGCGTGATCGACTTGATCCAGTCGATGGCGGCCTTGATCTTGGCGCCGTCCGAGGCCGAAACCTTGACCGTGCCTTCGTCGTTGATGTCGACCTTGGCGCCGGTGGTGGCGACGATCTCGCGGATCACCTTGCCGCCGGTGCCGATCACTTCCCGGATCTTGTCGGTCGGGATGGTGATGGTTTCGATCTTCGGCGCGTAGTCGCCGACTTCTTCACGAGGCGCATCCATCGCCTTGTTCATCTCGCCGAGGATGTGCTCGCGGCCGCCCTTAGCCTGGGCCAGCGCTTGCTTCATGATCTCTTCGGTGATGCCGGCGATCTTGATGTCCATCTGCAGCGAGGTGAGACCCTCGCTGGTGCCGGCCACCTTGAAGTCCATGTCGCCCAGGTGATCTTCGTCGCCCAGGATGTCGGACAGAACGGCGAAGCCGTCCTTTTCGAGGATCAGGCCCATGGCGATGCCCGAGACCGGACGGATCAGCGGAACGCCCGCGTCCATCATGGCCAGCGAGGCGCCGCAGACCGTGGCCATCGAGGACGAGCCGTTCGACTCGGTGATCTCGGAGACCAGGCGGATGGTGTAGGGGAAGTCTTCCTTGGCCGGCAGCATCGGGCGCAGGGCGCGCCAGGCCAGCTTGCCGTGGCCGATTTCGCGGCGGCCGGGGCTGCCCATCCGACCGGTTTCACCGACCGAGAAGGGAGGGAAGTTGTAGTGCAGCAGGAAGGCTTCCTTGTAGGTGCCTTCCAGGGCGTCGATGAACTGCTCGTCGTCGCCGGTGCCCAGGGTGGCCACAACGATGGCTTGGGTTTCGCCGCGCGTGAACAGGGCCGAGCCGTGGGTGCGCGGCAGGATGCCGACTTCACCCAGGATCGGACGGACCTTGTCGACGGTGCGGCCGTCGATGCGGATGCCGGTGTCGAGGATGGAGCGACGGACGATGTCGGCTTCCAGTTCCTTGAACACCGAGATCAGCTTCAGCGGATCGATGCCGGCCGGGTTGGTGTCGCTCTTGGCGAAGGTGTCGACGGCCTTGGACTTGGCGGCCGACAGGGCGGCGACGCGGTCGCCCTTGGCGCGGATCGTGTAGGCTTCGGCCAGATCCTTGCCGACGGCCTTCTTCACTTCGGCCTTCAGGGCGTCGGTGTCTTCCGGCTGGAAGTCGAAGGGTTCCTTGGCGGCGTGTTCGGCCAGTTCGATGATGCCGTCGATGACCGGCTGGATCGACTTGTGGGCGAAGGTGACGCCGCCCAGAACGATCTCTTCCGAGAGCTCCTGGATTTCGGATTCGACCATCATCACGGCGTCGGCGGTGCCGGCCACGACCAGGTCCATCTTGCTTTCCTTCAGCTCGTCGAGCGTCGGGTTCAGCACGTATTCGCCGTTGACGTAGCCCACGCGGCAGCCGCCGATGGGGCCCATGAACGGGGCGCCGGAGATCACCAGGGCGGCCGAGGCGGCGACCATGGCGACGATGTCGGGATCGTTCTCGAGGTCATGCTGCAGCACGGTGCAGACGACCTGGACTTCGTTCTTGAAGCCCTTGACGAACAGGGGGCGGATCGGACGGTCGATCAGGCGGGAAACCAGGGTTTCCTTTTCCGACGGACGACCTTCGCGCTTGAAGAAGCCGCCCGGGATCTTGCCCGCGGCGTAGGTCTTCTCGATGTAGTTGACGGTCAGGGGGAAGAAGTCCTGGCCGGGCTTGGCTTTCTTGGCGAACACGGCGGTGGCCAGGACGACGGTTTCGCCCATGGTGGCCAGAACGGCGCCGTCAGCCTGACGGGCGATGCGACCGGTTTCGAGGACCAGCGTCTTGCCGCCCCACTCGATCGTCTTGCGCATGATTTCGAACATTTTTGCTTCTTTCGGTTCCGAAGGACCCATTTCCTTCAGGACGGACAGGGGCGGGCGGCCGAATGGCGGTCCCGAGTATTCCTCATCCAGTTCGACAGGCGTCCGGGGATCGTGATCTCCGGCTTACATGTTCGGAGCCGCATGAGGCGGTTCCGCAGCAACCTTCCGTTTCGGCCTGTCTTGAAACGGTAGGCCAGAAAAGCGTTCGGCCGCCCCGCGTGAGCGAGGCGGCCGACTGCGCCAGAACTAGCGGCGCAGACCCAGCTTTTCGATGAGAGCCGAATAACGGCCCAGATCGGACTTCTTCAGGTGGTCGAGGAGGCTGCGACGCTGGGAAACCATCATCAACAGACCACGACGGCTGTGGTTGTCCTTCTTGTGGGTCTTGAAGTGTTCGGTCAGGTTGGCGATGCGCTCGGAGAGGATCGCGACCTGGACTTCGGCGCTGCCGGTGTCACCCTCGGTGCGGGCGTGTTCGGCGATAAGAGCGGTCTTGCGCTCGGCAGTGATCGACATCGTGCTGTCTCCGCTCAGGTGAGTTGAAAGACCCGCACCGGATTGAGCCGTCCGGCGCGCATCTCGCACAAGGCCACCAGCCTCTCTCCCACCATGGCGGAAACGGTTCGATCGCCGGGCGTGAGCTCGGCTTTCAGCGTTTCAACCTGCCTTGGGAGCAGAACGATGGCGCGTCCTTGCGCAAGCCGGAAGGCGTCTTCATCGGTCACGGCCAGCGCCGGGATGTCGTCCAGCGCGGTCTCGACCGGAAGCAATGCCTCCGACAGGCGGGCCTCATAGCTCAAATTCTCGAGAGTTTCCAGCGATATCGCCGCGTCTTCCGTGAACTGGCCGACCCGCGTCCGGCGAAGCTGGTCGACATGGCCGCAGGTTCCCAGCCGGGCGGCCAGGTCGCGGACCACGGCGCGGACATAGGTGCCCTTGCCGCATTCCATCTCCAGCACGACGTGGTCGACGTCGGGGGCGTCCAGCACGCGCAAGCTGTGGATCGTCACCTTGCGCGTCGCCAGCTCGAACTCGACCCCGTCGCGGGCCAGATCATAGGCGCGCTCGCCGTCCACCTTGATGGCCGAATAGTTGGGCGGGATCTGGTCGACCTCGCCGACGAACTCGGCCAGCACGGCCTCGACCGCGTCGCGGGTCGGGCGCACGTCGCTCGTGCCCGTCGTCTCGCCCTCGCGGTCCAGGGTGGTGGTGTTGCGACCCCACTGGATGGTGAAGCGATAGGCCTTGTCGGCGTCGACCAGGAACGGAACGGTCTTGGTCGCCTCGCCCAGGGCGATGGGCAGGATGCCGGTGGCCAGCGGATCCAGGGTGCCGGCGTGGCCGCCCTTCTGGGCGTTGAAGGCCCGGCGGACGCGGGAAACAGCGCTGGTCGAGGTCAGGTCATAGGGCTTGTCCAGGCACAGCCAGCCCGAAACGGGATCGCCCTTCTTGCGGCGGGCCACGCTCAGTCTTCCTCGTCCTCGACCACATCGGACAGGCGGCGCAGGTCCTGCTGCACCACCGGGTTGTCGAACAGGCGGTTCATATAGGCGGCCGAGTTGAAGCTCTCGTCGTGGATGAACTTCAGGTCGGGCGTGAACTTCATGTCGATGGTCTTGCCAAGCCGGCCGCGCAGGAACTTGGCCACGCGGTTGAGGCCCGCGACCACCACCTCGGGGCTGCCCAGCTCGACGGCGATCCGCGACGGCGACGAGGCCTCGCGGTCGATCTTGGGCGCGATGCCGGCGCCCAGGGGCTCGACGAAACAGACCGCGTGGCGCAGGTCCGGGGTCAGCCGCACTTCCGTCACCGTCACCGAGACATTGATCAGGGCCGGGTCCTGCAGGTCTTCATGGCGCAGGATGTCGACCAGGGCGTGGCGGATCAGCTCGCCCGCGCGAAGCTGGCGCTGCGACGGGCCCGTGGAGGCCGGCTTGGGAGTCTTGTCGGTATGGCGCTTCATGGCGCGATGTCCTTACAGCCCGGCCGGCGGATCGAACACCGGAGCGCGGGGGAAAATCAAGGCGCGGTGTCTAGGCTTGTGGGGGCGATAAGTCCAGCGCGGGGTGATCCTCCCCCTCCGGGGGAGAGCTATTGCATGTGACCAAAAACGGCTGTCATCCCGGACAAGCGCGCAGCGCGCCGATCCGGGACCGACGCCTGAACTCAGCGCTTCCGGCGGTCCCGGATCTGCGCTTCGCTTGTCCGGGATGACAGCTTTTTGGTTGTGGTTCCACAGGCGGCGCCCACCCTTTACGGGGAGCATCCACCCCTAAGCCCCAGTCCGCGCCTTGAAGAACGCGATCACCTTGTCGCGGGTC
Source organism: Caulobacter sp. FV2ye17ST (assembly GCF_058680955.1). Lineage (NCBI taxonomy): Bacteria > Pseudomonadati > Pseudomonadota > Alphaproteobacteria > Caulobacterales > Caulobacteraceae > Caulobacter > Caulobacter sp. FV2ye17ST. The sequence continues at coordinate 4,017,497 of NZ_CM178727.1, forward strand.
TGCATGGTCGGGCCCAGCGGGTCGGCGCGGTTCAGGTGCAGGGTCAGGACCGAGTGCGGGGCCATGGGAACGCCCGGCGCCGCGTCGGCGTCGGCCAGCTCCACCGTCTCGACCCGGTCGCCGAACTCACGCTTCAGGGTCTCGAAGCGCTCATCGGGCACCAGCTTGTCGGACGTAAACCGCAGGGCCAGCATAGACAGGTCTTCGGTCTCGAAACGGGTTCGGGCGCAGGCGATCTCCACGGCTGAGCAAGTGATCGAACCCCTGCCCTTCTTGCCGAACGGCAGGGACGGCTGCGACAGCACCGGGGCCACCACCGACGGCTCGGTCATCATCGCCAGGGCGAAGCCGCCGGTGAAGCACATGCCCACCGCGCCGACGCCCTTGCCGCCACACTCCTTGTGGACCTGCCGGGCCAGGGACCGCAGCCAGTCGACGATGGGGCTGGAACGATCCGTCGCCCAGGCGGTGAACTCGCGGCGCACGCACAGCGTCTTGGCGATGACGCCCAGGGCGTAGCCGGTGCTGACGGGCTTGGCCGGCTCGCCGAACAGGCTGGGACAGAAGACCGTCATGCCCGCCGCCGCCACATCGCGGGCGAAGGCCAGCACGCCGGGATGCAGGCCGGGAATCTCGTGGATGACGATGACGGCGGGACCGGTTCCGATCCTGTAGACCTCGCGGGTCCACCGGCCGTCATCGAATTCGAAACGCGTAAAGCCGTCCAGCGCGCTGGTCATCGTTCCACCCCCGTGTCGTTGGACGTGAGCTTGGCCGACATCCTTCTCGTTGTCATCCCGGCCAAGCGCGAAGCGCGCCGAGCCGGGACCGCCGGAAACGCCGAGCCTGTTGCGGTCCCGGCTCTCCGCTGCGCTGCGGCCGGGATGACAGCTTTAGCGGCCCTAGCGAACGCCGTTCAGGTTGTCGGTCCAGTCTTCCATCGGGTCGGGACGATGACCGTCCGGCAGTTTCCATTCCCCGCGCCAGGAAAAATCCAGCGTGCCGCACACCCGGGCCTGGCCGGTCGCCTTGGGGTCGTCGCCCAGGGCCTGAATCCGGAGGTCGCGGCGCACGGCGATACGGCTAAAGCTCAGCCACAGGCGCGTCGCGCCGGGGCAGAAGGCGCGGATATAGACCCTGCCCTGCTCGGCCTTGGGGTCGATCTCGTACAGAGCCGCATCGGCGTCGACGCCCTCGAGACCCGCCAGCCCCTTGGGGCCGAGATCGCGATCCTTGCCCTTGATCAGCAGGCCCTGGGCCGGAACGCCGGTGGCCAGCACCTTGATGGGTTTGGCGCCCATCAGCCCCTGGTCGAACAGCACGGTCAGCCCGGCCCCGGTCAGCCGTTTGGCGTCGGCCGAGATCGGGTCGTACGAGAACATCCGCCGCTCGGCGTGGGCGGTCGTGGCCAGAGTGGCTGCCAGCACGGCAATAGCCACACCCCACATCCGCTCTCCCCGGCGAAGGCCGGGGCCCAGATTCATCCGGAGCGTTTGGGTATGTCGCGCCCGCAGGCCCAGCCACCAACGCGAGCGCTCGTGGGCTCGATCTGGGCCCCGGCTTTCGCCGGGGAGAGCGGGATTTTGAGAAGCCAAGATCCTACCGCTTGAAATGCAGGTTCGCCGCTTGCGGATCAAAGCCGCTCAGCCGCCAGACCGAGCCGTCGCGGGTGAAGGTCAGCAGGCAGGGGCCGTCCTTCTTGGCGGCGCAGACCCGGCCGTCGCCGGCCGGGCGCAGGGCGCTGGCGATGGCGATGCGGCCCGGCAGCGGGCGGTCGGGCGTGTAGCCGTAATAGTTCGCGGCGGCGCGGAAGGTCTCGGGCCGGATCAGGGCCTCGCCGGCGATATCGGCGGCCGGACCGGCCAGGGCGGCGGCGATGGCCATCAGGCTGTTGTCGGCCTTGCGCCGGCGGGCTTCGTCCATCAGCCGCGCCTCGATCTCGTATTTCAGCGCCTGGCGATCGACCCGGGCGTCGAAAGCCGCCCGGTCGCGGTCGCGGATCGCCGTCAGCAGGGCATGGACGTCGCCGGCCGCGTCATAGCGGTCAGCCGTGGCGCAGGCGCTCAGCGAGAGGGCCGCGACGGTCAGGACGAGAAGGGCTTTGATACGCATGCTGAAGGCGTAGCGCCGGAATTGGGCGAATTCCAGTCCAGTGAGTTTCAGCCTGTGAGAACGTCGAGGCCACGGCGACCGGCGGCGGCGATCAGTTCGGCATCGCAAGTGGCCAAGGTCGCTTTCAGTCGAATCGCGAGTTCGAGATAGGCGGCGTCATAAAGGGTCAGGTTTTCCGCGCGCGAAACCTCGACCGTCGCGCCCCAGGCGTGCGTGTCAGTCTCCGCATCGATGGCTATCGGAAGATCAGACAGGATCTGCAAAGCACGATCCGCGAACGCGGCGTCGCAGCGACCGCGCCTGACCGAGTTTCTCAACACGTTGGCCGTTTCGAGACGCCACAAGGACGGTACGATCGCGCCTTCCCGACCGACCGCACGCATAACGTCTTGGGCAGCCGAGTTGTTTTCGTCATCAAAGATCGCCGCCATGGTCATCGAGGCGTCGAGCACCAAGATCACCCGCGCCGACCCTCTTCGATCAGTTCCCGGATCGTCGCATCGCCCAGCGTCACGCCACGGCTGTTCTCGATCAACCTCTCGACGGCCGCCAGCGCTTCAGGACTGCCTTTGACCGGGACCTTTTTGGCGCGGCGAATGACGATGTCACCGTCCTTGGCTTCGATCTCAACCCGCTCGCCATCGACCAGGCCCGCGGCGCGCCCCGCGTCACGCAGGCCGCCTGAGGCCATGGCCTCACCCCATGTTCCGACCGTGATCTGGTTCATGTCCAGGCTCCAACAGGCGATTATCTTGCCACGCCGCGCCTTTTCCGTCGAGTTCACCGACCAAAAACGAAAAAGGCGCGGACCTTGCGATCCGCGCCTTTCCGATGGTTTTGAAGTTCAAGGCTGGCCCTAGTCGAGCTGGCGCTTGATCTCCTCGACGGTGAAGCACTCGATGGTGTCGCCGACCTTGATGTCCTGGAAGCCGGCGAACATCATGCCGCACTCTTGGCCAGACGGGACCTCGGGGACCTCGTCCTTGAAGCGCTTGAGGGTCTGCAGCGTGCCCAGTTCCAGAACGACGATGTCGTTGCGGATGATCCGGACCTTGGCGCCCTTGCGCACGACACCTTCGGTGACGCGGCAACCGGCGACCTTGCCGACCTTGGAGATGTCGAAGGCTTGCAGCACTTCGGCGTTGCCCAGGAAGGTTTCGCGCTGGATCGGCGCCAGCATGCCCGAGAGCACGCCTTTGATGTCGTCCAGCAGGTCGTAGATGATCGCGTAGTAGCGGATCTCGACACCTTCGCGCTCGGCCAGCGCCCGCGCCTGGGCCGAGGCCCGGACGTTGAAGCCGATGAGCGGCGCGCCGGCGCCCTTGGCCAGCATGACGTCGCTTTCGCTGATCGCGCCGGCGCCCGACAGGATGATCCGCGCGCGGACCTCGTCGGTCGACATGGCGTCCAGCGAACCGATGATCGCTTCGGCCGAGCCCTGCACGTCGGCTTTGATGACCAGCGGCAGTTCGCGGTACTTCTTGTCCTGCAGCTTGGCCATCATGTCGGCCATGCTGGTGGCGCCCGCGCCGACCGGATGCAGTGACTTCTCACGCTTCAGGCGGATGCGGTACTCGGTCAGCTCGCGCGCGCGGGCCTCGTTCTCGACGACCGCGAAGGGGTCGCCAGGCGAAGGCACGCCGTCCAGGCCGAGGATCTCGACCGGGGTGGCGGGACCGGCTTCGGTCAGTTGCTCGTTACGCTCGTTCAGCAGGGCGCGAACCCGGCCGAACTGGCTCCCGGCCACGACGATGTCGCCGCGCTTCAGCGTGCCGCGCTTGACCAGCACGGTCGAAACCGCGCCGCGACCCTTGTCGAGCTTGGCCTCGATCACGACGCCGTCGGCGACGCGGTCGGGGTTGGCCTTCAGGTCGAGCACTTCGGCCAGCAGGGTGATGCGTTCGATCAGCTCGTCCAGGCCCTGGCCGGTCTTGGCCGAGACCTCGACGATCTGGGTGTCGCCACCCAGGCTTTCGACGACGATTTCGTGCTGCAGCAGTTCATTGATGACCCGCGTCGAGTCGGAACCCGGCTTGTCCATCTTGTTGACGGCCACGATGATCGGCACCTCGGCGGCGCGGGCGTGTTTGATGGCCTCGATGGTCTGGGGCATCACGCCGTCGTCGCCGGCCACGACCAGGATCACCAGGTCGGTGATGTTGGCGCCGCGCGCCCGCATCTGCGAGAAGGCGGCGTGGCCGGGAGTGTCGAGGAAGGTGATCTTCTCGCCGCCGTCCAGGCGAACCTGGTAGGCGCCGATGTGCTGGGTGATGCCGCCGTGCTCGCCGCCGGCCACATCGGCCTTGCGCAGCGCGTCCAGCAGGCTGGTCTTGCCGTGGTCGACGTGACCCATGACCGTGACCACCGGGGGCCGCGACTCCAGGTGATCGTCGATGTCCTCGGCGCCGATGAAGCCTTCTTCGACGTCGGCTTCCGACACGCGGCGCACGGTGTGACCAAATTCGGTCGCCACCAGCTCGGCGGTGTCATTGTCGATGACGTCGTTGATCTTCAGCATCACGCCCTGACGCATCAGGAACTTGATGATTTCCACGCCGCGCACGGCCATCCGGTTGGACAGCTCCTGAACGGTGATGACGTCGGGGATGATCACTTCGCGGCTGACCTTCACCACATCGGCGGGACCGCCGCGACGCTTTTCCTTTTCACGTTCCCGGGCCCGGCGAACCGAGGCCAGCGAACGCATGCGGTCGGCGGAGTCTCCATCGCCGGCCACGGTCTGGATCGTCAGGCGGCCTTCGCGGCGGATCGGCGCGCCCTTGGCGCGCGACACGGCCTTGCCGGGGGCGGCGGCCTTGCGGCGATCATCGTCGTCCTCGGGACGACGGCTGACTTCGCCGCCGGGACGCGGAGCCGAACGCATGGCGCGCTGGACTTCCGGGGTCGCCGGAGCGGCCGCGGGAACGCCGGGACGCGGACCGCGCGGCGGACCACCGGGACCCGGACGGGCGCCGGGCGCCGGGCGCGGAGCCAGGGCCGAATAGCGGACAGTTTGGGTCGGACGATCGCCCTGCGGACGATCACCCTGGGGCCGGTCGCCCTGCGGACGATCGTTGCGGAAACCGCCTTCCGGACGCGGGCCACGCGGGGCCGCATCGGCGCGGGGCGCCGCGTCGGGACGCGGGGCGCGCTGGTTGTAGGGACCGTCCTGGCGCGGGGCGCGCTGGTTGAACGGCCGGTCACCCTGCGGACGATCACCCTGCGGGGGGCGCTCGCCGGCAGGCGGACGATAGGTGGTGGTCGACGTGCGGTCGTCGCGACGTTCGCGGCTGGGCTCGTAGGTCCGGGTCTGGCTGGGCGAAGCCGCAGCAGGACGCGGAGCCTCGGCGCGCGGCGCGGCGGGCGCCGAGGCGACCGGAGCAGCAGCGACCGGAACCGCCGGCGCGACGGGCGCCGGAGCCTGGGCCACGGGAGCCGGAGCCGCCGGAGCGGCGGCGACCGGAGCGGCCGGCGCCGGGGTCGGCGCGGGGGCCGGTTCGGCGGCGGCCTTGGCGGCCGCAGCAGCCGCGGCGGCCTTGGCCGCTGCGTCGCGAGCCGCGGCTTCAGCGGCGCGAGCCCGGGCGTCATCGGCGGCGCGTTGCGTCGCCTGACGGTCCTGGTTCTCGCGAGCCGCCTCGATGGCGCGTTGGCGGGCGCGCATCTCGTCTTGCGAGAGGCCCCCTGCCGAACCGCCGCCACCGCCCGAAGACTGGGACGGGCGCGGCTCGTTGGTGTGACGGCGCTCGGCCGAGGACGGCGCGGCCAGGTTACCGGCCGGCGCGGCGTGCGGACGGGTCCGCTTGGTTTCGACCACTACCGTCTTGGTGCGGCCGTGGCTGAAGCTTTGCTTCACCACGCCGGCGCTCACCGAGCCCTGGCGGGGCTTCAGTGTGATGGGCGCGCGCCCACCAGGGGTGCCGGGCCGACCGTTATCGTTCTCGTCGCTCATGCGCTCGCTTGTACTTCCGCCGGGAGGACCCGGCCAAAAACCGTTCGTTCCATGTGAGAAAGGGGCCTGGACGTACTCCCACGAAGGAAGCTCGTTTCCCGACCCTTCACTCACGGGCCCGACCCTGACGGGTCGCGCCACCTCAAATATCCAGAGCCTTGCGATCAGACCGGCCATGCCGGTTCAATCGAAAGGCCCTAGGGCTCCTCGCGCCAACTCGCCGACCAGGTCGGAGGGAGTAGCGGGCGGAAGCCTGATAACCGCTCGACGTCTAAAGTCCAGCGATCAGTGCCGCGCCCGGCAAGAAGCGCCGTGTGTATCACATTCTCGCCGCCTAAGGCCAAACCCAATTCGTCGGATGTGAACATCCCGAGGATTCGGGGATTATTCGGGGCCTTGTAGACGGCGGTCAGCATCTTTCGGCGACCGTCGTCGGCGCCGTCGGACGCCTCGATCAGCCAGGCCGTCTTGCCGGAATTCAGCGCGGCGACGACCTTTTCAAAGCCCGAGATAATGTTTCCGGCCCGGCGCGCAAGGCCCAGACCGTCCAGAACCCGCTTGGCCAGCAAGGCCTCGACCTGGTTGGCCAGGTCGGCGGGGGCCGTCAGCTTGGTCTTGGCCGAACGCGAGAACAGGCCCTTCTTGGCCGCCAGCGTCACGGAGTCGCGGTCGGCGCCGACCCAGATCCCCCGGCCCGGCAGCTTGCGCGCCAGATCGGGCACCACGATCCCGCCCGGACCTTCGACGAAGCGGATCAGCTTGCTCTCGTCGGTCGCCTCGCCCAGCACGACGTCCTTGCGAAGGCGGAGGGCCTCGGCATGGGTCTTGGGGGCGTTGGGATCGACGGGGACATCGTCAATCTCAGCGACAGGATCTTGGGGCTCTGGGTTCATGTGGCTCTGAAAGACCTCGGCCCTCCCGGAAAACCGGAAGGGCCGAAGCGTTTTCTAGTCCTGCGTCTCTTCGACGGCTTCGGCCGGCGTTTCAGCTTCAGCCTCGGCTTCGACGTCCGTCTCGGCTTCGCCCTCGGCGTACTCGACCTCTTCCTCGATCTCTTCGTATTCCGGCTCCGGCGGGGCCTCGACCCAGCCCATGACGATCCGGGCGCGCATGATCAGCGCTTCGGCGTCTTCGGGGGACAGGTTGAAGCTTTCCAGGATACCCGGCTCGCGAACACGGGCGCCGTCCTTGGTTTCGAACCAGCCGCGCATGTCGTCGGGCACCAGACCGGCCAGATCCTCGACGGTCTTCACATCGCCTTCGCCCAGGGCCACGGCCATGGCCAGGGTGACACCCTCGATCTCGAGCACGGCATCCTCGACGCCGTACGCGACGCGCTTGGCGTCCAGGGCGGCGGCTTCCTTTTCGAGGAATTCGCGGGCCCGGGTCTGCAGTTCGTCGGCGGTCTCGTCGTCGAAGCCTTCGATGGCCGCGATCTCGTGCGGCTCGACATAGGCCACGTCTTCCACCGCGGCGAAGCCTTCGGTGACCAGCAGCTGGGCGATGACCTCGTCGACGTCCAGGGCTTCCTGGAACAGGGCCGTGGTCTCGGTGAACTGCTTCTGACGGCGCTCGCTCTCCTGGCTTTCCGTCATGATGTCGATCTGCCAGCCGGTCAGCTGCGAGGCGAGGCGAACGTTCTGGCCGCGACGGCCGATGGCCAGCGACAGCTGCTCATCGGGCACCACGACTTCGACGCGCTCGTCTTCCTCGTCCATGACGACCTTGGAGACCTCGGCCGGGGCCAGGGCGTTGACGATGAAGGTCGCCTCGTCCTCGGACCACTGGATGATGTCGATCTTTTCGCCCTGCAGCTCGGCCACCACCGCCTGCACGCGCGAACCGCGCATGCCGACGCAGGCGCCGACGGGGTCGATCGAACCGTCATTGGAGATCACGGCCATCTTGGCGCGCGAACCCGGATCGCGGGCCACGGCGCGGATCTCGATGACGCCGTCATAGACTTCCGGCACTTCCTGCGCGAACAGCTTGGCCATGAAGCCGCCGTGGGCGCGCGACAGCATGATCTGCGGGCCCTTGGTCTCGCGACGGACGTCGTAGATGTAGGCGCGGATGCGGTCGCCGACGTTGAAGTTCTCGCGCGGGATCGACTGGTCGCGGCGCATGATGCCTTCGCCACGGCCCAGATCGACGATGACATTGCCGTATTCGACGCGCTTGACGCTGCCGTTGACGATCTCGCCGGCGCGATCCTTGTACTCGTCGTACTGGCGCTCGCGCTCGGCTTCGCGAACCTTGTGCATGACGACCTGGCGGGCCATCTGGGTCTGGACGCGGCCGATCTCGAACGGCGGCAGGTCTTCTTCATAGACCTTGCCGATTTCGGCGTCGCGCCAGGTGCGCTTGGCGATCGACAGCTGGACCTGACCGATTTCGCCCTCGATCTCCTGGTCGTCCCCGACCACGGTGATGATGCGCTTCTGCGAGGTCTCACCGGTCTTGGTGTCGATCTTCACCCGGATGTCGTGCTCGGCGCCGTAACGGGCGCGAGCCGCCTTCTGCAGGGCGTCCTCGATCGCCTCGATGACGACTTCCTTCTCGATGCCTTTTTCGCGCGCGACCGCGTCAGCGATCTGCAGCAGCTCGAGCCGGTTGGCGGAAATGCCGATGGCCATGGTCAGTCCTCTTCACTTTCGGACAGGTCAAAATCTTCGTCTTCGGCGTCGTCGCCGAGATCTTCGGAGTCAGCGTCTCCACCGTCGGCGGCGACGTCATCTTCGTCTGCGTCTTCGCCGTCGGCTGCGACGCGGGCGGCGCGCTGTTCAGCGCCCCGCTTCATCAGGGCGTCGGTCAGCACCAGCTTGGCGTCGACCAGCCATTCGAACGGGAAATAGACGGTGGTGTCGTCCTCGCCCTCGATGTTCAGGCCCACCTGGCCGTCCTCGACGCCGGCCAGCTCGCCCTTGAAGCGCTTGCGGCCCTCGGCGACGCGATCCAGCTCGATGCGGACCTCCAGGCCGGCATAGTCGTCGAAATCCTTCAGTCGCGTCAGCGGGCGATCCACGCCCGGGCTGGAGACTTCCAGGGTATATTCGCCGCTGATCGGATCGGCGGCGTCCAGGATCTCGGACACGGCGCGCGACAGCTTGGCGCAATCCTCGACATTCATGTCGCCGCCCGAACCGTCGGCCTGCATCGGACGCTCGGCCATGATCTGCAGGCGACGCGTCTCGGCCCCACCCATCAGGCGCAGACGGACGATCTCGAAGCCGACGGTCTCGGCCACGGGATCGAGAATTTCGATCAGATCACGGTCTTCCTGCGTCTTGCCGCGCAACGGATTTCTCAACTCAAAACAGGGCCGGCAGGCGCGGGCGCCAAACAGCCAAAGAAAAAGCGGCAGCCTTTCGGGCCGCCGCTCGAAAGCGCACTCAGCGCTGACGGACGATGTAGGAGCTATATAGCGCGATAGGCGAGGCGTTGGAAGCCCCCGCGACGGGGCCTCGGGACAGGCCGGCGCGCGCGGCCTCTTTCGCAGCGCAACACTTGTAGCCTATACAGTCGCCGCGCAGGACCGCCTCCCCGCGGACCTCTCCCCCAAAGAAGAGTCACAATGGACCTCTCAAAGATCGCCACGGGCGTGAACCCGCCCTACGACCTCAACGCTGTCATCGAGATCCCGCAGGGCGGCGAACCGGTGAAGTACGAGATCGACAAGGCCAGCGGCGCCCTGATGGTCGACCGCTTCCTGCACACGGCGATGTTCTATCCGGCCAACTACGGCTTCATCCCGCACACCCTGGCCGATGACGGCGACCCCGCCGACATCATGGTCGTGGGTCCGACCCCGGTCGTGCCGGGCGCGATCATCCGCTGCCGTCCGATCGGCACGCTGATGATGGTCGATGAAGCCGGCTCGGACGAAAAGATCCTGGCCGTGCCGGTCGACAAGCTGCACCCCTTCTATACAGGCGTGAACAGCTGGCGCGACCTGCCGGTGATCCTCACCGAGCAGATCGCCCACTTCTTCCAGCACTACAAGGACCTGGAAAAGGGCAAGTCGACCAAGATCACCGGCTGGGCCGATCTGGAAGAAACCGCCGACATCATCCGCGCGGCGATCAAGCGCCACGACGACAACTACTAGTCTGAACTAGCCTGCGTGACCGGCCATCAGGCCGGTCACGAGCAGGGCGACCATGACCGCGTCGACCAGCACGGTCACGCCGCCGAAGCCCTTGAGAAACCGGCCGCCCTTGGCGACCAGCGATCCCATATAGAAGACCTTGCTGATCACCGCGACGCCGACGGCCAGCGGCCGGGTCTCGGGATGAAACGCCGCCCAGACCAGCATGCCGCCGGTCAGACTGATCAGCAGACCCCAGCCCCGCACCACGACATCGGCCAATGGCCCTTCCAGAGCCTCGCCATAGGTCGAGCGCTGCGAGCGGGTCGGCGCGAAGACAAATTGCAGCATGGTCAGGGTCAGCAGCCCGCTGACCACCAGAACGCTCTGATAGTGCTCGACAATCCAGTTCATGGTCGCCTCCCCCGCCCGTCATGACGCGGGCCGGGGGCAAGCTTAGCAGACGCGCGGTCGATCAGACCCGCACGAAATCCAGGAAGACCGGCGCGCAGTCGCCGAGCTTCTTTTCCTCGTAGCGAGTGGTCACATGGTCAGCGGGCGGGGCGTTGCGGTCGGCCGTCTCGCTTTCGAAGCGGAAGGCCGGATCGGCCAGAGCCCGCTCGATCGTCCACTCGGCATAGTCGGCCCAGTCGGTGGCGAACCGCAGGCGACCGCCGGGCTTCAGCACCCGCGCCAGTTCGGTGACCACCGCCGGCTGGATCAAGCGGCGCTTGTTGTGCCGCGCCTTGTGCCAGGGATCGGGGAACATGATGAAGACCCGCGTCAGGCAGGCGTCGGGCAGCCAGCCGATCACGTCGCGGGCGTCGCCCTCGTGGATGCGGACGTTCTTGAGCGCCTGCTCCTCGATGTGACGGACCGCGCTGGCCACGCCGTTGACGAAGGGCTCGGCGCCCAGGATCAGGGCGTGCGGATGACGGCCGGCCTGGGCGGCCATGTGCTCGCCGCCGCCAAAGCCGATCTCCAGCCAGGTCTCGGTGGTCTCGGGCGCCAGGTCGCGCGGCTCGAACGGCGCTTCGGGTACGGCGATTTCGGGCAGCAGGGTGTCGAGCAGGGCCTGCTGGCGCGGCTTCACCGGTCGCGACTTGATGCGGCCGAATGTGCGCAGAGGCCCGTGGGGGATCGGAGCGGAGGTCATGGGGCGGCGTCTTAGCCGTCATCCGGGTGCGAGGCCAGCGGAACGACCCCAAACGAAAGCGGGCCCCGATCGCATGATCGAGGCCCGCTTCGAACAGTCAGGAGAGGCCGAGGCTTAAGCCAGGCCCTTCAGCTCGCTGATCAGGTCGGTCTTCTCCCACGAGAAGCCGCCTTCATTATCCGGCGTGCGGCCAAAGTGGCCGTAGGCGGCGGTGCGGGCGTAGATCGGCTTGTTCAGCTGCAGGTGCTGGCGGATCGAGCGCGGGGTGGCGCCGCCGATCAGCTCGGGCAGCAGCTTTTCCAGCACGGCGGGATCAACCTTGCCCGTGCCGTGCAGGTCGACGTGGAACGACACCGGCTTGGCCACACCGATCGCATAGGCGATCTGGATGGTGCAGCGATCGGCCAGACCGGCCGCCACGACGTTCTTGGCCAGGTAGCGGCAGGCATAGGCGGCCGAGCGGTCGACCTTGGTCGGATCCTTGCCCGAGAACGCGCCGCCGCCGTGCGGGGCCGCGCCGCCGTAGGTGTCGACGATGATCTTGCGACCGGTGACACCGGCGTCGCCGTCGGGGCCGCCGATCTCGAAGCGACCGGTCGGGTTGACCAGCCACTGGGTCTTCTTGGTGATCAGGCCTTCGGGGAAGATCGGCAGGATGTGCGGACGGATCAGGTCCAGGACGCGCTTGGAGGTCGCGGCCTTGCCGTCGATCTTCTTCTTGTGCTGGTGCGACACCACGATGGAGACGACGCGAACCGGCTTGCCGCTGCCGTCATACTCCAGGGTCACCTGGCTCTTAGCGTCGGGCTCAAGGGCCGACAGCTCGCCGCTGTGGCGCAGCTGGGCCAGGCGGCTGAGGATGTTGTGGCTGTATTGCAGGGTGGCCGGCATCAGCTCCGGGGTCTCGGTGCTGGCATAGCCGAACATGATGCCCTGGTCGCCGGCGCCTTCGTCCTTCTTGTCGCTGGCGTCCACGCCCTGAGCGATGTGCGCCGACTGGCCGTGCAGGTAGTTGGCGAACTTGGCCTTCTGCCAGTGGAAGCCCTTCTGCTCGTAGCCGATGTCCTTGATCGCGGCCCGCACCTTGGGCTCCAGCGATTTGAGGATGTCCTTGGTCAGCTGCTTGTTGGCGGCCTTGTCGCCGTCAGGCTTGCCGGCCCGGACTTCGCCGGCCAGCACGATGCGGTTGGTGGTGACCAGGGTCTCGCAGGCGACACGGGCTTCGGGGTCGGCGCTCAGGAAGGCGTCGACCACGGTGTCGCTGATCCGGTCGGCGACCTTGTCGGGGTGGCCTTCGGAGACGCTCTCGCTGGTGAAGATGTAGGACGAACGGCTCAAGGGACAGCTCCGGCCATAGAATTCGCAGGAATGGACAACAGGTCCATCCCACTAGCCGGACAGCATATAAAGATATGTTTATGTCGGCAAGCCGCGCCGATCGTCGCGGGGCGGCCCCGGCCTAGTCTTGGCTTTCGGGCACATCCTCGTCGGCCATGGAGCGCACTAGGTCGAGGATCCGGCGACGCACCTTGGTGCGGCTGATCTTGGGAAACAGGCTGGCCAGTTCCAGACCCTCGGGAGTCATCAGGAAATCGTGGACGAACTGCTCCGCGCCGGTCTCGGCCATGCCGTCGGTGTCCGTCGGATCGGCCAGACCCTCGAAGAAATAGGCCACCGAAGACTGCAGGCTGCGGGCGATCTCGTACAGCTTGCTGGCGCTGACCCGGTTGGCCCCGCGCTCGTACTTCTGCACCTGCTGGAAGGTCAGGCCCAGATCCTCGGCCAGCCGTTCCTGGCTGACACCCAGGATCTTGCGGCGCATTCGGATGCGCGCGCCGACGTGAAGGTCGATCGGATTGGGGTGACGGTCTTGGTCGGAAGGAGCGCTCATGCCTACGCTTGATAGCTGAAATTGCGGTTTTTATTGAGCCTATGTCTTACAAAATGGTAATAATTGAAAGCCCTTACCCTCTTCGGGGCGAAAACCGGTGAAGTCCGGCGAACACTGATATCACAATCAACAGCATGAACAGACTGTCGCCCAGCCGGGCGTAGGGTGTGGTTTTGCCCATATCCGGCAGGATGCCGTCGATGACGCCGCTCTCGCCCAGATTCAGCTGGGCGCCGCGCACGATCTTGCCTTTTGCATCGATCAGGGCCGAAACCCCCGTCGGCGTCGCGCGCAGGATCGGGACACCGGTCTCGATGGCGCGATAGCTGGCCAGATTGAGATGCTGCAGCGGCCCCGAGGTGACGCCGAACCAGGCGTCGTTCGACACATTGATCAGCGCGCGGACCGCCGGATCGGGCCGGGCCAGGCCGGGAAACAGGCTCTCGTAGCAGATCAGCGGCTGGACGGTCAGGTCGGGCGACACCCGCAGCGGGGCCGGACGCGGACCGGTGGCGAAGCCGTCGCCCAGATGGGCCAGGCTCTTGACGCCCAGCTTCGTCAGCAGGGCGTCCATCGGCAGATATTCGCCGAACGGCACCAGCCGGTGCTTGTCATAGATCCCGACCAGTTCGATGTCGGTCGCCGTGCGCTTCAGGGCGATCAGGCTGTTGTAATAGACCGGGCTGTCGACCGAACCGTCATAGCGATAGCCGCCGATCAGCAGCAGCTGGCCGGGCCGTAGGGCGTCGACGATCGCCTGGCGCACCCAGGTTCCGGGGGCCAGATAGTCGTTGATGGCCGCCGGAAGGGCGCCTTCGGGCCAGACGACGATGTCGGCGGGCTTTCCGCTCGCATAGGGCCTGGCGGTCAGCGAGACATAGGCCTGAACCACCTGGGCGAAGCGGTCGGCGTCCCACTTGGCCTCCTGCTGGATATCGGCCTGAACGATACGGACGGTGGGCGAGACGACCTTGGGCGCCGGCGCGGCGGGCGCCCAGCCATTGATGTAGAGCGCCGTCAGCACGGCGGCGGCGGCGGCGATCGCCTTGCGCCCGGCCAGGCCCTCGCGCCAGACGGCCGGGGCGGCGGCGATGGCCAGGGTGATCCAGGTCAGGCCATAGGCGCCGACGATCGCGGCGGCCTGGGACGGAGCCGAGCCGGCCTTCCAGGTCTCGCCGGGCAGGTTCCAGGGAAAGCCGGTCAGCACATGGCCGCGCGCCCATTCCAGCGCCGCGAAGGCGCCGGCGAAGACCAGGATGCGACCCACCCCCGCCGGGCGGACCAGACGATAGACGACGGCGGCGACGCCCCAGAACAGGGCCAGCCCTCCGGCCATGGCGGCGATCGCGAACGGCGCCATCCAGCCCTGATTGGCGGCGTCGACCATGAAGGCCTCGCCGATCCACCAGGTGCCGAGCCCGAAATAGGCCAGGCCCGCCAGCCAGCCGCGCAGAAAGGCCGACCGCAGCGGACGCGGCCCCTCGACGGTGTCGAGCAGCCAGAGCAGCAGGGCGTAACCCAGCAGACCGGGCAGCAGGCCGAACGGCGGATGGGCCAGGGCGGCGGCCAGGCCGGCCAGCAGCGAAAGGCTCCGGTCGCGCCAGAGCGAGGCGAGCCTGAAATTCACGAGGCGGCGGCTTCCGCGGGCTGGGCGGCCGCGCCCGGGACGGCGGCGGGACGCACCCGCACCCGACGCACCCGACGCGGATCGGCCTCGACCACTTCCAGATCAAAGCCGTGCGGATGAGCGATCACCTCGCCCCGCTGCGGCACGCGGCCGGCCAGGGCGACGACCAGACCGGCGACGGTGTCGATGTCTTCTTCCATGTCCGGCGGGGCCAGTTCGCGGCCGAGCGCGGCTTCCAGCTCTTCCAGCGGCGCGCGGGCGTCTGCCTCGAACACGCCGCCGGGCCGGGCGACGATGCCGGCGACGGTGGCGTCGTCGTGCTCGTCGTCGATCTCGCCGACCACCGCCTCGATCAGGTCTTCCATGGTGACCAGGCCGTCGGTGCCGCCGAACTCGTCGATGACCAGGGCCAGGTGGATGCGGCTGGTGCGCATGCGCAGCAGCAGGTCGGCGGCCCGCATCGAGGCGGGCACGTACAGCGCCTCGCGCCGCAGCTTGTGCAGGACCACGTCCGTGGCGGCCGGACGGTTGTCGCCGGCGGCCAGCAGGCGGAACACGTCCTTGACGTGGATCACGCCCACCGGATCGTCGAGGGTCTCGCGATAGATCGGCATCCGCGAGTGTTCGGCCTCGGTAAACTGGGCGATCAGGGCCTCGAACGGCGTGGACAGCTCGACCGAGACGATGTCGGCGCGCGGCGTCATCACGTCGGCCACGCGGAGGGTCTTGAAGGCTTCGGCCTGGTCGACGATGTCGACCGCGCCGTCCTGGGCGGGTTCGGGCGGTCGAACGATCTCGACCGGCGCGCTCAATCGCTTGCGCATCTTGCGAAGAAACGCCCGCACGCCCCGGCTCTGTCGAGCTGGACCGGCGGGCTGTGGACTAGAGTCGTCGCTTGGCATGGCCCTGGAGAACTATCCCTGATCGGCGGCGTAGGGATCGGGCACGTCCAGAGTGGCCAGGATCTCGCGTTCCAGGGCCTCCATGGACTCAGCCTCTTCGTCGCCTTCGTGGTCGTATCCTAAGAGATGCAGCACCCCGTGCGCCACCAGATGTTGCAAATGGTGGGCGAGCGGCTTGCCCTGCTCGATCGCTTCGCGCTGGCAGACCCCGAACGCCAGGGCGATGTCGCCGATCTGACCTTCCGGATTGGCCTCTGGTCCCTGGGGCGACGGAAAGGACAGGACGTTGGTGGCGTAGTCCTTCTGGCGGAAGTCGCGGTTCAGGGCCTGAACGCTGTCGTCGTCGGCCAGCAGGATGACGATCCCCTGGCCTTCGATGTCCTGATGGGCGTCCAGCACCGCCTGGGCGGCGCGCCAGACCAGGGCCTCGGCTTCGGGCTCGGCCTTGGTCCAGGCCTCGTCCTCGATCTCGATGTCGACAGTGATGGTCATCTAGCGGGGCGTGCTCTGAGCTGCGTCGGCGTCGTAGGCCTTGACGATCCGCTCCACCAGCGGATGGCGGACGACGTCGGCGGCGGTGAAGCGCGAGACCGAAACCCCCTCGACCCCTTCCAGGATCGAGACGGCGTGGGCAAGGCCCGAGTCGCGCGGATTGAGCAGGTCGATCTGGGTCGGGTCGCCCGTCACCACCATGCGCGAACCCTCGCCCAGACGGGTCAGAACCATCTTCATCTGCAGGCGCGAGCAGTTCTGGGCCTCGTCGACGATGACGAAGGCATGGGCCAGGGTGCGGCCGCGCATGAAGGCGATGGGCGCGACCTCGATCTCCAGCTTCTCGCGACGACGGCGCAGCTGGTCGGCGCCCATGATGTCGGTCAGGGCCTCCCAGACCGGGGCCATGTAGGGATCGACCTTCTCATTCAGGTCGCCCGGCAGAAATCCGAGCTTCTCGCCGGCCTCGACGGCGGGGCGGGTGACGATCAGGCGATCGACCTCGCCGCGCAGCAGCATGCCGGCCCCATGGGCCACGGCCAGGAAGGTCTTGCCGGTGCCGGCTGGACCCAGACCGAAGGACAGCGGATGGCTGCCCATGGCTTCCATATAGCGGGCCTGACCCTTGGTCTTGGGCGAGACCGAGCCCTTGCGCACGGTGCGGGCCGAAGCCTGACCGCCGGTGCTCTGGGCCTCGCCCACGGCGATGCGGACATCGGCCTCGACCACTTCCTCGCCGGCGTCGGCGCGGTGGGCAAGGTCGTTCAACGCCCGCTTGGCGCCCGTGCGTCCCTTGACGTCGCCGGTGATGGTCACGCCGCCGCCCGGGGTCTCGATCAGAACCTTGAAGGCGTCCTCGATCAGGGCGGCGTGACGGCCACCGGGACCGGAGACGGCGTGAACGGCGTCGTCCGACAGCGGCAGGAACTCAGGGGTGCGGCTCAAGCGGTCTCCAGAACGGAAGAGGTTTCCAGCACGCCGCCCAGGCTCATCTTGGCGGCGCTTTCGATGCGGACCGGAACGATGGTCCCGAGCAGCTGTTCCCCGCCCTCGGCGTGGACGGCCTGAAGATAGGGGCTGCGGCCGACGATTTGACCGGCGTGGCGGCCACTTTTTTCAAACAGCACCGGCAGGACCTTGCCGACCTGGGTCGCGTTGAAGGCCTTCTGCTGCTGATCCAGCAACTGGTTCAGGCGCTCCAGACGCTCGGCCTTCACCGCCTCGTCGACCTGGCCGGTCATGGCCGAGGCCGGGGTGCCCGGGCGGCGCGAATATTTGAACGAGAAGGCGGATGCGAAACCGACCTCGCGGACCAGATCCAGGGTCTTTTCGAAATCGCCGTCCCGCTCGCCGGGGAAGCCGACGATGAAGTCGCCGCTCATGGCGATGTCCGGACGCGCCGCGCGGATCTTCTCGATCAGCTTCACATAGCTCTCGGCCGTGTGGTCGCGGTTCATGGCCTTCAGGATCTTGTCGCTGCCCGCCTGCACCGGCAGGTGCAGATAGGGCATCAGTTCCGGCAGCTCGCCATGGGCCTCGATCAGGTCATCGCCCATGTCGCGCGGGTGGCTGGTCGTATAGCGGATGCGATCCAGGCCATCGATCTTCGCCAGCTGGCGAACCAGCTTGGCCAGGGTCGAGCCGTCGCCGTCATAGGCGTTGACGTTCTGGCCCAGCAGGGTGACCTCGCGCACGCCCTGGTCGGCCAGACGGCGGGCCTCCTCGAGGATGTCGTTCACCGGCCGCGACCACTCGCCGCCGCGCGTATAGGGCACGACGCAGAAGGTGCAGAACTTGTCGCAGCCCTCCTGGACGGTGAGGAACGCCGTGACGCCGCTGACCTGGCGCTCGGCCGGCAGGGCGTCGAACTTCTCGTCGGCGGCGAAGCTGGTCGACAGCCGCTCGCCGGTGGCCCGGTGGGCGCGGGCGATCAGCTCGGGCAGCTGGTGATAGGACTGCGGACCGACCACCAGATCGACCGCCTTCTGGCGATGCATGATCTCCTTGCCCTCGGCCTGAGCGACGCAACCGGCCACGGCGATGGTCATGCGACCGCCATCCGCCGCCTTGCGGTCCTTCATCAGCTTGATCTGGCCCAGTTCCGAATAGACCTTCTCGGTGGCCTTCTCGCGGATGTGGCAGGTGTTGAGCACCACCAGATCGGCCCCTTCCGGATCATCGACCACGCCATAGCCCAGCGGGCGCAGGACATCGGCCATGCGCTCGCTGTCATAGACGTTCATCTGACAGCCGTAGGTCTTGATATAGAGGCGCTTTTGCGGGGTCTCGCTCATGGGCGAGGTTATGAGGGCGTGAGGGCCGGCGTGCAAGGACATGGGCGCCACACCCGAAGATCCTCCCCCTCTGGGGGAGGTGGCCCAGAGGGCCGGAGGGGACTAGCTCGGCCCAGGTCCAGAAGGCCCCCTCAGTCGCTTCGCGACAGCTCCCCCAAAAGGGGAAGCAGCTCCCGATCACTCCTCGATCGGAACCCCGTAGAGTTCCAGCCGGTGGTCCACCAGCTTGTAGCCCAGCTTGCGCGCGATGGCGTTCTGCAGGGCCTCGATCTCCTCGTCCACGAACTCGACGACCTTGCCGGTCTTCATGTCGATCAGATGATCGTGGTGATGGCTGGGGGTTTCTTCATAGCGCGAGCGGCCGTCGCGGAAGTCGTGGCGCTCGATGATGCCGCTCTCCTCGAACAGCCGCACGGTGCGATAGACCGTGGCGATCGAGATGTGCGGATCGACGGCGTGGGCGCGGCGGTGCAGCTCTTCGACGTCCGGATGATCGTCGGCGGCCGACAGCACGCGCGCGATCACGCGGCGCTGGTCGGTCATGCGCATGCCCTTATCGATGCAGAGCTTTTCAAGTCGATCCAAGGCGGCGCCTCCGTCTGAGTCGATGGCAGAATAGGCGGTGAACCCTTAAGTGTTAAGCGCCCGCCGCATGACAACCGCGTCCCTAGCGCCATCCGGATGGGGATAATAGCCCTTGCGCAGCCCCACCCGGGCAAAGCCCGTCGCCGCATAGAGGGCGATGGCGGCGGCATTGTCAGCCGCGACCTCCAGAAACATCGCTTCGGAGCCGGTCTCGGTGGCGATTCCGGCCGCCATCTCGACCAGGGCCGCGCCCCAGCCGCGACGGCGGGCGGCGGGGTCGACGGCGATGGTCAGGATCTCGGCCTCGCCGGCGATCGACCGGCACAGGATGAAGCCCTTTTCCTGAGCCGGCTCACCCGCCTCGCCCAGCACCGCGAAGACGCCGGGCGACTTCAGCAGGTCCTCGAATTCGATCGCGCTCCACGGCCGGGGAAAGGCGCGGTCATGCAGGTCGGCGAGGATGAAACAGGCCTCAAGGCCAACAGGGCGCAGGATCATGCGACAGGCAGGGTGGCGTAGGGCGCGCGCAGATAGAGCGGCCGGGGCGAATGGGCCGGCGCGGACCGGGCGGCGGCCAGTCGCGCCACGGCCACCGGATCGGGAAAGGCCGGCGTGAGGATCGTGGCTTTCGGGAAGGTTTCAGCCAGCAGCGGCGCGCCCGAACCGATCAGGGTCACGGCCTGGCCGCCATGCAGTTCGGCCAGCCGCGCGGCGGCCGAGCCCAGATCGAGGGCGTCGGGAGCCATCAGGGCGACCCGGCCGTCGAAGATCTGCAGATAGACCTGGCTCATCCGCGCATCGAGCACGGCGGCGACGAAGCCTGGCGTTCCAAAGGCCAGGGCTTCCAGCGTGCTGACGCCCACGCAGGGGATCGACAGCGCCGTGGCCAGGCCCTTGGCGAAGGCCAGACCCACGCGCAGGCCGGTGAACGAGCCGGGACCGACAGTGACGCCGATCCGGGTCAGGTCGGAAAACGTCACGCCGGCTTCCAGCGCGACCTCGCGGGCCAGGACGCCGATACGCTCCTGATGGCCCCGGGTCATGGGCTCGCCGCGCGCCGCCAGCACACGGTCGCCATCGAGGATGGCGACCGAGCTGGCGCCCAGGCAGGTGTCGATGGCCAGGATCATGCGCCGCCCCCGGTCGGGGCGTAGCCGCCCGCGCCGCTCTTCCAGATGAAGTCGCGCAGGGTGGCGCCGGCCAGCACCTCGGTGGATGGTAGGTCATCGCGGGTCCAGCCCGGAACCTCGAACACGTAGCGCAGCACGGACTCGCCCGGCTGGGTGCAGATCACGGCGTGGCGATAGGCGTCCTGGCCCATCCAGCAGCGCTTCAGCGGCACGTCGAGCCGGGGCCACGGCATGCCGAAGACCTCGCCGCGTGGGCCGCTTGCCGATCGTCCGGCGATGTGGATCTCGCCGACCGTGGCGACGCCCGGCTCGCCGAGGATTTTCAGCATCGTCACGCCGTCCCGGGCGACGGTGATGGCCGAGCCGTCCGCCTCAACCTTGTCCTTGGGAAACAGCGCCTGGATCGCTTCGGCCTTGAACGGGGTCTGGGCCATGATCGGGCCGACGGCGTACTCGTCGAGCGGCAACAACGCGGTCACGGAAGCCGATGGCGCTCCGACTGGAGCCGACGCCGGCGGGGCGGGCTTGTCCGCCGGACCACAGGCGGCGAGCAGCGCCAGCGGAGCGGCGATCAGGGCGGTGGGGAAGCGCATGAAACTCAGGCCGCGCCGACCGCGGCCACCTCGGTCGGGCGCCAGACGAAGCCGTTCAGCTGGCCCTTGGCGTTCAGCGTCTCGACCGGCGGTAGGCCGCCCTTGGTCCAGCCGGGCACGCCGATCAGATACTGGACATTGGGCGCCTCGGGCCGCACGCAGATCACGCCGTTGACGTCGCGGCCCTCGCCGGCCCGGCAGGTCTTGATGTCGAGGCCCAGCGCCGACCATTGGGTCAGCAGGGTCTCGTCCTTGGGACCGCGCACGTCGCCGCCTTCCAGTCGGATCGACCCCAGGTCGCCGTCCTCGCCCTTGGCGATCTCCATCAGCGGGATCTGGTTCTGTTCGACATTGATGATCGGCTGGGCCGGCCCGGCGCCGAAGTGCAGGAAGGCCTGCTCGACCACCGCCTTGGGGAACAGCACCTTGATCGTCGGCAGGTCGAAGGCCGTCGAGGCGTTGATCGGGCCGACGCCTTCGGCGCGGACGGTCAGCGGACCCTCGGTGTAGGGCTGGACCATCACCGCGACCGAGCCGCTCTTGCCCGGCTCGGCGGGGGGCGGGGCGGTCCCGGCCTCGTCGGCCTTCTTCTCCACCGGGCCGCAGGCGGCGAGCAGCAGGAACGGCAGGGCGATGAGGGCGAGGCGCTGGGTCATGGGGTGGTTTTAGCGCGTGCGCGCCGGATGCACAAAACAACCGTCGCCCCCGACCGTCGAAACGGGCGGGGGCTCAGGCTGGATCGGTCCATACTCACGCGAACCGGGCCAAGCTCTTGGTCTGGGATCAGACGATTTTGGCGGCTTCCTCGAAGTCGAGGCGCGGGTTTCGCGGGAAGAGACCCTCGTCCGTGCCGTAGCCAATCGAAGCAATGAAATTGGACTTTATGTTGGTCCCGGCGAAAAATTCGGCGTCGACGCCCGCATTGTCGAAGCCCGACATCGGACCGACGTCCAGACCCAGGGCTCGCGCCGCCATGATGAAGTAGCCGCCCTGCAGCGAGCTGTTGCGCAGCGCGCCGGTTTCCTTGGCCACGGGATCGCCGAACCAGTTTTTCGCGCCAGGGGCGTTGGGGAACAGCTTGTCGAGGGTCTCGGGGAAATCCAGGTCATAGCCGATGATCACGGTGACCGGAGCCTGCAGGATCTTCGGCCCGTTCGAGCCCGACGACAGCGCCGCGAGCTTCGCCCTGGCTTCCGGGCTGCTGACGAAGATGAAGCGCGCCGGCGTGGTGTTGGCGGCCGTGGGGCCGAACTTAACCAGGTCATACAGCTCGCGCAGGACCGCTTCCGGGATCGGGTCCGACGTCCAGCCATTGCGCGTGCGGGCTTCGGTGAACAGCTGGGCGAGCGCCTGATCGGACAGTTTGGACATGGTTTCAAACCTTCGAAAACCGTAACTTGATAGGTTGCGATATAGAGACACGCCGCGCCGAATCAAGGCGCTCCGGATGGCTGACCCCAAAGCTAGGATGATGTCCTCGGCTCCGATCTCTCCGCGCGGCCCAGGTTTCGTTCAATTGCACCGATCGGTATGACCGATAGTCACTTGGGGCGTATCATCGAGAATTCTGAAAATCACATTCTTATCTATGTATAAAACTGCGCCTAGATTTGGCCATAAATCGCTTCATCAAAATACAAATCCGTTTTGATTTCAGGTATTACCGCTTGGTAAGTCGGTATGGCCAGATATTTTACTTCTATTTTCTACTCCAGAAGAGACATTAACCCTGCGACAATCTGACAGATACTAAAAAATATACAAGCTCGCACTATCTCCACGCCCCCACCGAAAGAGGGGTTTGGAGGGACTTATGACCAGGACTCACAACGCTCGCCGTACGGCCATCGCCGCGCTGGCGGTACTGGCGGCGCCGCTTGTCGCCCACGCTGACACTCAGAAGGACCTGCAGATCGCGGTTCGCGCCCTGACCTTCCTGGAAAAGGCTCCAACGGGTTCAGCGGTCATGGGTGTGGTGTTCGACCCCTCCAAGCCGGCCTCGGTGGCTGAAAAGAACGCCGTGATGGCCGCCATCGGCGGCGGCTACAGCGCCGGCGGCCTGACCGTGACGGGCAAGGCGATCGAAGCCGGCGCTGTCGGCTCGGCCTCGGGCGTCACCGCTCTCTTCGTGACCAGCGGCGTGGCCTACAGCGCGGTCGGCGCGGCCGCCAAGGGCAAGAACCTGATCACCATCGGCTCGGACACAGCGTGCGCCACGTCGGGCGGCTGCGCCATCAGCGTGTCGGCGGATCCCAAGGTCGAGATCGTCGTCAATCGCGCCGCCGCCGCGGCCGTCGGAGCGACCTTCAAGGCCGCCTTCCGCATGATGATCCGCGAAATCTAATCCAGAGCCGAGGGGAATCGCATGAAAAAATCAATCCTTCTGGCCACGGCCGGCCTGGCCTTGGCCGCCGGCTCCGCCAGCGCCCAAACGATTGACTATGGCTCGCTTGAAGCGATGTTCAACGAGCCCGTCACCACATCGGCCACCGGCTCGCCGCAGCGCGCATCCCAGGCGCCGGTCGACATGACCATCATCACCGCCGAGGACATCCGTCGGTCAGGCGCGACGGATATTCCAACCATCCTGTCCCGAAGCGCCGGGGTCGATATTCTGCCCTTCGCCGCGGGCGCGGCCGAAGTCAGCGTACGCGGCTACAATCAGGCGCGTTCGCCGCGGATGCTGGTGCTGATCAACGGCCGCCAGGTCTATCTGGACCACTTCGGCTATACCGACTGGCACACCCTGCCGGTGGCCCTTGAGGAAATCCGCCAGATCGAACTGGTGAGAGGCCCCAACAGCGCCCTGTTCGGCTTCAACGCCGTTTCCGGCGTGATCAACATCATCACGTTCAACCCCAAATACGACAAGACCAACAGCGTCACCGTCCAGGCGGGCGGCCTGGGCTATGCCTCGGCGACCCTGGTCAACACCATGAGCCTCGGACCGGTGAAGGCCCGCCTGTCGCTCAGCGCCGACAAACAGGACGAATGGAGCAATACCGGCACGACGGTGGCCTCTTCCCTGCTGGCCGATCCCTGGAAGGTGCATGCCGCGCTCGACGCGGTGGCGGCGCTGTCGCCGACCACGGACCTGCGGGTCGAGGCCTCATGGTCAAACTCGGGTCAGTCCGAAATGCTGTCGAGCTACACCTATGTCCGCCACAAGGTGAAGACCGACTCGATCAAGGCGACGCTCGATTCAGACACCCGCATTGGCGCCATTCAGGCCCAGATCTATGTCAACCAGCTCGATTCCACCGCCCTGCCCCTGCACTACCAAAACAAGATCATGGTCGCCAAGGTGCAGGATCTGATCAAGATCGGCTCGGACCATACCTTGCGCGTCGCGCTCGAATATCGCGACAACGAGGTCAACACGACCCCGGTCAAGGGCGGCACGGTGCGCTATCGCGTGCTGGCTCCGTCCGCGATGTGGAACTGGCAGGCCTCGGAAAAGGTCGCGCTGACGGCCGCCGCTCGCCTGGACAGTCTGGAGCTTAGCCGGACAGGCACATTCCCCGCCGGGGTCACACGAAACAAGAACAGCGACTGGGACCGCTCGATCAAGGAAGTCAGCGTCAATCTGGGCGCGGTGATCAGCGCCACGGATGTCGACACCATCCGCCTGATCGCGGCGCGCGGCGTGCAGGCTCCCACCCTTGTCGAACTGGGGTCACGCCAGGTCATACCCGCCACCGCACCGCCGGTCGGGATCGCCACCCTGGCCAATCCCGATCTGAACCCCACGCTGATCACCAGCTACGAGGTCGCCTATGAGCGCGCCATTCCCAAGCTCGGCGCCCGCATGGCCGTCAAGCTCATGGCTCAGCGCACCGAAGACGTGAAGAGCGGCGTCTCCAGGCTGCAGATCGATATCCCGGCCACGGCCACGACCTATGCCGCCTTGACCTATTACAACATCGGCAAGTCGGAGATGAAGGGTGTCGAGGTTTCGGGAGCCGGCAAGTTTGGCAAGGGCTTCCGCTGGAGCGCCGACACGACCTATGTCGACATCACCGACACCACGATAGCCGGCTACAGCGCCGTTCGGCGACTGATCGCCTTCGGCGACACCTCGCCGAAATGGCGTAGCAATCTGAGCCTGGGCTGGACCGATAGCCGCTGGACCGTCGACACCTATGTCCGCACGGTTTCGAAGTTCAATTCCTACACCGCGACCCAGACCCTGGAACCGGTGAAGGGCTACACCACGGTCGCCGGACGTGTGGGCTACGAGATGAAATCCGGGGTGACCCTGGCCCTGGCCGGTCAAAACCTTCTGGAGGACCGGCAGTCCCAGACCAAGGGGATTTCGGGCCTGAAGGCCGAACGCCGGGTTCTGTTCAGCATCACCAAGCGCTGGTGATCAGAACGATCTGAAAGACCCGGAGGGCCGCGCCTGGCGCGGCCCTTTTTCTTTGCGCGACGCCCTACAGCGTCTGCTCGACCCGCGTCACTTCAGGCACATAGTGCTTGAGCATGTTCTCGACGCCGGACTTCAGCGTCGCCGACGAGGACGGACAGCCCGAACACGCGCCGCGCATGTGCAGCCAGACAACGCCCGTCGCGGGCTCGAACTTCGAAAACACGATGTCGCCGCCGTCCTGGGCCACGGCCGGACGGATGCGGGTGTCGAGCAGTTCCTTGATCTCGGCGACGATCTGGCTGGCCTCATCATCATAGACGCCGTCGTCGTCGTGGCCGCTGTCGGTTGCATCCAGCAGCAGGGGCCGCCCGCTGGTGAAGTGGTCCATGATGGCGGCCAGGATCGGCGCCTTCAGGTGCGGCCACTCGGCGTCGGGATCCTTGGTCACGGTCAGGAAATCGGGACCGAAGAACACTCGCGTCACGTCGCCCAGCTGGAACAGGGCCTTGGCCAGCGGCGAGGACTCGCCCTCTTCCGCCGTCTTGAACTCGCGCGCGCCCTCGCCCAGCACTTCACGGCCGGGCAGGAACTTCAGCACCTCGGGATTGGGCGTGGTTTCGGTCTGGATGAACATGGCGGAGAAATGGACCTCGCGAGCCTCCGGCGCAAGATGCGCGGGTGACCACAAAGAAAGGTGACACAGGCGTCATTTTCTGGCGTGATACGAAAAACAACGATCCTTGGGAGGGTCCGCAATGAGCGACGGTTCGATCGATCTCAGCAAGGGCGCGCTCAGCGCCGCCGCCTGGTCCACGCCGCTGGAAGACTTTCATGTCGCCGATCCGGTCCTGTTCCAGGCCGACGCCATGTGGGCCTATTTCGAGCGCCTGCGGAAAGAAGACCCGGTTCACTGGTCCAAAGGCAATGAGGAGACCGGCCCCTACTGGTCGGTGACCCGGTACAACGACATCATGGCCGTCGACACCAACCACGCGGTGTTCTCGTCCGACGCCCATCTGGGCGGCATCACCATCCGTGACTTCGACGAAGACTTCGTCCTGCCGATGTTCATCGCCATGGACCCGCCCAAGCACGACATCCAGCGCAAGACCGTCAGCCCGATCGTCTCGCCGCAGAACCTGGCCAAGCTGGAAGGCGTCATTCGCGAGCGGGTCAACCTGATCCTCGACAGCCTGCCGATCGGCCAGCCCTTCGACTGGGTCGACCGGGTGTCGATCGAACTGACCACCCAGATGCTGGCCACCCTGTTCGACTTCCCCTGGGAAGAGCGCCGCAAGCTGACCCGCTGGTCCGACGTTGCCACGGCCTCGCCGGAAAGCGGCATCGTCGAGAGCGAGGACGCCCGCCGCGCCGAGCTGCTGGAGTGCCTGGCCTATTTCACCAATCTCTGGAACGAGCGGGTCAATGCCGAAGAGCCCGGCGGCGACCTGATCTCGATGCTGGCCCAGGGCGAGGCGACCAAGAACATGCCGCCCATGGAATATCTGGGCAACATCATCCTGCTGATCGTCGGCGGCAATGACACCACCCGCAACTCCCTGACCGGCGGCCTCTACGCGCTCAGCAAGAACCCCGAGCAGGAAGCCAAGCTGAGGGCCAATCCCGAGCTGATCCCCTCGATGGTCTCGGAGATCATCCGCTGGCAGACGCCCCTGGCCCACATGCGCCGCACGGCGCTGGAAGACGTCGAGCTGGCCGGCAAGTCGATCAAGAAGGGCGACAAGGTCGTCATGTGGTACGTCTCGGGCAACCGCGATGACACCGTGATCGAAGACGCCGACAGCTTCATCATCGACCGCGAAAACCCCCGCCGCCACCTGTCGTTCGGCTTTGGCATCCACCGCTGCGTGGGCAACCGCCTGGCCGAGATGCAGCTGAAGATCGTCTGGGAAGAGATCCTCAAGCGCTTCCCGAAGATCGAGGTGCTGGACGAGCCCAAGCGGGTCTATTCCAGCTTCGTGAAGGGCTATGAGACCCTGACGGTGCGGATCCCCGAGCGGGTCTAATTTCCTTCTCCCCTTGCGGGAGAAGGTGGCGGCTGAAAGCCGACGGATGAGGGGTCGCGCGAACGCCCCTCATCCAGCCTGCCCGTCGACCATGGCCGACAACGCTTTCAACCCCTCATCCGGCGCTGCGCGCCACCTTCTCCCGCAAGGGGAGAAGGAAGAGGTTATGCCCCCCAGAACCCCACCAGCTTCTTCACCTCGGCCACGGTCGGGGCCGCAACCTCGCGGGCCCGCGCCGCGCCCTTGGCCAGGATGCGGTCGATCTCGGCCGGGTCGGCCAGCAGCGAACGCATTCGCTCACCGACGGGGGCCAGCTTCTCGACCGCCAGGTCAGCCAGGGCCGGCTTGAACGTCCCAAAACCCTTGCCAGCGTATTCAGCCAGAACCTCGGCCTTGGTCCGACCGTCCAGGGCGGCGAAGATGCCGACCAGGTTGTCGGCCTCGGGACGGGTCGCCAGTTCTTCCAGCGTCTCGGGCAGCGGCTCGGGATCGGTGCGGGCCTTCTTGACCTTGGTCGCGATGGCGTCGGCGTCGTCGGTCAGGTTGATGCGGCTGTAGTCCGACGGATCGGACTTGCTCATCTTGGCCGAGCCGTCGCGCAGGCTCATGATCCGCGCACCGGGACCCTGGATCAGCGGGTCGGGCTGCGGGAAGAAGTTTGGCGCGGCCCCCGAGATGCCGAAGTCGTGATTGAACTTGGCGGCGATGTCGCGGGTCAGTTCCAGGTGCTGCTTCTGGTCCTCGCCCACCGGCACGTGCGTGGCCTTGTAGATCAGGATGTCGGCGGCCTGCAGCACCGGATAGGTGTAGAGGCCCACGCTGGAGCGCTCCTTGTTCTTGCCGCTCTTTTCCTTGAACTGGGTCATGCGGTCCAGCCAGCCCAGGCGGGCCACGCACTGGAAGATCCAGGCCAGTTCGGCGTGCTCGGGCACGGCCGACTGCGGGAAGATCGTGGCCTTGGCCGGGTCGAGGCCGGCGGCCAGATAGGCGGCGGCGATCTCGCGGGTCTGCTGGGCCAGGGCGGCGGGCTCCTGCCACACCGTGATGGCGTGCAGGTCGGCCACGAAGATGAAGGTGTCGATCTCGTGCTGCAGGCGGGCGAACTTCACCAGCGCGCCCAGATAGTTGCCCAGGTGCAGGGCGCCGGAAGGTTGCACGCCGGAGAGCACGCGGGCGGGGCCCGCATAAACGGCGGCGGGAGCTTGGTCGGTCATGGCTTCAGCCTTGGATCTTGAAACTTGGAATGGCGAGCGCGGCAACGCGAACCGCATCCGGGGATGCGGCGATCAGGGTCAGCGGGAGCCGCGCCATCGCGGTGCGAAGGGACCGATCAAAGCCATGACCGCTGGTTACCGCTCCGCGCGCCGCAGGGCAAGCCTAGCGCCGGCCGCGCCGCAGCACGGTCTTGGCTTCCGCGAGGGTCACCCCGCCCGACAGCAGCAGCAGCACCGGATACAGCCCCGCCGCCACGGCGCAGGTCGCCAGGATCGCCAGTTCCTTGGCCGAGCCCAGACCCACGGCCAGGATCGGCGCCTCGATGGCGGCCCGCCAGTGCGACATGGCCGCCAGGATCAGGCCCAGCGAGACGCTGGCCGCCAGCACCCGAACGATCTTGCCCCAGGCCATCTTGCTGGGGGTGTAGTCGCCGCGCTTGCCCAGGGTCAGCACCATCTGCAGCACATTGATCCACGAGGCGGCGCTGGTCGCGGCCGCCAGGCCGGGCACGCCCATGAACGGGAACAGAGCCAGGCCCAGGCCGATATTGACGGCCACCGAAACCAGGGCGAACCGCATCGGGCTCTTGGTGTCGCCCCGCGCGAAGAAGGCCGGCGACAGGATGCGGGCCAGCACGAAGGCCGGGGTGCCCCAGCCATAGTGCAGCAGGGCGTTGGCGGTCTGGCGGGCGTCGAACACCGTGAACTCGCCCCGGGTGAACAGGCCGTCGATCAGGAAGAACGGAATGCTGAACAGCGCCACGGCGGCCGGCAGGGTCAGGGCCAGGGCGAAGACGATGGCCTGGTCCATGGCGCTCTGGGCCTCGGCGCGATCTTCGGCCACCACGGCCCGCGACAGCCGCGGCAGCAGGGCCACGCCGATGGCCACGCCCACCAGGCCCAGCGGCAGCTGGTACAGGCGGTCGGCATAGGCCAGCCAGGTCCGCGCGCCGTTCACATGGCTGGCCAGCACGCCGGAGATGGTGATGTTGATCTGGCTGGCGCTGGCGGCGATGGCGCCGGGCACCGCGAGAGCGATCAGGCCCTTGATCTCCGGCGTCAGGTGGGGAAGCCGCCAGCGGATCGTCGCCCCGGCCTTGCGCACCGCCCAGACCAGCAGCAGCACCTGACAGACCCCGGCCGCCAGAATGCCCCACGAGGCCGCCACCGCCGCGTCGTGGGCATTGCGGGTCGGGATCACCGCGATCAGGGTCACCAGGTTGAGCAGGATCGGCGCGGCGGCCGAGACGATGAACTTGCCCCGGGCGTTCAGCACCCCCGACAGCAGGGCCACGATGGCCATGCAGGGCAGATAGGGCATGGTGATCTGGGTCAGGATCACGGCCAGCTTGTACTTGTCGGTGCCAAAGCCGAAGCCCGGGCTGATGACCATCATGAGCCACGGCATGGCCGCCTGCGAGATCAGGGTCAGGCCCACCGTGAAGGCGGCGATGGTGGCCATGGCGTCGGCCGCCAGCTTGTCGGCCACCTCGGGCCCGTCGCGGTCCAGGGTCTTGGAATAGGCCGGCACGAAGGCGGCCGCGAAGGCCCCCTCGGCGAAAATCCGCCGGAACAGGTTGGGGAACATCTGGGCGGTGTTGAAGGCGTCGGCCGCGAAATTGGCGCTGGCCCCCAGGAAGTACGAGATCACCAGATCGCGCACGAAGCCCATCAGCCGGCTGACCAGGGTCAGGCCCGAATAGATCGCCGACGACCGGATCATGCCGGGGGCTTTTTTCGGGGCGGCGGCGGGGGGTGCGGTGTCGGTCACGCCCGGCTTCTGGGCGTTGGCGCTGACGGCGTCAAGGCAAGAGCCCAGCAGCCATCTCGAAGCCTGATCGCCAGGCGCCCTCGACCGAGCCGCCGCCCAGCCAGTCGCCGCAGACGCCCAGGCGGCTTGCCGCGTCCCACAGGGCCGGACGCGGCGCGGCCAGGGGCCGGGCATAGCGCCAGCGATGGGCCACCGCCGAAACGGCGAGGGGCGCGGACGATCCCAGCAGGGCCTCAAAGCCCGCCAGCAGCCGGGGCGCGGCCTGATCGGCGGTCAGTTCCAGATGGTCGTGCGACCAGTCGGGGGTGGCGTGGATCACCCAGGCCTCGGTCGCCGCGCGCCCTGGCTTGCTGGCCTCGCGGCTGGCGAAGGCCACGACCTCGCCGCCGGTCAGAACCGTCTCGGCGCTTTGCACGGGCTGATCGAACACCGCCATCAGGGTCCAGCACGGCGCGGAGCGAACGGCGCGGGCCAGGGCGGCGAAGTGTGGCTGGACCGGAGCCAGCAGAACGGCGGCCTGTTCGGCGGGTATGGCCACGACAAGGCGGTCAAACGGCCCCTCGTCCTGCGTCGTCCCGGCCAGGCGCCAGCCGGCGCCGTCGCGCGAAAACCCGCTGATCGTCTGGCTCCAGCGGGTGTCCAGATCGGCCGCCATGGCCTTCAGCGGCGCGTTCATCGCGGGGACCCCGACAAACTGTCCGGGTCCTGCGGCCAGCCAGGGCGCGGCCAGACCCTGCAGGCTCCAGAACTGCACCTGAGCCTGAAAGTCGGCCTCCAGGGCCGTAAAGGCCGGCGCGCCATGGTCAAAGGCCGCCTCGCCGTCGCCCAGGGCCTGGCGGCGGGTCGACATCCGGCCGCCGGGACCGCGCGACTTGTCCAGCACCAGCACGCTGTGACCCGCCGCGTGCAGGGCGGTGGCGCAGGTCAGGCCGGCCATGCCGGCGCCGATGACGGCGGTGCGAGGTTTGCTCACCATGGAATGGGCGCTCCGTCCCAGGCGTAGAAGCCGCCATTGGCCTCGGGACCCAGACCTTCGACTACCGCCAGCAGGGCGGCGGCCGACTGCTCGGCGGTGAACAGGCGCCCGTCGGCCACGCCCGCCTTGAACGGCGCGCTGAGGGCGGTGTCGACGGTGCCCGGATGCAGGGCCACGCAGACGCCCAGCGGCCGGGTGCGGCGGTGCTCGATGGCCAGGGTGCGGATCAGCATGTTCAGCGCCGCCTTGGAGGCCCGATAGCCGTACCAGCCGCCCAGCTGGTTGTCGCCGATACTGCCCACCCGCGCCGACAGGGCGGCCAGAACGCTGGGCTGGTCGCGCGGGGTGAGGGGCAGAAGGTGCTTGGCCACCAGGGCCGGGCCCACGGCATTGACCAGAAACACCCGCGACAGGGCCTCGGCGGTCACGGCGCGCAGGGTCTTTTCGGGCGCCAGACCCTCGCCGTGCAGCACGCCGGTGGCGATCAGGATCAGGGTCGGCGCCCCCAGGGCGGCGATGCGGACGGCGGCGGCCCCGAGGCTGTCCTCGTCGAGAATATCGGCCGGCATCCAGACCAGACGATGCTGGGTGTCGGTAGCCGGCCAGTCCGCCGGAAAGCGTCGCGACAGGACGATGACCCGGTCATAGGTCGGGTTCTCGGCGAGGGCGCAGGCGAGGGCCCAGCCGACGCCGCCCGCGCCGCCGACCACGACGGCCAGTCGGGCCGGTGTGGAAGCTGCCTCAGCCATGCAGCACCAGGGCGCCGGCCGACAGCCCGGCCGTGCCGCCCAGGGTCAGGAGCAGCCTCAGGCGCGGATACCAGTCGGGCAGGTCGCTGGACCAGACATCCCAGGCGCCGTGGATCAGCAGGGCCAGGGCCAGCACCGCAAGCTGCGCGGCCCGCAGCTCGGCGGGCAGCAGCAACACGGCCAGGGCGACCAGGGTCGGGATCATGGCCAGCGACACGATCCGGGCGTCGACCGGGTCCTGGCGCACCGCCATCGCCCAGCGCGCCCCGCCCAGGAAGGACAGGATCAGGCCGCCATACAGGGCCAGGGCGCGGGCCGCGAAGGCGGCGTGGTCGGGAAACAGGCCACCGATCAGGGGCGGCGCCAGAAAGGGGATCAGACCCAGCAGGCCATAGGCCAGCACCACGCGCGGCGTTCCGGGCGCGGGGGTCATGCACGGCCTCCGCGCGAGGTTTTCTCAAGCCGGCGAACCAGCGCCTGCAGCCGGGGCCGCAGCCGCAGGAAGCCGCGATAGGCCCGCTCCAGCCCCCAGAGCAGCACGGGGTTGCGCGCCATCCGGCCGAAGGGCGCCAGCACGGGAATGGCCCGCCACAGGGCCGCGAAGGCCGCGGCGCCCGACACCATCGGCCCGCCGGCCTCCTGAGCGTGAAAACGCGCCAGCAGCTCCGCGCGGTCGGTCGGACAGCTGCCGTCGCCCGCCACATCGACAAAGTCGATCGCGCCCCGGCGATCCAGCCGCCGCATCAGGGCGATCTCGCGGACGCACAGCGGGCAGTCGCCGTCGAACCAGACCGTCACCGCCGGCGTCGTCGAGGCGAGGGGCGTCGAGGCGAGGAGCGGGGCGGTCATCGGTCTCAGGCCTGCCGGACCATGCGCAGGAACTCGTCCCGCGTGCGGCCATCGTCGCGGATCACGCCCAGCAGGCGGCTGGTCGACAGCATCGAGCCGGGGGTGTCGACGCCGCGCAGGGTCATGCAGCTGTGCTCGGCCTCGATGACCACGCCGACGCCCAGGGGATCCAGCACGTCCTGGATGGTCTGGGCGATGTCGGCGGTCAGCTTTTCCTGGATCTGCAGGCGCTTGGCGAAGCCGCGCACCACCCGGGCCAGCTTGGAAATGCCCACCACCCGGTTGCGCGGCAGATAGCCCACATGGGCCCGGCCGATCACCGGCAGCATGTGGTGCTCGCAGAAACTGACAACCCGGATATTGGACAGCACGATCAGGTCCTCATAGCCGCCGACTTCCTCGAAGGTACGCTCGAGATGGCTGCGCGGATCCTCGCCATAGCCACTGAACAGCTCGGCATAGGAACGCGCCACCCGGGCCGGGGTGTCCAGCAGGCCTTCGCGCGACGGATCGTCGCCCGCCCATTCGATCAGCACGCGCACGGCCGCCTCGGCCTCGGCCTGGCTGGGGCGCGACGGGGTATGGGGATGGGGATGGAGCTCGTGGCAGGCGAGAGAGGAATTGCCGTGAATCTTGCTCGCCATGCCGTTCTCTCCGCGCCGATCACCGGGCCTAGGAGCGGGGTTCTATATCTCACTTGAGATATAGAAAAGCGGAGAGTTGGCGAACGCGACGAATGGCCGTCAGGCCGGTGCGCGAACCGCATAGGCCCGCACGAAGGCCTCGCTGACCGTGCGGGCCAGATCCTCGGTCGACAGCGGCCGCACGTGGGTTCCGTTCAGCTGGTCCTGGTGCAGACAGGCCACCAGCAGCGGCGACAGCAGCATCAGGCCGGCCGCCCGGGCGTCGGCCTGGATCATGTCGCCGCGGCGCATGTGCTCTTCCAGGCGGGCTTCCAGCACCTGCAGAGTCGGCTCGACAATATGGTTCAGGGCCGAGGCGCCGATCTCCGGGTCCAGGAACCCTTCGGCCAGGCTGACGGCGAAGATGTCGCCCAGCTTGACCGGGCGCGGCGCCTGCAGGGCCCGGATCAGGGCCTCGGCATAGCCCTGGATCGACTCGGCGAACGGCCGGTCGGAGCTGCGCTGGGCGTCCAGGCCCTCGCGGCCCACCCGCAGACAATCGGCCAGCACCGCGTCGACCACCGCCTGACGGCCGCCGAAATAGTGCCGCAGGGTCGGAACGCTGACCTCGGCGGCCCCGGCCAGATCGCGCAGGCTGGGACGCGCCGCCTGCCGCCGCATCAGGCGCGCGGTCATCTTGGTCAGCAGATCACGCCGCTTGGTCTCGTGATCGGCGGCCAGGGAGCCCTTGGGTCTCGACACCGTGATTGTCCTCGTGCGCGCCACCCGTAACGCGAAGGCGCGGCGGCGGCAATCTGGGCGGGGTTACACAGGCGCGACGTCGCGACCTCGCGCGGAAAACCGCCGATGGTGTGGGAAGGGTCGCGGAGCGTCCGGGCCTCGCCCGGATGAGGGGGTAGTGAATACCGTTTCGACGAAGACGAACGCTCCGCGTGATCGTTATCCCTCTGGCCGGGGCGCGCGGGTCTTGTTCAACCCTATGCCCCACCCGGGCTTTGCCCTCCTCGCGACAGACCCAGCCTTGGGCTGCAGCCACGCCGATTCCGGAGGAACCCGGAGCGAACCTTCGGACGGGCGGAGGCCTTGGCTTGCCCCCGATAGGCGGGTTTACGTCACCCGCCCTCACTCCCGCTCGATCACCCCTGAAAGCCGCAACGGTCGCCGTACGTGCGCCCTTCCCGTGCTGTCAGGTGAGATTGATTATGCGGGCGGTTTCAGCGCGTCTGATTGGCGCGATCAAGTTTTTTACAAGCGGTTGATTAGGCTGGGTTTTGTTCTGGAAACTACGGGGATTGAGGGCGGTCTATCCCCGTACGCCCAACCCTCTCCCAGAGGGAGAGGGAGGGACCCACGCTTGCGTGGGAGGGTGAGGGGTTACGCCGTCAGCCGTCCTGGCGCCCCTGCCCTGTCCGGAAGGGCTTCGCAAACCCCTCATCCTCCCACGCCTGCGGCGCGGGCCCCTCCTTCTCCCTATGGGAGAAGGTTTCGTTCTGGCGCCCCGCACCCTTCGCGCCGAAGGGAGCCCTCCCTTCATCTCACGGCGAGACGATCGCCGAACTGTCCAGGTCACTCAAGGCCGGCCCTCCGGGCCGCCGCGGAGCGGCCGGTCGCAGACCGGGCCTTGACTGACCTGGACAGTTCGGCACGCTGCTGCCTCCAAGAGATGAATGGCTGGCTCTGCGCGAGGGCGCGCTAGTTTCTGAAGCGAGCTTCTATGTCATCCAGCCAGGACAGGTCGCAGTCTTTCATTTTCCGCCTAATGGGGTCGTCGGAAGAAAGTCGCTGCGACGCTTGAAAGCCGTCCAAGATACGGTTTTCCAGTTCGGCGTAGCGGCGGCGTATTGAAAAATCGCCGTCCAAAAGCATCGGGAAATAGCGGTTCACAATCTTGGCCAAGCCGATGGGCGTGTCGGCATCGCCAAGCGATTTTGCGCCCACAACATGCCTAAGAATAACAAAGCTCATTGGATTCCGAAGATTGTGAGGTTCTGAAACAAGAAGCACATATTTCGACCCGGATCGGCGCTCGAAGAGAAATTGAAACGCACACTTTCCATTTGATATCACAGTCGGATCAGATTTGCTGATTGTGAAATCTCTAGACTTTACTAAATGAGATCTGAAGTTCTCGATCAGGGCGCGCCGAACGCCTTCCATGGATGCTTCGATGTCCGAACTGGCGTTTCGATTCGTTCTCACCGCCTTGCCTGGACCAAGGCGCCAAACCACCAAGCCGGCGAAGACCGAAACCATGGCAAACGGGGCATAGAGCCCTGACGGCATATCCGGAAAGTGAGGCATGAAATCTGCTTCATCACGGGTTCAACCCATGAGCTGGTGACCAAGTCCGTGTAGCGATTGAAGGCGACGCTCAACTGAGCCGATCAACCGCCCATATAGTTTTCTATGCCGGGTCCGCCGTCACCGTGCTTCTCGCGATAGGCGTATTTTCAAGCCCGCTCCCTCGGAGGGGTAGCCCCAACTACCGCGCCACGCTCGCCCGCGCCCGCTTCAGCCCCGGCCGCGTGTTCGGCGCTCCGGCCTCGTTGGCTTCCAGCGCCGACAGCAGATCCGCCTTCAGCGCCGTGACCTTGCGCGTCTCGGTCAGTTTCCCGCCCTCGGAGGTCTGCACATAGAAGGCGTCGACCGCGCGTTCGCCATAGCCGTCGATATGGGCCGACTGGATCGACAGGCCGTTGACGGCCAGGGTCTGGGCCAGGGCGTGCAGCAGGCCCGGGCGGTCGCGGCCCGAGGCCTCGACCACGGTGGCGTCGTTGGAGGCCTCGTTGTCGACCACCACGCTCGGCGCAATCGAGAAGGCCGCCGTGCGCGACTGTTCGGCGCCGCGACGGGGCTCGAGGATCATGGTTTCGCCGCGCCCGGCGGCTTCGAGGGCGTCGGCCAGACGGCGCAGGGCGCGGGGGTTTTCGCAGCCCAGCGGGGCGCCGGTGACGTCCTGCACATAGAAGACGTCCAGCGCCTGGCCCTGGCGTGAGGTGAAGACCCGCGCGCCGACGACATTGCCGCCCAGCGACGAGATGGCCTTGGCCAGATCGGCGAACAGGCCGCGACGGTCGCGGGCCGCGACCACGATCTCGGCGGCGTTGGAGCCCGGCGTCACCTGGCCCTCGGCGGCGGCTCCGCCCTGGATGGCGGCGCGGCGGGCCAGAGCGGCGTGGTCTTTCAGTTCCTGGGTGTTGAAGGCGCTGAAATAGGCGTCCTCCATGGCGGCGGCCCAACCCTTGGCGGCGGGGTCGTCGGCGACCAGGGCGGTCCGCGCGGCCTCGGCGACGGCCTCCTGGTGGCGCTGGACGCTGGCGGCGGCGTCGCTGCCCCGTCCGCCCCGGAACACGGCCTCGGTGGCGTTATAGAGCTCGCGCAGCAGCTGGCCCTTCCAGCCGTTCCAGACCCCCGGCCCGACGGCCCGGATGTCGGCGACGGTGATCACGAGGAGGAGGCGCAGGCGCTCGGGGTTTTCGACGATGCGGGCGAAGGCAGCCACGGTGCCGGGGTCGGAGACGTCGCGCTTCTGGGCGAAGTCGCTCATGACCAGGTGGTTCTCGACCAGCCAGGCCACCAGCTCGACCTTCAGCCGGTCGACGCCCAGGCGCTCGCAGGCGCTGCGGGCTGACCGGGCCCCGGCCTTTTCCTGGCCGCCCACCCCGCCCTTGCCGGTGTCGTGCAGCAGCATGGCCAGGAACAGGGCCTCGCGGTCCTCGATCAGCGGCATGATGGAGACGGCCAGCGGATGGTCGTCGGCCAGGCGTCCGGCGGCGATGTCGCCGATCACGCCCACGGCCCGCAGGGTGTGCTCGTCCACCGTATAGGAGTGGTACATGTTGAACTGCATCTGGGCGACGATGCGGCCAAATTCCGGGACGAAGCGGCCCAGCACCCCGGCGTCGTTCATCAGGGTCAGGGTGCGGTAGCTGCGCTTGCCCCGCGCCAGCAGGTGCAGGAAGGCCGCGCAGGCGTCCTCGTCGCGGCGGACGCGCGAGGTGATCAGGGCCAGGGACCGGGTCACGGCCGTGAAGGCGTCGGGGTGCAGGTCCAGGTCGCGCTCGTCGGCGATCTTGAACAGGCGGATCAGGTTGACCGGATCGGCCTCGAACACTTCCGGTCCGTCGATATTGAGACGGCCGCCGTCCTCGTAGAAGCCGTCGACGTCCAGCGCCTTGCGCTTGGGGCGACCACCGCCGGGCAGGAAGCGGGAAATGCCCTTGGGCTCGTTCTTGAAGTGCTCGGCTTCCAGCTTGGCCGAGAAGGCGCGGGTCAGGGCCCCGACCTCCTTGGCGATCAGGAAGTAGCGCCGCATGAAGCGCTCGACCGCCGGGGCGTCGCCCCGGTCGCCATAGCCCATGCGGCGGGCGATCTCGGGCTGCAGGTCGAAGGTCAGGCGCTCTTCGGGGCGGCCGGTGGTGAAGTGCAGGTGGGCGCGCACGGCGTGCAGGAAGTCGAAGGCGCGGATGAAGGCCTTGGCCTCGCGCCGGTCGAACACTTCCAGCTTGAAGACGTCTTCCGGACGATCCACCGGGTGCAGATATTCGGCGATCCACATCAGGGTGTGCAGGTCGCGCAGGCCGCCCTTGCCCTCCTTGACGTTGGGCTCGACCATGTAGCGGCTGGCCCCTGCCCGGGCCTGGCGGTCGTCGCGTTCCTTCAGCTTGGCGGCGACGAACTGGGCGCCGGTGCCCTTCATGACGTCGTCGCGGAAGCGCTTCTTCAGCTCCTCGCCCAGGCGCTCGTCGCCGG
Organism: Caulobacter sp. FV2ye17ST; assembly: GCF_058680955.1. Taxonomy (NCBI): domain Bacteria; kingdom Pseudomonadati; phylum Pseudomonadota; class Alphaproteobacteria; order Caulobacterales; family Caulobacteraceae; genus Caulobacter; species Caulobacter sp. FV2ye17ST. Next base: position 4,055,666 of record NZ_CM178727.1, read on the forward strand.
TCAGGCGCCGGGCTTCGAGGATCGAGGTGCGGATGGTGAAGTCCTCGCGCGACAGGCGCACGCATTCCTCGACCGTGCGCGAGGCGTGGCCGACCTTGAAGCCCAGGTCCCACAGCGCATAGAGCATGAACTCGATCACGCTCTCGGCGTGGGGCGTGGTCTTGTAGGGCCGCAGGAACAGCAGATCGATGTCGCTGTAGGGCGCCAGGGTGCGCCGGCCATAGCCGCCGACGGCCAGCAGGCACAGGCGCTCGCCCTCGGTCGGGTTGCGGGCCCGGAACACGTGGACGGTGGTGAAGTCGTAGAGGGCGGTGATCACCTCGTCGGTGACGCCGCTGAGCAGACGCGAGGTCTCAAGGCCGCCGGCCCCGTTCTCCAGCCGCTCCTTGGCGATCATCCGGCCGCGAAACAGGGCCTGTTTCAGGATCTCGATGGCGCGGGCGCGCTGGGCGGCCTCGTCGCCGAGGGCGTCCAGGGCGGCGGCGGACAGACGGGCGCGCAGGGCGTGACCGTCGACGACGTGTTCCAGCGGGGTGGGGCGAAGGCGACGGGGCATGATGGGGATATGGTGTACCCGCTAAGCCTTGAGCAGTCCCTTAAGGCGATATAGCGCCTCAAGAGCTTCCCGGGGCGACATTCCGTCCACATCAAGGTCTTTCAGGGCCGCATCCACGACGCTGGGCGCCGCATGGACGGGCGCCTGAACCGCCTGGCTCATCGCAAACAGCGGCAGATCGTCGAGGCGGGCGGGTGATTCGTCCTTGGTCTCCAGGCGATCCAAGACCTCGCGGGCCCGCGCCACGACCGGTCCGGGCACGCCCGCCAGCTTGGCCACCTGCACGCCGTAGGAGCGGTCGGCCGGACCGGCGGCGGCCTCGTGCAGGAACACGAGATCGCCGTTCCACTCCTTGGCTCGCAGGGACAGGTTGGAGACGTGGTCCAGCCGTTCCTCCAGGGTCGCCAGCTCGTGATAGTGGGTGGCGAACAGGGCCCGGCAGCGGTTGGTGTCGTGCAGGGCCTCGGCGCAGGCCCAGGCGATGGCCAGGCCGTCATAGGTGGCCGTGCCCCGGCCGATCTCGTCCAGGATCACCAGGCTGCGCGGCGTGGCCTGGGTCAGGATGGCGGCGGTCTCGACCATCTCCATCATGAAGGTCGAGCGGCCCCGGGCCAGGTCGTCGCCCGCGCCGACGCGGCTGAACAGGCGGTCCACCACGCCCAGGCGGAAATGGGCGGCGGGCACGAAGCAGCCGGACTGGGCCAGGATGGCCAGCAGGGCGTTCTGGCGCAGGAAGGTCGACTTACCCGCCATGTTGGGGCCGGTGACGATCGACAGGCGCGGCCCGGTCTCGCCCGAGGCGTCCAGGCAGCAGTTGTTGGGCGTATAGGGATCGCCGGCCCGCTTGACGGCGGCCTCGACCACGGGATGGCGGGCGGCCTGGGCGTCGAAGGCCAGGGAGCGGTCGACGATCGGCCGCGTGGCCCCGCTGTCCTGCGCCCATTCGGCCAGGGCGGCGGCGACATCGAGTCTGGCCAGGGCCTCGGCGGCGATCTGGATGGCGTCGGCCAGCAGGCGGGCGACCTCGCGCCAGGTCTCGAAGGCGGCGATCTCCATGGCCAGCACCCGTTCGCCGGCCTGGGCGATGCGGGCGTCCAGATCGGCCAGCTCCACCGTGGTGAAGCGCACCTGGTTGGCCAGGGTCTGGCGGTGGATGAAGGTGGCGTTCAGCGGCGGCTGGAACAGCGGGTCGGCCTTGCCGGCCGTGGCCTCGACGAAATAGCCCAGCACGCCGTTGTGACGGATCTTCAGCGGCACGCCGCTTTCGGCGGCCAGCTGGGCCTCCAGGGCGATGATCACCTTGCGGCTGTTGTCGCGCAGGGCGCGGGCCTCATCCAGCTCCTCGCGGACCCCGGCGGCCACGAACCCGCCGTCGCGAGCCAGGGCCGGCAAGTCGGGGCCCAGCCCCGCCTCCAGCGCCGCCAGGAAGCCGCCCAGACCGTCGTGCAGGTCGGGCGTCAGGGCGCGGAAGGCGTGTTCCAGCTCGAACGGCGGCGACGACAGCGGATCGCCCGAGCTGGCGACCAGGGCGGCCAGGGTCTCGCCGATCTTCAGGGTGTCGCGGATGCAGCCCAGGTCGCGCGGCCCGCCCCGGCCCAGGGCCAGGCGCGACAGGGCGCGGGCCATGTCGCCCGAGCCCTTCAGAGTCTCGCGCAGGCGCTGGCGCAGGGGCCGGTGCTCGACGAACCACTCCACCGCGTCCAGGCGCTCGTCGATGGCGGCGGGGTCCAGCAGCGGCCGGGCCAGGCGCGAGGCCAGCAACCGCGCGCCGCCGGCGGTGACGGTGCGGTCGATAGCGGCCAGCAAGGATCCGTTGCGGTCGCCGGTCTGGGTGCGGTCGATCTCCAGGCTGCCCCGGGTGGCCGGGTCGATGGCCATGACGTCGGCGTCGGCCGCCCGGCGCGGGGCGCGCAGGGCCGGCAGCTTTCCCGCCTGGGTCATTTCCAGATGGGCGGCGATCAGGCCCAGGGCCCCGATCTCGGCCGGCGACAGCCCGCCGAAGCCATCCAGGGTGTCGACGCCGTACAGGCGCTTGACCCGCGCTTCGGACGCCTGCGGCTCCGACAGCGCCGACGGCATGGGCTGGATCAGGCCGCCGCAGATCTTCAGGGTCTGGGACAGCTGGTCGTCGGACAGCAGCCGGTCGGCGACCAGGGTCTCGGACGGGGCCAGGGCCGCCAGGATCGCGGCGACGCCGTCCTTGCTGACCGAGAACACCTCGACCTCACCGGTCGACAGCTCGACCGAGGCCACGGCCGCCTGACCCGCACGCACGGCCACGGCGGCCAGACGGTTGGCGCCCCGGGCGTCCAGCAGGCCGTCCTCGGTCAGGGTGCCGGGGGTGACCACCCGCACGATGTCGCGGCGGACGATCGACTTGGAGCCGCGCTTCCTGGCCTCGGCGGGGTCTTCCATCTGCTCGCAGACGGCGACCTTGAAGCCCTGGCGGATCAGTTTCGACAGATAGGCCTCGGCCGCGTGCTGCGGCACCCCGGCCATCGGGATCGGCTCGCCGTTGTGCGTGCCCCGGAAGGTCTGGGAGATGCCCAGGGCGGCGGCCGCCCGGATCGCGTCGTCGAAGAACAGCTCATAGAAATCGCCCATCCGGAAGAAGATCAGGGCGTCCGGCTGCCGCGCCTTCATCTCGAAGAACTGCTGCATCACCGGCGTCGCGCCGGTGGCGTCATAGGTCTGGATGGCGGGAGAGGCGGGAGCGTTCATCGCCCGGGAAACTACAGAGCGTCGCGCGTCGCGTTAAGGGGCGGCGTTAAGGTTTCTCGGGCCGGTTTCTCGATGGCCGTGTCTTGGGCAAGGCGCTGTCGGCCCGTCTCAGTTCGGCGAGGCTTCGATCAACCTCGGCGCGGCGCGCCGCTTTCCGCGCCTCATCGAACACCCTGTACTCGGTCTTGGCCCTGGCTTCGGCCTGTTCGTGGCGAACGCCGCCGCCGTGATCAAGAACCACACGCTTTAGACCCGCCAACTGCTCGTCGAGAAGCTGGGCGGCTTGCTCCATCAGAACCAGTCTGCCGATTTCAAGCTGATCGTCGAAGATATCCAGCAGGATCGTCGTCAATCGGTTGAGCTCTTTCAGTTCGGCCGGCGCGAGATAGTTCTTGGCGACAACCGCGTCGATCTGCCGGATCTCGTCCTTAGGCCAGGACTGAAGACCCATATTGGGCGCTTGCGAATCCGCCCGCGTGGCCAGCACTTCCGACGGCGTCTGGTTCACGACGGCATAGAGCAGCTTGGCCTGAGTGCGACGGTAAAACACCGACGCCGCCTGGGAGTTTGGCTCATAGTCCTGGCAAAAGGCGCAGATCCGCCGAAGCTCGGCATAGACATTGGCTTCAGAGGCCCGAATGTCGCGAACGACCTCGCGCAGTTCACGTACGCGATCCTGACCATCTGGGTCCTTGAGGCGCAGTGCGTCGACCACAAAGCCCTTGGTCGCGAACCGGACCAGCACGCTGGTCGCCCATTTTCGAAACAGCGTGGCTTGAGTGGAACTGACCCGGTAGCCGACCGAGATCACCATATCGAGGCTGTAGAGCGCGACCGGCTTGGTGGATCGAGCAATTTGCACGAAATGCAAATTGCTCGCCTCGGACAGTTCGCCATCTTCGAGGATCTTCGCAATATGCCGTGAGATCACCGAGACATCCCGGCCAAACAGCCCCGCCATCTGAGCCTGGGTCATCCACAGCGCATCGCCGTCATAGCGGAGCTCGACCCTGGGGCCGCCCTCCGTCCCGTAGATCAGGAAGCGGTGACCGGTATCCAGATCTTCGAGGAGGCGCACCGGCGCCGCGTCGTCTTGTTGCAAGGCGTGCAGTCCCCATCAAAGAATGAGAACAAGAGTAGAACAACCCTGATTTGAGCGCCACATCAAAATCGTGCGGCCAGAGCGTGACCGGCGCTGAAACCGGCTTCCACTTTCGGCGCAACATCTAGGCAATTGCCGACCGTCGAGACTTCGTGCCAGATCGCCCTCAGGTTGGGGGTTGAACATGTCTGCATCCAAAGCGGCCGTCGCCGTTCCGGAGCGCCCCGCTGTCATGGGCCGCTACAAGCCCGACTGGCTGGAGAAGCCGACGGGCGACGACATGGAATGGGCCTATCCGGCCCATGCCCAGCGTCACGGGATCGAGGGCAAGGCGGTGATCAAGTGCCAGGTCGGTCCCGACGGCCGCCTGGGAAACTGCCAGGTGATCTCGGAAGCCCCGAAGGGCGAGGATTTCGGCGTCGCGGCCGTCGCCCTGTCCCAGAAGTTCCGGATGCTGCCGCCGCCCGCCGACTATGCGGCCAAGACGCCCGAGGTGACGATCCCAATCGTATTCCAGATGCCGCAGGACAGCTGGTCTCGGCTCAGGACAGCGACCGCCGCGCTGCCCAAAGGCGTCGAGCCGTCGCTCGCGCCGCTCGATTCGGGCGATATGCTGTTGATCGCGGGCGTGGGGGCGATCGCCTTCGCGCTACTGGCGCTGGTGTTCTCGGTCGCGGGTAGACGCGGCCACCACCTCTAGCTTCCCGTAACCTCGTCCCAGAACCGCTTGGCCTTGCCGACGAAGTTGGCCGACTTGGGGTTCTGCTTGTCGTCGCACAGGCCGGCCAGCTCCTTGAGGAGCTCCTTTTGCCGGGCCGACAGGTGGGTCGGGGTTTCGACGAACAGTTCCACCACCAGGTCGCCGCGCTGGCGGCTGCGCAGGGACGGCATGCCCCGGCCCTTGAGGCGGACGGTCTTGCCGGTCTGGGCGCCTTCGGGAACCTTGACGGGGATCTTGCAGGTCCCGTCGCATTCCTCGCCGCCCATCAGGCAGGGGGCGTCGATCTCGCCGCCGAGCGCGGCCACGGTCATCGGCACGGGAACCGTGCAGAGCAGGTCCAGGCCATCGCGCTCGAACAGCTCGTGCGGGATCACCGACAGGAAGATGTAGAGATCGCCGCGCGGGCCGCTGCGGGCTCCGGCGTCGCCTTCGCCCGACAGGCGGATGCGGGCGCCGTCATCGACGCCGGCGGGGATACGCACCGACAGGATGCGCTCGCGGCGCACCTGGCCGTGGCCGTTGCAGGCCTGGCAGGGATCCAGCACCAGCCGGCCCGAACCACCGCAGCGGGGGCAGCCGCGCTCGACCGCGAAGAAGCCCTGCGTCGCCCGCACGCGGCCATGGCCGCCGCAGGTGCCGCAGACCGTCGGGCTGGTGCCGGCCTTGGCGCCCGAGCCGTCGCAGACCTCGCAGGTGATGGCGGCGGGAACCTTGATCTCGACCTCGGCGCCGGCATAGGCCTGCTCCAGGGTGATCTCCAGATCGTAGCGCAGGTCCTGGCCGCGCTGGGGACCGTTCGACTGGCGACGACCGCCGCCGAACATCTCGCCGAACACGTCGCCAAAGACGTCGTTGAAGATGTCGCTGGCGTCGCCGCCGAAGCCGCCCTGGCCGCCGCCACCACCGCCGCCATTGACGCCGGCATGGCCGAAACGGTCATAGGCCGCGCGCTTCTGGGGATCGGACAGAACCGAATAGGCCTCGTTGATTTCCTTGAAGCGGCCAGAAGCGTCCTCGCAGCCGCCATTGCGGTCGGGATGGTGCTCCATCGCCAGCTTGCGGAACGCGGACTTCAGGCCCGCGTCGTCGGCGGTCCGGGTCACGCCCAGGATTTCGTAATAGTCGCGCATCGTCAGCGTCTGGCGCTCAAAAGGCCCACGGGAGAGGCGTTGATAGGAAGACAGGTGGGATGGCGCGGGGTGAGGCGCAAGGCGTCACGTGCGCGCGGGCAGGCGATCGCGGCCGCGGAACGATCAGAGTGGAAACGTTCCGCGGCGCGCGCATGGCGAACTAGTTCGCCGGCTTGTTTTCGTCGACTTCCTCGAACTCGGCGTCGACGACGCCATCGTCCGCGGCGGCGTCGTCGCCTTCGCCAGAGCCCTGCTGGGCGGCGTACATCGCCTCACCCAGCTTCATCGAGGCCTGACGCAGGGCGTCGGTCTTGGCCTTGATCAGGTCGACGTCTTCGCCTTCCAGAGCCGTCTTCAGGTCGGTCAGGCCGGTCTCGATGGCGACCTTGTCGTCGCCCGAGACCTTGTCGCCGTGCTCGGCCATGGCCTTTTCCGTGGCGTGGACCGTGGCCTCGCCCTGGTTCTTGGCCTCGACCAGCGCCTTCTTCTTCTCGTCGCCGGCCTTGTTGGCTTCGGCTTCCTTGACCATGCGCTCGATGTCCGCGTCGCTCAGGCCGCCGTTGGCCTGGATGCGGATCGAGTGCTCCTTGTTGGTCGCCTTGTCCTTGGCGTGGACATTGACGATGCCGTTGGCGTCGATGTCGAAGGTGACCTCGATCTGCGGGATGCCGCGCGGGGCCGGCGGAATGCCCTGCAGGTCGAACTGACCCAGGAACTTGTTGTCGACGGCCATCGGACGCTCGCCCTGGAAGGCGCGGATCGTCACGGCCGACTGGTTGTCGTCAGCGGTCGAGAAGGTCTGCGAGCGCTTGGTCGGGATGGTGGTGTTGCGTTCGATCAGCGGGGTGAACACGCCGCCCAGGGTTTCGATGCCCAGGGTCAGGGGGGTCACGTCCAGCAGCAGCACGTCCTTGACGTCGCCTTGCAGAACGCCGGCCTGAACGGCGGCGCCCAGGGCCACGACTTCGTCAGGGTTCACACCCTTGTGCGGCTCGCGGCCGAAGAAGTCCTGCACCGCCTGCTGGACCTTGGGCATGCGGCTCATGCCGCCGACCAGGATCACTTCGTCGATGTCGCTCTTCTTGAGGCCGGCGTCCTTCAGGGCCTGTTCGCACGGACCGATGGTGCGGGCGATCAGGTCTTCGACCAGGGCTTCCAGCTTGGAGCGCGACAGCTTGATGTTCAGGTGCAGCGGGCCCGACGCGTTCATCGAGATGAAGGGCAGGTTCACTTCGTACTGAGCGGTGCTGGACAGTTCCTTCTTGGCCTTTTCGGCCTCTTCGCGAAGGCGCTGCAGGGCCAGCTTGTCCTTGCGCAGGTCGACGCCCTGCTCCTTCTTGAACTCGTCGGCCAGGTAGTCGACGATCCGAAGGTCGAAGTCCTCGCCGCCCAGGAAGGTGTCGCCGTTGGTCGCCTTCACTTCGAAGACGCCGTCGCCGATTTCCAGAACCGAGACGTCGAACGTGCCGCCGCCCAGGTCATAGACGGCGATCTTCTTGCCGTCGTTCTTGTCCAGGCCATAGGCCAGGGCGGCCGCGGTCGGCTCGTTGATGATGCGCAGGACTTCCAGGCCGGCGATCTTGCCGGCGTCCTTGGTCGCCTGACGCTGGGCGTCGTTGAAATAGGCCGGAACGGTGATCACGGCCTTGGTCACCGGCTCGCCCAGATGGGTCTCGGCGGCTTCCTTCATCTTCTGCAGGATGAAGGCGGAGACTTCCTGCGGGCTGTAGTCCTTGCCCTGGGCCTTGACCCAGGCGTCGCCGGTCGGACCCTTGACGATGTCATAGGGGACCATCGCCTTGTCCTTCTCGACCACGGGGTCGGAAGCGGTGCGGCCGATCAGGCGCTTGATGGCGAACAGCGTGTTGGTGGGGTTGGTGACGGCCTGACGCTTGGCGGGCTGGCCGACCAGGCGCTCGCCGTCCTCGAGGAACGCAACCACCGACGGGGTGGTGCGGGCGCCCTCGGCGTTCTCGATCACCTTGGGGGTCTTGCCGTCCATGATGGCCACGCACGAATTCGTGGTGCCAAGGTCGATACCAATAATCTTGCTCATATTACGAACCTGTCGCTCCTGAATGGCGGACGGCGGTGACAAGGGCCTTAGACGCAAGCGCCCCGGTTTTTCTCGCTCCGTCCCCGTCTGGTCGAACTTCCTAACGGTTGATCCAATCCTGCCCGTCCCGACCAGGGCCGAGTGGGCAGAGTGCGTTCCCCGAAGTTGACGAGCCCGTCAACCCCGCTTGAAGCCGATATGGGGGATACGCGCCGCCCCGCAAGCCCATTCCCTCATCTTGAGAAGGGGAATCTTCGGGTCGGTCACGGAAAATGGCCGCGCCAGACCGGCGCGGCCACCATCAGTACTTTACAAGTGTGGCGTTCAGCCGCCGGTCTTTTTCACCCAGGCGGTGATCGCCGGCAGGCGGTTCTGGCGGATGCCGGCCCGGTTGAGCACCGAAGCCGCCGCCGTCTCGGCCTCCTTGCGCGAACCTTCCGCCAGGTTGGCGGCGGCGTAGGCCCGGATCTTCTCGGCCATGGCCGGGTTCGAGGAGCCGGCGCCCAGACCCGGGATGAACCGGGTGCGCGAGCTGGAATCGACCTTCTCGTTGACCGCGTCCCTGTTGGCCACGGCCCAGTCGAAGACCATGTCCGGGTGACCGCCGGCCACGCGCGAGATCATCGTGCTGGACAGGGTTTCGCCCGGCTCGGCCGTCAGGGCCAGGTCCAGCGCCTTCTGGGCCAGGGCGTCGTCCTGGCTGGAGGCCAGCAGCGAATAGAGCTGCGCGCGGATCAGCGGGGTCTTTTCGGCCTGGGCCTGGGCGCGGATAAGATCCCAGGTGGCGGCGTCGGCATGCTGGGCCACCACGGACTGGATCACCTTGCGCAGCGGGCCGGGGATAGCCGAAGGATCGGTCTTGTCGGCGGCGAAGCGGCGGTTGGCCTCCGCGACCACCGCCGCATCCCCCATGCGACCCAGGGCGCCGATCAGTTCGCCGCGCAGGATGGCGACCGTGTCGGGCTCGCCCGCCCTGGGCGTCCAGCCGACCGACGCCAGCATCGGGTTCAGGCGGGCCAGGGCCACCTTCCGGAACGCGGCGCGTTCGGCGGGCATGCCCTCATAGTAGCCATCGATGGCGCCAAAGACGCTGGCGATCTTCGACAGCACCTGCGGCTCGGCCGTGGCCGGGGCGGCGCTGGCCAGATCCAGGAAGTCGGTCGCGGGCTGATAGCCCGACAGACCCATCGACCAGACGTCGGACATCACGCCCAACTGGTCGATGGCCGGCAGGCCGGCGAAGCTGGCCACCACGCCGCTGAAGCGGGTCGGGCCGTACAGGGTGCGGAAATAGCCGCTCTGGCCGGCGTTGACGATCACGGGACCGCAGCCGTCGACCGTGACCGAGCCCTTGCCGCCCGTCACCAGCGTCTTGGCCTCGCCGCCGCCGACCGCCTTGACCGTGACCGGCACGCGCCAGGTCAGGGCCTTCTTGTCCGGCAGATCCTTGCTGAACTCGCCCTGGGTCAGGGACAGGGTGGTCTTGCCGGCCGCGCAGGTCGCGTCCGTCACGGTGATCAGCGGCACGCCCGGCTGCAGGGTGAAGTCATGAGCGATATCGGTGATCGGCTTGCCGGCGGCGGCCTCGATCTCACGCCACAGGTCATCGCTGACCGTGTTCTTGTGGGCGTGCTTCTTCATGTAGGTGCGCACGCCGGCGCGCCAGGCGTCGGCGCCGACATAGGCCTCGAGCATGCGGATGACCGCCTCGCCCTTCTGATAGGTGATGCCGTCAAAGGCCTGGCTGGCCTGCTCGACGGTCTCGACGTGCTGGACCACCGGGTGGGTGGTCTGCAGGGCGTCCAGGCTCATGGCGTATTCACGGCCGCCCACGGCGTTCAGGGCCGAATTCCATTCGGGGTGGAAGTGCTCGGTGGCCCGACCTTCCATCCACGAGGCGAAGCCCTCGTTCAGCCACAGGTCGTCCCACCAGGCCATGGTGACCAGGTCGCCGAACCACTGGTGGGCCATCTCGTGGGCCACGGTGGTGAAGACCCCCTGGGCGTCCCTCTGGCTCGAGATCTTCGGGTCCAGCAGCAGGGCGTATTCGAAATAGAAGATCGCGCCCCAGTTCTCCATGGCGCTGAAGAACTGGCTGCGGCCGGGCGCGGCGATGTTGTCCAGGGCCGGCAGCGGATAGGGCGTGCCGAAATAGTCGTTGAACCACGGCAGCAGGTCGCCGGCCGACTTCAGGGCGAACTGCGCCTTGGGGATGTCGCCCTTCTTGGTGACCACGCCGACATCGACGCCGGCCGCCTTGACCGTGGCGCGGTCAAACTCGCCCAGGCCGAAGAACAGCAGATAGGTCGACATCTTCGGCGACCGGGCGAACTTGACCAGGGTCTTGCCGCCGCCGAGGTCGGTGCTCTTTTCGATCGGCATGTTGCCCAGGGCCATCTGGCCGGTCGGGACCGTGGCCTCGACGCTGTAGGTGGCCTTGTAGAAGGGCTCGTCCCACGAGGGGATGAAGCGGCGAGCGTCGGAATTTTCGAACTGGGTGTAGATCGCGCGCTTCTTGCCGGCCTCGGTCTCGTAGTCGAGGGCGAACAGGCCGGCGGCCTGCTTGTAGATCTTGCCGGCATAGTCGATCGACAGAACGTACTTGCCCTTGGCCAGGGTCCTGGCGAACGTGAAGGCGGCGGTCTGGGCCTCCTCGTCGATCTTGATGGTCGCCGGGCCGATCTTCGCCCCGTTGGGGCCGGTCAGGTCGGCGCCGGCGAAGGTCAGGTCGGCGGCCTGCAGGGTGATGGTGTTGGTGGCCTCGACCACCTCGACGGAGATCTTCACCTTGCCGGTGAAGGTCAGGTTCTCGACGTCGGGCGTGAAGGCCAGGTCATAGTGCGAAGGAACGACGGTGCGCGGCAGCTGGGTGGTGACGGTCGCGGCGGTGGCGCCCGGAGAGACGGCGGCCGGGGCGGCGAAGGCGCCGTTGGCGGCGAGAAGAAGCACGGCGGCGGCCGCGGAGGACAAAAGACGACGCATGTACGGCCCTAAAATGGAAAATTCCGGCGGCCAAGTCGGCCAGCGGCGCAAACCAACACCTTCCGTCCGGTTCCGGCGCGTTAAATCTGCGTAATGATCCAGCCGCTCTCCGTTGTTCCCGGTTTCGACCTGTGGCCCGGCCTGCTGTCACAGCAGACCCAGGCCGAGCTGGTCGCCGCGGTGTTCGAGGCCGCGAAGGCCGCGCCGTTCGCCCACTACGCCACGGCCTATGGCAAGGCGATGAGCGTCGGCATGACCAGTTTCGGCCCCCTGGGCTGGACCAGCGACGCCGGCGGCTATCGCTATGCCGAGCACCATCCCGGGACGGGCGCGCCCTGGCCGGCCATGCCCCGGGCTCTGCTCGACCTGTGGGCCGCCCTGGGCGATCCCGACACGCCGCCGGACGCCTGCCTGATCAACCTCTATCGCGGCGACGCCCGCATGGGCCTGCACCAGGACCGCGACGAGGCCGACCCCCGCTTTCCGGTGCTGTCGATCTCGCTGGGCGACACGGCGGTCTTCCGGATCGGCGGAACCTCGCGCAAGGACCCGACCCGCAGCCTGAAACTGGCCTCGGGCGATGTGTGCCGGCTGGCGGGTCCGGCGCGGCTGGCGTTCCACGGCGTGGACCGGACCATCCCGGGCTCGTCGAGCCTGGTGCCCGATGGCGGACGGATCAATCTGACGCTGCGTCGGGCCCTGCCGGCCTAGGCCCAGACCCCCGCGCGCACCAGCAGGTCGGGCAGATCGTCCGGCCACACCTGCTCGACGGTCGATCGCAAGTCCGAGGCCGACCACCAGCGATGCTCGGCCATGACTTCGCGTTCCAGTTCGGTCCATCGCGCGGACGAGAGGTCGAACGCCGCTACGCGGACCAGGAAGAAGCGCTCGTCAGCCGTCACCGTCTCACCCTCCGGCGTGCGGAACTCCACCTGGCGGCGGGCGACCTGAGGGCCGGGATCGTCGATGGCGAAGCCGCTCTCTTCAAGCAGCTCCCGACGCGCGGCGTCTTCGTAGCTCTCGCCGGGATCCAGGCCTCCGCCTGGCGTCGCCCAGAACACCTGCCCCGCCAATGGTCCGGATTTGTGCGCGAACCGGAACAGCAGAAGCCGGTCATCGGGGTCGATCACCAGCAGGCGGGATGAAGGCCGTTCACGCATCCTCTCATCCTAGTTCGTAGCGGCGAAACGACCACGAAAAAGGGGCCGCCCTGCTGGACGGCCCCTTCAATGCTTGATCCGTGACCCTACGGAAACCGGTTACCCGGCCCGCGACGACCTAGCCGCGCAGCTTGCGGGCCAGAACCTCCAGGTCGTGGTTCAGGGCGCTGTCGTCGACGCGCAGGGCCTCGATGCGGCGCACGGCGTGCAGGACCGTGGTGTGGTCGCGACCGCCGAACCGGCGACCGATGTCCGGCAGCGAGCGCGTCGTCAGTTGCTTGGCCAGCCACATGGCCGCCTGGCGCGGACGGGCGATGGCGCGGTTGCGGCGCTCGGACAGCAGGTCGGCCTGTTTCATGCCGTAGTGGTCGGCGGTGGCCTTCTGGATGTCGTCGATGGTGATGCGCTTCTCGCCCGACCGCAGGTGCGGACGCAGGATGGCCTGGACCTCGTCCAGGGTCAGGCGCGACAGGCCCTCGCCGGCCCGGGCCGACAGGGTGTTGAGCGCGCCTTCCAGCTCGCGGACGCTGTCGGTGAACCGGTCGGCCAGGAACTGCAGCACGTCCGGCCGCATGGTCGGGTCCGAGCCGTGCGCGGCCGACAGGGTCTGGATCTTGCGCTCCAGAATGCCCATCCGCAGCGAGCGGTCGGCCGGCTCGAGGCCGCAGACCAGGCCCGCCGACAGGTGCGAGCGCAGGTGAGCGTCCATCTCGGTCATGGCCGAGGGCGGACGGTCCGACGAGAACACGACGCGGCGGCCTTCCTCGACCAGGGCGGTCAGGGTGTGGAACAGCTCTTCCTGGGTCGACTGCTTGCCGGCGATGAAATGCACATCGTCGATGATCAGCAGGTCGGCGGCGCGCAGCTCTTCCTTGAAGGCGGCCGTCTGGCGATCCATCACGGCGCGCACGAAGGTCGACAGGAAGCGCTCGGCGGTCAGATAGACCACGCGCTTGGTCGGGGCCTGACGCATGGCCTCCCAGGCCAGGGCGTTGAGCAGGTGGGTTTTGCCAAAGCCGTAGGGGCCGTGGAACAGGACGGGATTGAAGTGGCCGTCAGCCCAGCTCGCCACCCGGCGGGCCACGGCGTGGGCGAATTCGTTGGCGGGACCGGGGACGAAGGTCTCGAACGTGAAGCGTTCCTGCAGGCCCTGGGTGCGCGAGGGCTTGCCGGTCGGCACCGGGGCCAGGCTGGGGGCGTCGGTGGAGACGGGCAGGACGATCTCGATCGGCTCGGCCTTGGCGGCGTCGACATAGGCGCCGGCCGAGGCTTCGAATTCCAGGCGCGACTTCAGGTCGATGCGACGCGCGGTCGGATCATTGGCGGTCCACAGCTCGCCGATGCGACGCCAGGCGCTGCGACGGATCCAGTCGCGGGCGATCCCGGTCGGGGTGACCAGAACCACATCCCCAGAAGGACCTTCACGCAACAGAGCCGGCGCGATCCACGACCCGAAGGCCGCATCGCCCAGCTCGCGCTTCAGCGCCACGCAGACCTTGTGCCAGACACCGCCGGCCGGCTCGCAGGCAACCGCTGGAATCGCAGCCGAAAAGTCCTGGCTCGCCACCCCACCCTTGATCGTCATCAGTCCACCGCCTCGTACAAAAACCCGCTCGCAAGCCTGCCGCCCGCCCCCCATGGCGAAACGACCGGTTTTCTCAACGCGCACAGAGGCTTAGTCAGCAGAACACATGGTTTCTGCCGCCGCTGGTTTTCCAAAGACTGGAAGAGCGCTGAGACGCCTAAACTAGCCAGCCGACCCTGCTGGTCAAACGGAAAACTTGCGTCCGATCGCGGATATTTCTGTTGACTCGCGAGAGCCCCTCGCCTGGCAAGGGAATAGTTAAGTCCGGCATTTTTCGGACGTTGTTATTTTAACAAAGCGTGCAGTTGAGCGCAAAGCAAAAGCCGGTTGGATTGCTCCAACCGGCTCTTGTAAATACTTGAATTTCTTGGACGAACCTGGTTCGTCCAGAATCTGGACTAGGCGGCGGCCTTGTCCAGCTTCTTCAACCGAGCGGCCAGGCGCGACACCTTGCGCGAACCCGTGTTCGGATGAACCACGCCCTTGGAAACGGCGCGCATCAGTTCCGACTGAGCCTCGATAAAGGCGGCCTTGGCGACGGCGGCGTCGCCGGCCGCCAGGGCGTCTTCGAACTTGCGGAGGAACGTGCGCACGCGCGAACGGCGAGCGGTGTTCACCTCGGTGCGGCGGGCGATCTTGCGGATCGCTTTCTTGGCGCCGGGATTATTGGCCATAGGTAGGACCTTCAAACGGACAGCCGCGCGGGACAGCCGCGAAGCAGGGAAAATCTTGAGCGCGCGGATATACGGGAAGCAGGTAGATCGGTCAACGGCTGTCGAAAAGGATTTGCCCCGGGGTGCGACGACCGGTCGCGCCCCGGCTTCAGCGGCCCTTAAACGTCGGTTTACGTTTGTCGACGAACGCCGCCATCCCCTCCTTCTGATCCTCGAAGGCGAACAGCGAGTGGAACAGGCGCCGCTCCAGCGCCACGCCGGTGGTCAGGGTGGTCTCATAGGCGGCCAGGACCAGTTCCTTGTTCATGGCCACGGCCAGGGGCGATTGGCCGGCGATCTTGCCGGCGATGGCCAGGACCTCGCCCAGCAGCATGTCGGCCGGGAAGATCCGGCTGACCAGGCCTGACCGCTCGGCCTCCTCGGCCCCCATCATCCGGCCAGTGAGGATCATGTCCATGGCCTTGGACTTGCCGACGAAGCGGGTCAGGCGCTGGGTGCCGCCGATGCCGGGCGCGACGCCCAGATTGATCTCGGGCTGGCCGAACTTGGCGGTGTCGGCGGCGATGATGAAGTCGCACATCATCGCCAGTTCGCAGCCGCCGCCCAGGGCGTAGCCGGACACGGCGGCGATGATCGGCTTGCGGCACTGCTCGACCGCGCGGGCCCCGGCGGTGAAGAAGTCGGCCTTGAACATCTCCGCATACGACTTGTCCGACATCTCCTTGATGTCGGCGCCGGCCGCGAACGCCTTGGCCGAGCCGGTCAGCACGATGCAGCCCACGCTGTCGTCGGCCTGAGCCTCGCCCAGGGCCACGGCCAGCTCGCCCAGCAGCTGGGCGTTCAGGGCGTTCAGCGCCTCGGGCCGGTTCAGCCGGATCAGGACGACGCCGGCGGCGCCCTCCGGTGCGGTTTCGACGATCAGGGTCTGGTAGGCCACGCGCGACACTCCTTGTGATGCGCGGCTTTTATAGAGCGCGTCGCGCGGAAGGGGAGCCCCGCACGGCGAAGCTCGCGCATCGGTGAACCCGAGGAACGGCCCGGTCGCCGGACCGTTTGATCTCCAGCATCAGGAGAAGCCCCATGGCCGAGCGCGACGACATCTACGATCCGACCACCCCCGAGGCGAACCACAACATCCAGCAGGGCGGCGGCGTCGGGGCCCGTGACTTGGCGCGACAGGAGGAGCCGACCGAGATCGTCCCCGAGAACGACACGGATGACGCGCCGACCGAAGCGATCGGCCTCGCCCATCCGGTGGAGTGACCTGCCGCCCCGAACCCGCGCGCCTACTTCAACGGCAGGAACAGCTCCGCCGCCGCGCCCTGCTCCGGACCGTCCAGGATGAAGCGCTGGCAGTAGAGGGGGAAGTCGCGCATCTCCTCGCCGCTGGCCGGCAGCCAGTCGCGGTAGAGATAGAGCGCGGCGGGCTCCAGATTGTGGGTGTCGCCGGTCACGCGCAGGACCGCGCAGCGGCCGCCGGGAATTTCGCCCACCCTGACCGTCTCGTCCGCGGACTCGATGGCCTGGCCTGCGCCAAGGCCGACGCAGAGATCCATTCTGTAGTCGGCGGCGTCGGCCGGGCGCCGTTCGGAATGCCAGATATTGAAAGTCGGGCTGGTCCTGGGCGACAATCCGGCGGCTTTGCGCCAGGCGATGAATTTCTGGATGGTGGCGTCGAGGGTCGCCGGATCGCCCCGATGTTCGAACATCGCCACGCGGGTCGGCGCCACCTCGCGGAGGGTCACCTGATCGGATGTAAAGGTCTGCTGCATGATCCTGCTCCTGGCTGAGTTGAGCGGCCCGAAGGCCGCAAGCCACGGCTCCCAGTCAGGCGATTTCCGGAAACGCGACGGCGACTGCCTAAACCTCTGCCGAAAGGCGCGGGCGAAGGCGTCGGGCGTCTCGTAGCCGGCGTCCAGGGCGATATCCGTCACGCTTGGCCCCTGCCCGTCCGCCAGCCGCTTGGAGGCCTGACGCATCCGCGCCAGCTGGACATAGCGATGCAGGGACAGCCCGAAGGTCGCCTTGAACTGCCTGTGGAAATGGAATTTGGAAAACGCGGCAACGCTGCTCATCGCGTCCAGGTCCAGATCGCCGTCCAGATGCCGGTCGATATGATCCAGCACCCTCTGCATCCGGGCATGGTAGTGTTCGAGCGCCGCCGTCATCGTCCTCATCCGTCGTGGTGATCCCAGCTTGCTGCCCGAGACCGCCCCGCGCTCGACCGATCTTGCGGTTTGAAGCCGGGACCAGGACCCTGGCGTCGCTCAGTCCGACCTCGACCGTCCGCCCAAAGCCTCTATCGCCGCCTGCTCCGCCGGCCAATGGTCGAAAGCCATCAGGATCTGCTGGGCGGTGGCGTCGGCGATCACCACGCCGTCCTCCCGGCGAAACTCGGCGCGGGCGGTGATCAGCTGCCGGGTCTGGGCCACGATGCGAGCCTCGATGGCGAGGGGATGGCTGCGTCCCACCCTCAGGAAGGTCATCTGCAGGTTCACCGTCCGGAACAGGCGATCATGCGGAACCACCGTCATGGCCGCGAAGGCCAGGATCTGATCGGCTAGCGCCGCCAGATAGCCCCCGAACAGCGAGCCGTCGGCGGTGGCGAGCTCCGGGCTCGGGCTCCAGGACTTGCGCACCCAGCCTTCGCCCCAGTCGTCGATCAGGCCCAGCTTCAGGGTCTGAACGATCGGCGGCGCGGTGGCGTCCCCCGCCTTCAGAGCGTTCAATCGATCCGTGGCCCATGTCATGCTGTCCTCCCGCAAGGTTGTCGGCGGCAAGGCTAGGGCGTCGGCGCGGGCCCTGTTACTCGACTTCCAGGGCGGCGCCGATCCGGAGGGTTCCTGAATGACAGCCGTTGAAAAGGCTCGCAAAACGCCCCGCCAGCCGCGCGCCCGGACGACCGTGGACTATATTCTGGAAGCCGCAACTCAGGTTCTGGAGGCGACCGGCGAGGCCGGCTTCAACACCAATGCGGTGGCCCAGCGCGCCGGCGTCAGCATCGGCGCCCTCTATCGCTACTTCCCTGACAAGCAGGCGATCCTGCAGGCCCTGGCCCAGCGCGAGACCGAGGCGCACCGGCGCGCCGTGATGGCGGTGGTCGAGGGCGGCGCGCCGGGCCTGGCGCGGGATCGGGCGATGATCCGCGCCTTCGTCCAGGCCTTCGCCGGCCGCAGCCGGGCGCGGCGCATCGCCATGTCCAGCCTGCTGGCCACGGCCGACCACGGCGAACTGGCCGCGCGGTTCGCGGCGGCGGAAACCGGCCTGACCGACGCCGAGGGCCGGCCTCTGACACCCGTCCAGGCCTTCGTGCTCAGCCGCGCGGTGCAGGGCGCCATGCGGGCTGCAGTGCTGGAGGGCGCCGACTTCCTGCTGAGCCCGGAGTTCGAGGACGAGCTGGTGCGGCTCAGCCGGGCCTATCTGGGCTATCCGGCGGGCGGCCGGGCGCGGGGCGGCCTTCGCGCCGAAGGGAGCCATCCTTAAATCTCACGGCGAGACGATCGCCGGAGTGGAAAGGTCTCTCAAGCAGCTGTGATGGCGGTCAAGTCTGAGCTCCAGGCTGATCTGGATTTGCGGATGGCGTTTAGGGTGACGATGAGCCTTCGCATGCAGGCGACGATGGCGACCTTGGGCGGCTTTCCGGCCGTGCGGAGGTGCTGGTAGGCGACCTTGAGAACAGGATTGCAGCGGATGGCGCTGAGGGTGGCCATGTAGAGGACGGACCGGACGCCGGGGCGCCCGCCCCAGACGGAGCGGGTTCCGCGCATCTTGCCTGAGTCGCGGTTGAAGGGCGCGACGCCGACCAGGGCGGCGATCTGTCGGCTGTTGAGCTGGCCCAGCTCCGGCATCTCGGCGATGAGCGTTCGCGCCAGTACGGGGCCGACGCCGGGCACGGAGCGGAGCAGCTCATCGTCGGCGCGCCAGGCGGGGCTCTGGCGGATCAGGCGGTCGAGGTCATCATCGGCGCCTTTGATCTCGCCATCGATGAAGGCCAGGTGGCGCTCCACGCCGGCGCGGACGGCTGGGCTGAGATGCATCTCCAGCCGGTTCTTCTCGGCCTTGCGCATGGCCAGAAGCTGGCGTCGGCGCACGACCAAGTCTCTGAGCACGCTGGCGTCTTCGTCCCGCAATGGTCGCGGCTCGGGTTGGATGGCCAGGCCGAAGGCGGCCAGAACATCGGCGTCGATGCGGTCGGTCTTGGCCAGGCGGCCGCTGGCCCTGGCGAAGTCGCGGACTTGGCGGGGATTGACCACCGCCACGGCCAGCCCGGCGCCTGCGAGGGCGGCGACGGCGTCGCGCTCGTAGCCGCCGGTGGCCTCGACCACCACCAGCCTGGGCTTCCTGCGCGCCATCCAGGCGACGAGCTTGTCCAGGTCGCCCGAAGAAATATTGAGGCGATCGCCCGAGGGGGCGATCGCCGCGTCTATGTGATGCTTGGCGATATCGACGCCTGCGTAGATGGGTTGAGAAGTCATGGGCTCCTGCCTCGTGCATGCGGGGTCGGCCGAGAGGCCGCCTCAGTCAGCTGTTCGGAGTGTCACAACACGCATGACCGGCGCCCAAGCTTGAGACGGGATCTGGTCGCAGGGACGAACGACGGGCTACCGGCCACACGGCGATCAAACCTCACGATCCGACCGCTTGTCCATCATACGAGGACGACGCTCCGCGTCGCCGCGACGCGGCCGCCGGAGGCGGTCCTTGACAGACCTTTCCACTCCGGCACGCTGCAGCTTCCAAGAGATTTAAGGATGAGCGGGACGCGGGGCGTCCGCTTTCTGGGGCCGTCGCAGCTTTGCCAGGGCACTTAAACGACGCCGGATTGCCATGATTGCAACCCCGGCCAAACCAAGACCCGCCAGCGACATCATTGCATTGGCCTGCTTGTCCTCACCGTCAGTCCTGATGTCGACGATCATCTCACCGTCCATCGTCAGGCCATAGATGCGAGACCCTATCACCTGCATCTCGATGTTCTCGGGCTCGGGCCAACGGGGCAACGCCTTCCACTTGGCCAAGCCAGGGCAATTGCTGCGCTGGCGACGCTCCGGTCCACACAGATAATAGTAGCTCTGACCGTCCGGCATGATGACGCGCCGGGTCTCCGACCGGATCTCGGCCGGCTTTCCTGACACCAGCGTCGTTTCGAACCCGCGGGACAGGCCGCCGGATGTGTAGGGATGAAGAGCGACGGTGAGAAGCGCCACAGCCATCGGCGGCGCTATGGCCCAGGTCGCCAACTCCGCATGCAAACGCCCTGTACGCGCGGCTCGACGTCTCAAGGGCCCCTCACCCAGACGCCGGTGGAGCACGACGGCGACGATTCCTGCGACCACGGCGGCGGCGCTCGAAATTGTGAGGAGCGCGGAACCGGACATGAAGCCAAATATCATCGCCGCAATGGCCGTGAACGTGCAGAACATGGTGTTCTGCATCCAGGTCCTTCTTGCCTGCACTGAGCGGGGCGGGGATTTGCGCAAGGGGCCGGGCTCCGCCTCTAAACCTGACACACCGGACAAAAGAACGTCGACCGCCCCGCCTGGACCTCCCGCGCGATCACGCCCTTGCACCCGACCATCGGACAAGCCTCGCCCTCGCGGTCGTAAACCCGGAAGCGGTGCTGGAAATAGCCCAGGGCGCCGTCGGCGGCGGCGAAGTCCTTCAGGGTGGAGCCGCCCACCTCGACGGCCTCGGCCAGGACGTCCTTGATGATGGTCGTCAGGGGCCCCAGCCGCTTGCCGGCGATCAGGCCCGAGGGCTTGAACGGCGAGATGCCCGCCCGGTGCAGGGCCTCGCACACATAGATATTGCCCAGGCCCGCGACGGTCTTCTGGTCCAGCAGCAGGGTCTTGGGCCCCTGCTTGCGACCGGCGAAGGCCTTGACCAGGGTCTGGGGCGTGAAATCCTCGCCCAGGGGCTCGGGGCCCATGGTCGCGAACCACGGATGGCGGTCGACCTGGTCGGTGGCGATCAGGTCCATGAACCCGAAGCGCCGGGGGTCATGATAGGTGACCACCGCCCCCGCTTCCGTCTCGAAGACGACGTGGGCGTGCTTGTCGTCGGGTTTGACCTCGCGGGCGAAGTCGCCGGGGCGGATGGTCCCCTCAGGGGCGGCGATCTCGAAGCGCCCGGTCATGCCCAGGTGCATCACCAAGGTGTCGCCGCGATCCAGCGGGGCCAGCAGATATTTGGCGCGGCGGTCCAGCCGCAGGATCCTGGCTCCCGTCAGCCGCTGGACGAAACCCTCGGGCAGGGGAAAGCGCAGGTCGGGCCGGTTGGCGCGCACGCGGCTCAGGCGCGCGCCGGTCAAGGTCGGTTCAAGGCCGCGCCGGACGGTCTCGACTTCGGGCAATTCAGGCAAGGGCGGCCTCAAGAAGGTGACGCGACGCAGCGCGCGGTCTAAGAGCGATCCAGCATATAGAGAGCCTGGTCGATAGACGTCATGAGCAAGCCTGCCGCCACATTCGGTTTCAAGGACGTCGATCCTTCGTTGAAGGCCGGCCTGGTGCGCGGGGTCTTCGACCGCGTCGCCAAGAACTACGACCTGATGAACGACCTGATGAGCGGGGGCGTGCACCGCCTGTGGAAGGACGCCGTCGCCGCGCGCCTGAACCCGCAGCCGGGCGAGGTGATCATCGACTGCGCCGGCGGCACCGGCGACATGGCCCGCCGCTTCGCCAAGATGGCCCGCCGCGCCCAGGAGCGCCGGGGCGGTCCCGACGCGGTGATCAACATCATCGACTACAATGCCGAGATGATCGCCGCCGGCATCGAAAAGGGCGGCGAGCCGGAAATCACCTGGACCGTCGGCGACGCCCAACGCCTGCCGCTGCCGGACGCCTATGCCGACGCCTATGTGATCTCGTTCGGCATCCGCAATGTCACCGACATCGACGCGGCGCTGCGCGAGGCGCGGCGGGTGCTGAAGCCGGGTGGCCGCTTCATCTGTCTGGAATTCTCGCGCCCGGCCACCGAGTTTCTGGCACGCGCCTATGACGCCTACAGCTTCAAGGTCATTCCGCAGGTCGGCGAGTGGGTCGCCAAGGATCGCGAGGCCTATCAGTATCTGGTCGAGAGCATCCGCCGCTTCCCCGACCAGCGCGCCTTCCTGGCGATGATGCAGGAGGCCGGCTTCAAGCGGGCCACCTATGCCAACTTCACCGGCGGCGTCGCGGCGATGCACCAGGGCTGGGCCGTCTAGTCCATGGGGCAGATGTCCGCGTTCTGGCGCCTGATCGGCGCGGGCTGGGTGCTGATCCGGGCCGACGCCCTGATCCCGCGCGAGCTGGATCCGGTCCTGCCGCCCTCGGCTCGGCTGGCGGCGCGGACGCTGCGGCTGTTTTCCGGGCCCCGCGCCCGGCTGGGGCGTCCCGGTCAGCGCCTGGCCGGCGCCCTGGAGGGCCTGGGCCCCGCCGCCATCAAGATGGGCCAGTTCCTGTCGACCCGGGCCGACATCTTCGGAACGCCCTTCGCCGAAGACCTGTCGCGCCTGAAGGACCGCCTGCCGCCCTTCCCGCTCAGCCAGGCCCGCGACGAGATCGAGCGCAGCCTGGGCCGGCCGATCGAGACCCTGTTCTCGCAGCTGGACGAGCCGGTCGCCGCCGCCTCCCTGGCCCAGGCCCATCCGGCCTGGCTGCTGGACGGAACCAAGGTCGCCGTGAAGGTGCTGCGGCCCGGCATCGAGCGCCGGGTCGCCGAGGACAGCGCCGTGCTGCGCCTGGCCGCCGATCTGGCCGAGCGCCTGGTTCCCGAAGCCCGCCGCCTGAAACCACGCGACTTCGTCGAGGTGGTGATCCGGGCCCTGGATCTGGAGATGGACCTGCGCTTCGAGGCCGCCGGCTGCGCCGAGCTGGGCGAAGTGATGGCCCGGGACGCCTATATGACCGCGCCGGCGGTGGTCTGGGACGGGGTCGGCAAGCGGGTCCTGACCCTGGCCTGGGCCGACGGCGAGGCGCTGTCGGATCCGCAGGCGCTGGAGCTGCCGGGTCTGGACCGCAAGGTCCTGGCCGACAACATCACCCGCGGCTTCCTGGCCCAGGCCCTGGACCACGGCCTGTTCCACGCCGACCTGCACGAGGGCAACCTGTTCGTCGCCGCCCCGGCCAAGGTAGTCGCCGTCGACTACGGCATCATCGGGCGTCTGGGCCCCGGCGAGCGGAAATATCTGGCCGAAATCCTGTACGGCTTCCTGAACCGCGACTACGCCCGCATCGCCCGCATCCATTTCGACGCCGGCTATGTGCCGGCCCACCACGACGTCGACGCCTTCGCCCAGGCCCTGCGCGCCGTGGGCGAGCCGATCTTCGGCCGCGACGCCCGCGAGGTGTCGATGGGCAAGCTGCTGGCCCAGCTGTTCGAGATCACCGCCCTTTTCGAGATGGCCCTGCGGCCCGAACTGGTTCTGCTGCAGAAGACCATGGTCACGGTCGAGGGCGTGGCCCGCCGCATCGACCCGGCCCACGACATTTGGGCCGCCGCCGATCCGGTGGTCCGCCGCTGGATCACCCGCGAGCTGTCGCCGGCCGCCAAGGTCCGCGACTTCGCCGACGAGGCCCTCAAGGCCCTGCGCGCCATGGCGCGGCTGTCGGAAGCGCCGGCGGTCCCGGTGGCGGTGGTCGCGTCGCCTAAGCCCCGCCCCCTGGCCTGGTTCGCGGCCGGCGCGCTCGTGGCGGCCGTGGCCTTCACGGCCGGCGCGCTGGTGTTCGGCTAACCCCCCCGCTCTCCCCGGCGAAGGCCGGGGCCCAGATACAGCCTGAGCGTCTGGGGATGACGCGCCTTCCGCCTCAATTCAATCGACCGCGTCACGGGTTCGATCTGGGCCCCGGCTTTCGCCGGGGAGAGCGGATAAAGGGTCGTCAACCGCTATCGGCCTGACCCCGCTCCCGCGCGGCGGTCGAGCGGCGGCTTTCCCGGGTTTTCTGCACCTCCCAGTAGCTGGCGCCGTCATCGGGCTTGAACAGAGCCCGTGGCGCGCCCTCCTTCGACACCACCGCGAACACATTGCCCCTGGGATCGTAGATCAGGGTGTCGCCATTGGCCCGTTTCAGCGTCTCGACGCCCTTGGGCGGATTGCCGACGAACCTGTGGGCCGCCTCGACATAGTCATCGACCGTGACCGCGCCGAAGGCCTCGCCATTGCGTTCGAAGGCGCGCTCGGCGTTTTCCTCGGCGGTGCGGGTGCGGTTGGCCGCCCAGAACGGCTTGCCCGCAATCAGGCGGACCGGCGCATCGCGCGGGTCGTCGCGGCGCGATGACGAGGCGTCGGAGGTAGCAGGCGCGTCTGTCGCCTCCGCCGAAGCCCTGCGCTCGCCGGCCTTGGAGGCGGGCACGGCCGTCGCGCCGCCGTCGCAGGCGGTCAGGAACAACGCGCCGGTCACCAGAAGCGCGGTCGCGGTGACGGGAAAGCTAATCAACCTCATGATTTCATGGCCCCACAGGTTCAACCTGACCGATTAATGAACGAAAGCGGAACGCGAGTCGAGTCCGTCACGAGCTTGTCCTTTGTCGGATCGCCGCGCATGGGCCATAAGGGGCCTGAACACGAAGCGGAGACGGCCGGCGGTGAGCGACAAACGGGTTCTTCTGATCGTCGGCGGCGGCATCGCGGCGTACAAGGCGCTGGAGCTGACGCGCCTGCTGCGCAAGGCGGGCGTGGGCGTGCGCCCGATCCTGACCCGGGCCGGCGCGGAGTTCGTCACGCCCCTGTCGCTGGGCTCGCTGGCCGAGGACAAGGTCTATGACGAGCTGTTCTCCCTGACCGACGAAGCCGAGATGGGCCATATCCAGCTGTCGCGCTCGGCCGATCTGGTGGTGGTGTCGCCGGCGACCGCCGACCTGATCGCCAAGGCCGCCAACGGCCTGGCCGGCGACCTGGCCTCGACCACCCTGCTGGCCACCGACAAGCCGGTGCTGATGGCCCCGGCCATGAATGTGCGGATGTGGCTGCACCCGGCGACCCAGCGCAACATCGCCACCCTGAAGGCCGACGGGGTCTCCTTCGTGGGTCCCGACGAGGGCGCCATGGCCTGCGGCGAGTTCGGCCCCGGCCGTCTGGCCGAGCCCGAAGTGATCTTCGCCGCCATCATGGAAGCCCTGGACGGTCCGGCCGCCAAGCCGCTGGCCGGCAAGCGCGCCCTGGTCACCGCCGGCCCGACCTTCGAACCCATCGATCCGGTGCGCGGCATCACCAACCGCTCCAGCGGCCGCCAGGGCTTCGCGATCGCCCAGGCCCTGGCGCAGCTGGGCGCCGAGGTCACCCTGATCGCCGGGCCGGTTTTCCTGCCCACCCCGCCGGGTGTGAAGCGTGTCGATGTCGAGACCGCGCGGCAGATGCTGGCCGCCAGCCAGGCCGCCCTGCCCGCCGATGTCGGCGTCTTTGTCGCCGCCGTCGCCGACTGGCGGGTGGACGAGGCCTTCGGGACCAAGCTGAAGAAGGAACGTGGCGGACCGCCGGCCCTGACCTTCGTCGAGAACCCCGACATCCTGGCTGCGGTCTCGGCCACGGGCCCCAGCCGGCCACGGCTGGTGGTCGGCTTCGCGGCCGAAACCAACGATGTCGAGATGCACGCCCGCGCCAAGCTGTCGCGCAAGGGCTGCGACTGGATCATCGCCAATGACGTCACCGAACCTGGCGTGATGGGCGGCGAGGACAACGCCGTGCTGCTGGTGACCCGCGACGGGACCGAGCGCTGGGATCGCGCGCCCAAGGACGAGGTGGCCCGCGCCATCGCCCAGAGGATCGCCCGGGCGCTGGCCTGATCGGCTTCAAATCAGCTAGAGCGGGGCGACCCATCAGAGGAACCGCGCGCATGACCGCTCAAACGATCCGCTTCAAGCGCTGGGACGGCAATCCCGACCTGCCCGTCCCGACCTACGCCACGGCCGGCGCGGCGGGCTTTGACCTGCGGGCCCATGTGCCGGAAGACGAACCCATCGTGCTGAAGCCGGGCGCGCGCTGCATGGCGCCCACCGGCTTTTCGGTGGCCATCCCCGATGGCTACGAGATGCAGGTCCGCCCGCGCTCGGGCCTTGCGTTCAAGAACGGCGTGACCGTGACCAATGCGCCGGGCACCATCGACAGCGACTATCGCGGTCAGGTCTGCGTGCTGCTGATCAATCTGGGCGAAGAAGACTTCACCATCCGCCGGGGCGACCGCATCGCCCAGGGGATCATCGCCGCCGCGCCGCAGTGGACTCTGGTCGAGGTCGACGACCTCGAGTCCACGGATCGGGGCGCGGGCGGGTTTGGATCGACGGGGGTGTCGACCTAACCGTTGATCGCGCGCAGGCCCAGGATCATGTAGCCGCCGAAGCCGGCGGCGAAGGCCGCGGCGGCGAGCCAGAGCACGGGACGGAACATGCCCAGGGGCGAGTGTTCCAGGGGCGGTTGAATGTTCATCGGCGCATCCTTTGGCGCGGGCGTAGCGAGCGCGGCGAACTTGGGCCGCTTGGGAGATACGCGCTCCCCCGACCTTGGTTGCAGTGGGGGACGGCTTTTAATCTGTATTGATTCCATCGCAAGACGAAATTGCGACGGGTTGTCACATGGCTCCGCTTTCCGCCGCCGCTACGGCCGGGGCGATATAGTCAAGTTGACCTATGTGCAGCGTTGCGCCGCGCGCCTGCGGCGGGGCCGCGGAACAGGGGGCGTTGACCGGGGCTGCGCGATTCCGTCCGGAAGTCGTTGATTTTTGGACGGGTGCGTCCATTTATCACTTGCCGAGCGCCCGGGACCCTTCTATCGGGCGGGTCGGACTATTGGTTTCGTCAGGGTTGGGTCATGGCCGCGCCGCAAAACAAGAAGCTCGTTCCCATGGTCGTCGGCGGCGTCGCCGGCGTGGCGATCCTGGTTGGCGGGATCTTCTGGTACATCGACAAGCAGCGCTTCGAGGCCACCGACAACGCCTTCGTCCAGGCCGACACCGTGCAGATCAGCCCGCAGGTCTCTGGCGCGATCACCGAGATCCTGGTCGCCGACAACCAGCGGGTCGAGATCGGCCAGGTGGTGGCGCGCATCGACCCCTCCACCTTCCAGGCCCGACTGAACCAGGCCGTCGCCAACGCCCAGGCCCTGGACGCCGCCGTCCGCGCCGTGGATGACAAGGCCTCGCTGGAACAGGCCCTGATCGCCCAGAAGGCGGCCGGCGTCTCCAGCGCCCAGGCCGATTCCAGCCGCGCCCGGGCCGACCTCGACCGCTATGACAGCCTGGCCCACCAGGGCTGGGTCTCGCAGCAGAAGGTCCAGACCACCCGCGCCGGCGCCACCCAGTCGGAAGCCGCCGTGGCCAGCGCCCAGGCCGCCCTCGAGGCCGAACGCCGCGCGGCCCAGTCGCTGGGCTCGGCCAAGGCCCAGACCCTGGCCCAGGCCGCCGCCGCCCATGCGGCCGTCGAGCAGGCGCGACTGGACCTTGAGCGCACCGTGCTGCGCGCCCCTGTCGCCGGTGTGGTCGGCGCCCGCTCGGTGCGTCCCGGCCAGCTGGTCCAGCCCGGCGTTTCGCTGATGTCGATCGTGCCTTTGGGCCAGAGCTATATCGTCGCCAATTTCAAGGAGACCCAGGTCGCGCGCCTTCGCGTCGGCCAGGCCGTCGAGATCAAGGCCGACGCCTTCGGCAAGGAAACAATCCACGGCAAGGTCGACAGCTTCGCCCCGGCCACCGGCCAGGAGTTCGCCCTGATCCCGGTGGAGAACGCGGTGGGCAATTTCACCAAGATCACCCAGCGCCTGCCGGTCAAGATCGTCGTCGACACCTCCAAGCTGGGCGCCGCCCTGCGGCCGGGCCTGTCGGTCGAGGTCAAGGTCGATGTCCGCGACCGCTCGGGCGCGTCGTTCGCCGAGGCCGGCCAGGCGCCGACCCAGGTCGCCCGCCAGGGCGCCGCGCGCTAGGCGCCGGCGATGACCGACGCCGCCATCGCCGCTCCGGCGGCTCCCGCAAAGACCCTCAGCCAGGCCGACTGGACCAAGCTGTTCCTGGGTTTCGGGGCCATGGTCATCGGCCAGTTCATGGCCATTCTCGATATCCAGATCGTCGCCGCCTCGCTGCCCCAGATCCAGGCCGGGGTCGGCGCCAGCGCCGATCAGGTCAGCTGGATCCAGACCGCCTATCTGATCCCCGAAGTCGTGATGATCCCGCTGTCGGGCTATCTGTCGCGTCTGTGGGGCACGCAGAGGGTCTATCTGGCCTCCTGCGCGGGCTTCATCATCATGAGCGTGCTGACGGGCCTGAGCTCGTCGATCGACATGATGATCATCACGCGGGCCCTGCAGGGCTTCATCGGCGGGGCGATGATCCCGACGGTGTTCGCCGTGGCCTTCACCGCCTTCCCGCCCGAGCGCCGGATCACCGCCAGCGTGATCATGGGCCTGATCGTCACCCTGGCCCCCACGGTCGGCCCGACCCTGGGCGGACACCTGACCGAATGGCTGTCCTGGCGCTGGCTGTTCTTCATCAATGTGCCCACCGGCCTGGTGGTGCTGTTCGGCGTCGCCCGTTGGGGCCAGTTCGACAAGGGCGACCCCAGCCTCTCCAAGGGCTTCGACTGGTTTGGCCTGGCCGTGATGGCGACCTTCCTGATGAGCCTGCAGTTCGTGCTGGAGGAAGGCGCCAAGAACAGCTGGTTCCAGGACGATATCATCCTGGGCCTGGCGGTTCTGGCGGCGGTGACCGGCGTGGTCTTCGTCTGGCGGTCGCTGACCTACAGGAATCCGATCGTCGAGCTGCGGGCCTTCTCGAACCGCAACTTCTCGATCGGTGTGATGATGACCGCCGTTTCAGGCGCCAGCCTGTTTGGCGGCACCTTCCTGCTGCCGCAGTTCCTGGGCCGGGTGCGTCACTATTCGGCGTCGGAGGTGGGCACCACCATGGTGATTTCGGGTCTGTCGATGTTCATCACCGGGCCGATCGCCGGCCGGCTGGTGCGCAAGACCGATCCGCGCCTGCCGATGTTCATCGGCTTCCTTCTGGCCGGCTGGGGCATGTACATGGCCCACGGCGTGACCAAGGACTGGGGTTTCTGGGAATTCGCGGGGGTTCAGGCTTGCCGCGGCGTCGGCGTCATGATCGCGATGATCGCCACCCAGCAGATCACGATGAGCACCTTGCCGCCGCACATGATCAAGAACGCCTCGGGCCTCGTGAACCTCTCGCGCAATACGGGGGGCGCCATGGGTCTGGCCCTGCTGGCCACCAGCATCACCCAGCAGACCGCGCTCTACTACAACGACATGACCTCCAGGCTGCAGACCGGCAATGTGGAAGCCCAGGGCATGATGGCCGGCCTGGCGACGCGCATGGCCCAGCTGGGCGTGTCCGATCCCGATGGCGCGGCGCGCAAGGCCTTTTCCGGCATGATGCAGCAACAGGCGACGGTTCTGGCCTTCGGCGACAGCTTCACCTTGCTGGCCATCGGCTGCTTCATCGCCGCCGGCGTCTCGCTGCTGGCCAAGCCGGCCGCCGGCGCCGCGCCGCCCCCTTCGGACGCCCACTGATGCCCAGGATCCCAGGACAGATCGACGTCGCCAAGACCGAGGCCATTCTGGACGCCGCCGTCGAGGTGATCGGCCAGCGCGGCCTGTCGGCCCCGATGGAAGAGATCGCCCGCCGCGCCGGGGTCTCCAAACAGACGGTCTATAACCACTATGGCTGCAAGGCCGAGCTGGTCCGCGCCCTGATCGAGCGTCGCGTCGACCGGCTGACCGCGCCGCTCCGCGATCCGGACGCCGCCAAGAACCCGACCGAAACCCTTGAGGCCTTCGCCCGCACGATGCTGGAGACCGTTGTCGCGGCCAACGGCTATTCGATCATGCGGGTGATCATCCAGGGCGCGGGGGGAATGCCCGAAGTGGCCCATGAGGTTTTCGAGGCCGGCCCACGCCAGACACGCGGCCAGTTGGCCGATTTCCTCAAGACGGAAACCCGCCTCGGCCGCCTGGCGGTCGATGACTTCGACCAGGCGGCCGAGATTTTCTCCGGCATGGTGATGGGGCAGAGCCAGCTGCGGGCGCTTCTGTGCCTGCCCCCCGAAAAGACCCAGGCCCAGTTCGAAGCCATGGCGGGCGAGATCGCCCGCCGCTTCATGCGCGCCTATGCCCCCTAGGGGACGAAGCGAGGTCTAGGCTTCGACTTCGTCGGGCATGCCCATCATGTGGAAGCCGGCGTCGACATGGACGACTTCGCCCGTGGTCGAACGGCCCAGGTCCGAGACCAGCCACAGGGCGGCGCCGGCGACGCCTTCCATCGAGGTGTCTTCCTTCATGGCGCTGAACGCGCGGCCCTGGGCGATCATGCCCCGGCCGCCGGCGATGCCCGCCAGGGCCAGGGTGCGCATGGCGCCGGCCGAGATGGCGTTGCAGCGGATGCCTTTGGGGCCCAGGTCGCGGGCGATATAGCGGGTCGCCGCTTCCAGGGCGGCCTTGGCCACGCCCATGGTGTTGTAGTTGGGGATGGTCCGCTCCGACCCCAGATAGGTCATGGTGATCAGCGAGCCGCCATTGGGCATCAGTTTCGCGGCGCGCTTGGCGACATCGACGAAGCTGAAGGCCGAGATGTTCATGGCCAGCAGGAAGCCCTCGCGGGTGGTGTTGTCGACGAACGAGCCCTTCAGCTCGTCCTTGTTGGCGAAGGCCACCGAGTGGACGACGAAGTCGATCGTGCCGAACTTCTCTTCAATGGCCTTGAAGGCCGCGTCCATCGAGGCGTCGTCGGTGACGTCGGCCGGCACCAGGGTGGTGACGCCGATGCTCTCGGCCAGCGGGCGCACGCGGCGCTCCAGCGCTTCGCCCTGATAGGTGAAGATCATCTCGGCGCCCTGGGCCGCCAGCTGCGAGGCGATGCCCCAGGCGATGGAGTTGTGATTGGCCACGCCCATGACGAGGCCCTTCTTGCCCCGCATCAGCTCGCCCTTGGGGAATGCGTAATCGTCGGCCATGGGTTGCGGCTCCGTGTTCTGGGAAGTGACAGGCAAGCCAAGCGGGCCGCCGTCACACGTCATCTTCGGGGGTTTAGCTATCAGGGTCGGCGCGCCGCTGGAACCCTCCAGCGGCGCGGGATCAGTCGGCCTTGCTGATGATCAGCGTGCCATTGGTGCCGCCAAAGCCGAAGCTGTTGGACATCACCGTGGTCAGGGGCTTGTCGGAGCGTTCCAGCAGGATCGGCAGATCGGCGAACTCGGGGTCGAGGGTCTCGATATTGGCGCTCTGGGCGGCGAAGCCGTTGTTGAGCATCAGGATCGAATAGATCGCCTCCTGCGCGCCGGCGGCGCCCAGGCTGTGGCCGGTCAGCGACTTGGTCGAGGAGATCAGCGGGGCCTTGTCGCCAAACACGTCCCGCACCGCGCCCATTTCCTTGCTGTCGCCGACCGGCGTCGAGGTGCCGTGCGGGTTCAGATAGTCGATCGTGCGACCACCGGCCTGGGCCATGGCCAGCTTCATGCAGCGGGCCGCGCCCTCGCCGGACGGCGCCACCATGTCGAAGCCGTCCGAATTGGCGGCATAGCCGACCACTTCGCCGTAGATCTTGGCCCCACGCGCCTTGGCGTGTTCGTATTCTTCCAACACCACGATGCCGGCCCCGCCGGCGATCACGAAGCCGTCGCGATCCTTGTCATAGGCGCGGCTGGCCACGGCCGGACGGTCGTTGAAGTTGCTGCTCATGGCGCCCATGGCGTCGAACAGGTTGGACAGGGTCCAGTCCAGCTCCTCGCAGCCGCCGGCGAAGACGATGTCCTGCTTGCCCATCTGGATCTGCTCGGCGCCCGCGCCGATGCAGTGGGCGCTGGTCGCGCAGGCCGAGCTGATCGAATAGTTGATCCCGCGGATCTTGAACCAGGTCGACAGCACGGCCGACGGACCCGAGCTCATGGCCTTGGGCACCGCGAAGGGACCGATGCGCTTGGGGCCCTTTTCCTGGGTCGTGGCGGCGGCTTCGACGATCACCCGGGTGGATGGACCGCCCGAGCCCACGATCAGGCCGGTGCGTTCGTTGGAAATCTCGGACTCTTCCAGTCCGGAGTCCGCGATCGCCTGTTCCATGGCGATGTGGGCATAGGCCGTGCCGGGCGCCAGGAAGCGCGCCGCCCGACGGTCGACCAGGGCTTCCCACGAGTCGAGCTTGACCGTGGCGTGCACCTGGCAGCGGAAGCCCAGCTCCGCATATTCGGGCGCGGTGACCACGCCGGACTTGGCTTCACGCAGTGAGGCGAGCACCTCATTGGCGTTGTTGCCGATGGACGAGACGATCCCCAGTCCGGTGACGACGACGCGACGCATGAACTTTCCTTCTCTAACCTAACGCCCGCGTTGACCGCGGTTCTTGCTGGTTTCAGGCCTCGACGGGCTTCTCGCCGGGCTGGAACAGCCCAACACGCATGTCGGTTGCCGTATAGATGGGCACGCCGTCCGCTTCCAGAACGCCATCAGCGATGCCCATCACCAGGCGGCGGTTGATGACGCGCTTGAGCGTGATCTTGTAGGTGACCCGCTTGATATGGGGTTCGACCTGGCCCTTGAACTTCACCTCGCCAACGCCGAGCGCCCGACCGCGGCCTTGGCCGCCGATCCAGCCCAGATAGAAGCCGACCAGCTGCCACATGGCGTCTAGGCCGAGGCACCCTGGCATGACCGGATCGCCGATGAAGTGGCAGCCGAAGAACCAAAGGTCGGGATGGATATCCAACTCGGCCTCAAGATAGCCCTTGCCGTATTCCCCGCCATCGCTGGTGATGGTGGTGATCCTGTCGAACATCAGCATCGGGGGCGCCGGAAGCTGGGCGTTTCCAGGACCGAACAGCTCGCCCCGACCAGAGGCTAGGAGTTCATCGAAGGTGTAGGAGCTCTGTTGCATGGTCACGCCCTAGCACGACGGTGGGTCGCGCCTCAATGTTACTTTCGGTAACGCTTGTGAACGTTCCGGGCTCCCTCGTCACGCCTGTTGGCGGTCACCGTCCGCACTGCGGTCGCGGCGACGCGCCCCAGATCTGGCTTTCGCGCGCCCAGCCTGCCGATCCCTCGGCCTTGAGGCGGCACCAGCCCCTTTCGCACTTGTCGAGATTGGCGGTCGAGCGTCCGCGCAGCCAGGCGCTGATCCTGGCGCCCTCCCGGGGATGGGTCAGCAGGGCCAGAGGCGTGGGCTGGACGCGCATGGCGGTGCGACGACCATCGGTGGTGCGCTTGTGCACCCAGGCCAGGCCGCCTTCGGGATCGCAGACCCGCCGCCATTCGCGGGTTTCGGCCACCACCTGCACCGGCAGACCCCTGGCGCGATAGACCCACAGCAGGCGATGGGCTTCGTCGGGGCCGTTGCGGGCGTTAACGGTCTCATATTTCAGCGAAACGTAGCGGGGGACCTCCAGACCGGAGGGCGTGACGCGCGGCGGATCGGCGGCGCCCGCGTTGGAAGCGGCGCCCATCAGGGTCAGGACGGCCACGACGCCGAACGAACGATGTTTGCAATTCGACGGCATGTTGCTTGGCCCCACCGGGCCCCTTTGCTACAGGTTTTCAAACGCCCGTCAGAGAGAGCTTTTCAAACCGCCCATGGCAGCCCGCAAGCTCAAAGTCATCGTCACCCGCAAACTCCCCGATCCAGTGGAGACGCGGATGTGCGAACTGTTCGACACCGAACTCAACGTCACCGACAAACCGTTGACGGCGGATGAACTGGTTGACGCCATGAGCCGGGCCGATGTGCTCGTGCCGACGATCACCGACCGGATCGACTCGCGTCTTCTGTCGCGATCCGGTGATCGGCTCAAGCTCATCGCCAATTTCGGGGCCGGGGTCGACAATATCGACGTCGCCACCGCCAATGCGCGCGGCATCATCGTCACCAATACGCCGGGCGTCCTCACCGAAGACACCGCCGACCTGACCATGACCCTGATCATGGCCGCCTCGCGCCGCGTCGTCGAAGGCGCCGAAGTGGTCAAGAGCGGCGGCTTCCATGGCTGGTCACCGACCTGGATGCTGGGCCGCCGCCTGTGGGGCAAGCGCCTGGGCATCATCGGCATGGGCCGGATCGGCCAGGCTGTGGCCCGCCGCGCCAAGGCCTTCGGCATGCAGGTGCACTATCACAACCGCAAGCCCGTCAGCCCGCGCATCGCCGAGGAGCTGGGCTGCACCTACTGGGAGAGCCTGGACCAGATGCTGGCCCGGATGGACTTCATCTCGGTCAACTGCCCGCACACCCCGGCCACCTACCACCTGCTGTCGGCCCGCCGCCTGAAGCTGCTGCGGTCGCACGCCATCGTCGTCAACACCGCCCGCGGCGAGGTGATCGACGAAGGGGCCCTGGCCAACATGCTGGCGCGCGGCGACCTGGCCGGCGCGGGCCTCGACGTCTATGAGCACGAGCCGGCGATCAATCCCAAGCTGCTGAAGCTGCCCAATGTCGTGCTGCTGCCCCACATGGGCTCGGCCACGGTCGAGGGTCGCATCGACATGGGCGAAAAGGTCATCGTCAACGTGAAGACCTTCATGGACGGCCACCGCCCGCCGGACCGGGTCATTCCGTCTATGCTGTAGGGCGACGAAGCCGCCCTCAGTGTGTGGTCATGCCGCCGGCCATCCGGTCGAAGGCGTCACGCAGGGCGGCGACAAGCTCTGGATCGATATCGGCGGCCGCGAGGGCTTGCGCCATCGCCGACGTCCACTGCCCCGCCAGCTCGGCGTCGATCGGCATGGCGCGGTGCAGCGACATCATGCAGACGCCTGGATGGGTCGTGAACCAGTCCCTTGGTCCGCCAAGCCAGCCCGCCAGAAAGCCGGTCAGAGACTCGCGCATCGCCGTCAGGTCCGACGCGTGCAGCGCTCGCAGCCGGGCATAGGCCGGTTCGGTGTCCATGATGTCGTAGAAGGCGTTGACGAGGCGGCGCACCCCGGGTCCGCCGCCCATCACCTCGAAAGGCGTGTCGGCGCCGACGATCGTGCTGGTCATGGGGCCCCTCGCCTGACGAAAGCCCCTTCACTCGACGAAAGCGCGGCGCCACGCCTTGATGTGGCTCAAAGGCCCGAATTCAAAGCTTAGGCGCAGCCGGGTCCGGATAGACCCTGGCCTTCAGCCAGGCCTTGAGATCGCTGGCCGAGCGGTCGGGGATCTGTTCCATCGGCACGTGGCCGACATCGGGATACAGGATCAGGGTCGAACCCGGTATGGCCGCGGCGAACCGGGCGCCGTCCGAGGCCGGAATGACGGTGTCCTTCTGACCGAACATGATCAGGGTGGGCGCCTTGATGCTCGCCACGAGCTGGGCCGAGGCCGGGCGGCGCGGGCCGGTCTGCAGACCCAGCAGGATGTCGCGGTGGCCGGGGGCGCGCGCCAGTTCGACATAGCGCTCGACCAGCTCGGGCGTCACCAGGCCCTGATCGACATAGGCCGATTTCAGGCCCTGGCGTACCAGGGCCTGGGTGTCGATATTCTTCAGCAGGGCCCGTCCCCAGGGATGGCGCAGGATGTTGAAGATCAGCACCCCGCCGCCGCCGCCTTCGCGCGGCCAGCCCGCCGCATCGACCAGCACCAGACCCTCGACCCGCTCGGGATGATCGATGGCGTATTGCCAGGCCACGCCGCCGCCCATGGAATTGCCGGCCAGGGTGAAGCGCTCGGCCCCCAGTCTGCGGGTCACAGTATCGACCACCGCCCCAAAGCCCTCACGGCCGACAGCATAGCCCTGGCCTGCCCGGGTCAGACCGTGGCCGGGCAGGTCCAGCGTGATGACGCGATAGTCGCCCGACAGCGACCGCACCCAGGGCTCCCAGGCGTGCAGCGACGCCGCATAGCCGTGGACCAGAACCAGGGTCGGACCGTCGCGCCGGCCCTCGTCGCGATAGTGCACGCGCAGCCCGCCGCCCAGGTCCATGTAACGCGAGGCCGGGCTGTCGTACTTGGCTTCCAGGCTGTCATAGGGGATGTCGCCGCGCTGCAGGGCCAGCCATCCCACGGCGCCGAGCGCCAGGATCAGAACCACGGCGATCAACAGACCGCGAAACAGCGTCTTCATCTGGCCCTACCCCTGACGTCTTGTTTTTATGGGGAGAGAGAAGGCCCGCGAAGCTTCGCCGTCAAGCGCCGCAGGCGGGACAGGCCGGATCGGCCCCGATCCGCACCGTGCGGGTTTCGACCGCCAGGGCGTCGTAGATCAGCAGGCGGCCGCTCAGGGCCTGCCCCGCGCCGGTGATCAGCTTGACCGCCTCCAGCGCCATCATCGATCCGATCACGCCGGCCAGGGCGCCGACCACGCCGACCAGGGCGCAGGTCTCGGCGTCCGGCGGAACGTCCGGGACCAGGCAGCGGTAACAGGGCTGGCCTTGAAACACCCCCACCTGACCGGTCCATCGGCCCAGGGCGCCGCTGACCAGGGTCTTGCCGTGGGCCACACAGGCGTCGCTGACGGCGAAGCGGGTGGCGAAGTCATCCGTGCCGTCGAGGATCAAGTCATACCGGGCAACAAGGTCCCTGGCGTTGGCGACGTCCAGCCATACCGGATGGGTTTCGACCGCCACATGCGGATTGATCGCCGCCAGACGTTCGGCGGCGACCTCGACCTTGGGACGGCCGACATCGGCGGTCTGGTACAGCACCTGTCGCTGCAGGTTGGACAACGAAACGGTGTCGGGATCCGCCAGACCCAGGGTTCCGACCCCGGCGGCGGCCAGATAGAGCGCGGCCGGGGCGCCCAGACCACCCGCCCCGACCAGCAGCACACGCGCCGCCTTCAGCCTCTGCTGGCCCGGTCCGCCGACCTCGCGCAGCACCAGATGGCGGGCATAGCGTTCGACCTCGCCGTCCGAAAAGCTCATCGCGCTTGATCTCCGCAGCCAGCCTCGCCACATGCGAGACATGCAAAACAGCAATTCCTTCCCCGACTGGCATGGCACCACGATCCTGGCGGTGCGCAAGAACGGCCAGACCGTGATCGCCGGAGACGGCCAGGTCTCCATGGGGCCAACCGTCGTCAAGGGCAATGCCCGCAAGGTGCGCCGCCTGGCCGGCGGCAAGGTGGTGGCCGGTTTCGCGGGCGCCACGGCCGACGCCTTCACGCTCATTGAGCGCTTGGAAGCTAAACTGGAACAGTATCCCGACCAGCTGGCCCGCGCCTGCGTGGACCTGGCCAAGGACTGGCGCACCGACCGCTATCTGCGCCGACTGGAAGCCATGCTGCTCGTGGCCGACGCCACCGCCATCTACACGGTCACCGGCGTGGGCGACGTGCTTGAGCCGGGCGAAAGCGCCGGCGGCGGCTCGGTCGCGGCCATCGGCTCGGGCGGCAACTATGCCCTCGCGGCCGCCAAGGCCCTGATCGACCAGGATCTTTCGGCGGAAGACATCGCCCGCAAGGCGATGGCGATCGCCGCAGAGATCTGCGTCTACACCAACGGCAATCTGACGGTTGAAAGCCTGTAAATGACCGAGTTTTCTCCCCGCGAAATCGTCTCCGAACTCGACCGCTACATCGTCGGCCATACCGAGGCCAAGAAGGCCGTCGCCGTGGCCCTCCGCAACCGCTGGCGGCGTCGCCGGGTGCCCGCCGATCTGCGCGATGAGGTCACCCCCAAGAACATCCTGCTGATCGGCCCCACCGGCGTGGGCAAGACCGAGATCGCCCGCCGTCTGGCCCGGCTGGCCCAGGCTCCGTTCCTGAAGGTGGAAGCCACCAAGTTCACCGAGGTCGGCTATGTCGGCCGCGACGTCGACCAGATCGTCCGCGACCTGGTCGAAAGCGCCCTGGGCATGGTGCGCGACAAGCGCCGGGCCGGCGTGCGCGCCAAGGCGGAGGCCGCCGCCGAGGAGCGCATCCTCGACGCCCTGACCGGCCCCGGCTCGACCGCCGCCCGCGAGAGCTTCCGCAAGAAGCTGCGGGCCGGCGAGCTGGACGACAAGGAAGTCGAGCTGCAGCTGGCCGACACCGGCAACGGCGGGATGTTCGAGATCCCCGGCCAGCCGGGCGCCTCTATGCTGAACCTGTCGGAGATGATGAAGTCGTTCGGCGGCGGACGCACGAAGGTTCACCGCACCACGGTGGCGGCCGCCCATGCGCCGCTGATCGCCGAGGAAAGCGACAAGCTGCTGGATCAGGAGGCCCTGACCCAGGAGGCCATCGAACTGGCCGAGAACCACGGCATCGTCTTCCTGGACGAGATCGACAAGGTGGCCTCCTCGTCCCAGCGCGGCGGGGCAGACGTGTCGCGCGAGGGCGTGCAGCGCGACCTTTTGCCGCTGATCGAGGGTACGACCGTCTCGACAAAGTATGGCCCGGTGAAGACCGACCACATCCTGTTCATCGCCTCGGGCGCCTTCCATGTGGCCAAGCCCAGCGACCTGCTGCCCGAGCTTCAGGGCCGCCTGCCGATCCGGGTGGAGCTGAAAGGCCTGACCCGCGACGACCTGCGCCGGATCCTGACCGAGCCGGAGGCCAATCTGATCCGCCAGCACCAGGCCCTGCTGCTGACCGAGGGCGTGACCCTGGTCTTCACCGCCGACGCCATCGACGCCCTGGCCGACGCGGCCGTGGCCGTGAACGGCTCGGTCGAGAACATCGGCGCCCGGCGGCTGCAGACGATCCTGGAAAAGGTGGTCGAGGAGATCAGCTTCTCGGCGGCCGATCGCTCCGGCGAGACGGTGACCATCGACGCGGCCTATGTGGCCGACAAGGTCGGGGCGCTGGCGGCCAATGCGGATCTGAGCCGGTTTATTCTGTAGCGACGGACACTTGCCCCCTACGGGGCAAGTCAGCCCGCCGCCTGAACCGCCTCCATCCCCAGCATCGCCGCCTTGCGCGCCAGACCCCAGTGATAGCCGGTCAGCCGGCCGTCCTTGGCGATGGCGCGGTGGCACGGGATCAGCAGCGAGATCGGATTGGCCCCGATGGCGCCGCCGGTGGCCTGATAGGCTCTGGGGTTGCCGGCCCACGAAGCCACCTGGCCATAGGTGCTGGTCTCGCCGACCGGGATGCGCAGCAGGGCCTTCCAGACCTGGATGTGGAACGGCGAGCCGATCAGCACGATCGGCAGCGGCCCCTTGCCGCCGGTGAAGGCATGGACGGCGGTCTGGCCGGCCGCCTCGTCGTCGCGGACCCAGTCGGCGGCGGGAAAGCGGCGGTGCATGTCGGCATAGGTCGCTTCGTCGTCGCCGTCGGAAAAGGCCAGACCCGCGAGGCCGCGCTCGGCCATCACGAACAGGCCCCTGCCAAACGGCGTCGGCGCCCAGCCATACCGCAAGGTCATACCGGCCCCGCGCCGACGCACCTCGCCGGGCGTGGCGGCTTCCTGGGCGATGAACAGGTCATGCAGGCGCGAAGGGCCTGAAAGCCCCGCGTCAAAGGCCGCGTCGAGCACGCTGGCCCCGGCCTCCAGCGATTTGCGGGCCTCGGCATGGGCGATGGCCGAAACGAAGGTCTTGGGGCTGACCCCGGCCCAGCGCGTGAAGACCCGCTGGAAATGGAACGGCGACAGGCCGACAGCCTCGGCCGCCTCGTCCAGCGACGGCCGCTCCTGCCAGCGCTCGGCCAGCCAGTCCAGAGCGACGGCCATGCGGTGATAGTCCGCCGAGCGCTCGGACAGACGGGCGAAGGTTTCGGAGGGGTGCATGTCGAGAGCCATAGCCGGAGCGTAGGGCGGCTCTCCCGAGGTGTCCGCCCGGTTCTTGCTCATGCGCCCGCGCCGGGGAGCGGATACCGCTCGGCCCGGGCCTTGCGGATGGCCTGCCGCAGGGCGTCGGCGAACACGACGCGCTCGGGCGGGCTGAGGGACCGGGCCAGGGTCAGGCGCTTTCGATAGATGCGCAGCCGCACGCGCGCTTCGTGTTCATCCGGCTGGTCGAGATCAACGCCCGTGAAGGCGGTCGGCGAGGTCCAGACGACCCGTACGCCCTTTTCGTCCTCGCGGCTGACCGTGACGGCCTCGGCGGTCACCCGCACCCGCTCCTTGCGTTCGGCGGCCCGGAAGCTGGCGCGCAGGGCCAGCCAGATCGCCAGCACGTCCAGCCCCAGGAACGGCAGCACCGGCGGCGCGCCCAGCACCAGCAGGAACACCGCGATCATCAGGTTGAAGGCGATGATGACGCCCAAAAGCACATGCATGCCCGTCCGGCTCAGCGACCGGTTGGGCGAGATCACGGCGTCCATGTACAGCGGCGCGGCCATGTCATCGATTTAGGCGCGCCAGCCTGGTTTGGCGAGGGGCCGCCTTGGCGAGGGGGCCGCATCACGGCATGGTCCCGGCGATGGTCAAACCCGCGCTGAAAAAGAAACGCCCCGCCGCCCGGCGGATCTCGCCGGCCGAGCGCGAGCGGGTCGCCGTGCTGTTCGACCGCTTCGAGAGCCTGGAGCTGCGGCCCAAGACCGAGCTGAACTACAACAATGCCTATGAGCTGGTCACCGCCGTCGCCCTCTCGGCCCAGGCCACCGACGTTCAGGTCAACAAGGCCACCGGGCCGCTGTTCCAGGTCGCCGACAGCGCCGAAAAGATGCTCGAGCTCGGCGAGGACGGCCTGATCAGGTACATCGCTTCGATCGGCCTCTTCCGGACCAAGGCCAAGAACGTCATCGCCTCGGCCCACATCCTGATGGATCGCCACGGCGGTCAGGTGCCCCTGAACCGCGCCGATCTGGAAAGCCTGCCGGGCGTCGGCCGCAAGACCGCCAGCGTGGTGCTCAACGAACTGGACATCGAGCCGGCCATCGCCGTCGACACCCATGTGTTCCGCGTCGCCCACCGGCTGAAGCTGTCAGCGGGCAAGACGCCCGACGCCGTCGAGACGGATCTGATGCGGATCGTGCCCGGACCCTATCAGACCCGGGCCCATCACTGGCTGATCCTGCACGGCCGCTATGTGTGCGTGGCGCGCAAGCCCCGGTGCGAGATCTGCAAGATCGCCGACCTGTGTCCGTCGCGGGAACTGTTCCTGGGCGCCTAGGGCCGCGCCGGGATCTCCAGCCCGCGCTGCACCGCCGGCCGCGCCAGGCAGCGCTCCAGCCAGGCTGGTACGGCCTTCAGGCTGGCATAGTCGACTAGCGCGCCCGCGTCGTAGAAGCCGACCAGGTTGCGCACCCAGCCCACCATCGAGATGTCAGCGATGGTGTAGTCGTCGCCCATGATGAACGGGCGGTCGGCCAGGCGGGCTTCCAGAACGCCCAGCAGGCGCTTGCTCTCGGCGACGTAGCGGTCGCGGGGGCGCTTGTCCTCGTAGTCCTTGCCGGCGAACTTGTGGAAGAAGCCCAGCTGGCCAAACATCGGGCCGACGGCGGCCATCTGGAAGAACACCCACTGGATGGTCTCGATGCGGGCGATCGGG
The DNA here is from genome assembly GCF_058680955.1 of Caulobacter sp. FV2ye17ST. Taxonomy (NCBI): domain Bacteria; kingdom Pseudomonadati; phylum Pseudomonadota; class Alphaproteobacteria; order Caulobacterales; family Caulobacteraceae; genus Caulobacter; species Caulobacter sp. FV2ye17ST. Next base: position 4,096,635 of record NZ_CM178727.1, read on the forward strand.
TCGGTGGGCAGGAATTTGCCGGTCTTCTCGGCCAGATAGAGCAGGATCGCGCCGGATTCCCACAGGGCGACGGGCTTTCCGTCCGGACCGTGGGGATCGAGGATCGCCGGGATCTTGCCGTTCGGGTTCAGCGACAGGAATTCCGGAGCCTTGGCCTCGTCGGCCATGATGTTGATGGCGTGAGGCTCGTACGGCAGGCCGATCTCTTCCAGCATGATCGACACCTTCACGCCGTTGGGCGTGGGCAGCGAATAGAGCTGCAGGCGGTCGGGATGGCTGGCGGGCCAGCGGCTCGTGATCGGGAAGGCGGACAGGTCGGACATCAGCAACTCCTGCGGTTACGCCCTAGATAGGTCAGGCCTCGCGATCCGCTAGAGCCTGGCCATCACCGCCGCGGCGAAGGCCGCGCCGTGATCGTGGGCGTGCTCCAGGAACAGGTCGGGCTCGATCACCTCCAGCTCCATAAGCTGAGGGGTGTGGTCCAGGCCCCGGATCAGATCGATGCGGGCATAGGTCAGGGGCAGGCTGGCCGCCTCCAGCACCATGTGCGCCGCATGCAGGGCCTCGGGTTCGGGCGCGACGCCGGAAATCTGGCCGCCGAACTGCGGCTGGACCCGGAAGTCGCCGCCGGTCGCCACCTTGGAGACGGCGTGGCTGAACACCCCGTCGAAAAAGAACAGCGACAGCTCGCCCTCTTCGGCCACCGCCGGCAGGAAAGGCTGGATCAGGGCCGCGCCGGGCGGGCCGCCTTCCAGAGCGCCGTGCCGCTTGAAGCGGACGGTGTCCTGCGACCCCCCGGAAATCTGCGGCTTGACCACCACCTCGTCGACACCGAACGCATCGAAGGCCGCGGCCAGGGCTTCGGGGGTCAACCGGTCATGGGCGTGGGTCGGGACCACCGGCGCGCCCTTGGCTTCCAGTTCGATCAGATAGGTCTTGGTGGTGTTCCAGCGCAGGGTCGGGACGGGATTGATCACCGGCACGCCCGCCGCCTCCATGGCGTCCAGCTGGGCAAACCACTCGGGCTGACGCAGGTGATAGCCCCAGGCCAGCAAGGGCAGAGCCAGCCGGGCGAAGTCAGGATCCACCGGATCGGTCCAAGGCTGGCTGGTCACGGTCAGGCCGTGGGCCCGCAGCGGGGCGGCAAGCCGCTCGAACAGCCGCACCCCCGCCGCCGCATAGGCGGCGTTTTCCGAAGTGGGCGCCAGGATCAGGATATCAGCGGTCGTCGAACTCATACCCATGCGGTTAGAATGACGCAGGTCCCACGGCAAGCCTCGCGTTGCCTTGCCCTCACGCTTCCTTTACTTGCCGCCCCTTAGACGCTTTTCGCGCCCTGCACTTTCAAAGGCTTGCCGATCTCCATGACCGCTCTCTACGACGTCGCCGCCATCGGTAACGCCATCGTCGACGTCATCGCCCAGTGCGACGACGCCTTCCTCGAGCGCGAAGGCCTGGTGAAGGGCTCGATGGCCCTGATCGATCCGGCGCGCGCGTCGAGCCTGTATGACGTCATGGCCGCCGCCATCGAGGCCTCGGGCGGCAGCGCCGCCAACACCGTGGCCGGCGTCGCCAGCTTCGGCGGTCGCGGCGCCTTCATCGGCAAGGTCGCCGACGACCAGCTGGGCAACGTCTTCCGCCACGACATGAAGGCCATCGGCTGCGCCTTCACCACGCCGTCTCTGGCCGAGGGCCCGGCCACGGCCCAGAGCCTGATCAACGTCACACCCGACGCCCAGCGCACCATGAGCACCTATCTGGGCGCCTGCGTCGAGCTGACCAGCGCCGACGTCGATCCCGCCATCATCGAAGCCGCCAAATATTCCTATCTCGAAGGCTATCTGTTCGATCCGCCCGAAGCCCGCCGCGCCTTCGCCAAGGCCGCCGCCCTGGCGCACGGCTCCAGCCGCCAGATCGCCATCACCCTGAGCGACAGCTTCGTGGTCGAGCGCCACCGCGCCGCCCTGCTGGGTTTCGTCGAAACCCAGTGCGACATCGTCTTCGCGAACGCCTCGGAAGTCTGCGCGATGTTCGAGACCGACGATTTCGACGCCGCCGTGAAGGCTCTGTCGGAAAAGGTCACGATCGCCGCCGTCACCCGCAGCGAGCACGGCTCGGTCGTGGTCGCGGGCGGTCAGGTTCACGAAATCTCGGCCTATCCCGTGGAAAAAGTCGTGGACACCACGGGCGCGGGCGACCAATACGCGGCGGGTTTCCTCTACGGCCTCTCCCAGGGCCGCCCGCTGCCGGTCTGCGGCCAGCTGGGCTCCCTGGCCGCCGCCGAGGTGATCGCCCACTACGGGCCGCGCCCGCAGGTCAGCCTGCGGGACCTCGCAGCTCAAAACGGACTCTAAGGAAGACCATGGCCCGCACCGCTGAAGTGGTCCGCGAGACGAAGGAGACCCAGATCCGGGTCTGGATCGATCTCGACGGGACCGGCGCCTCGACGATCTCCACCGGCATTGGTTTCTACGACCATATGCTGGAGAGCTTCGCGCGCCACGGCGGCTTCGACCTGAAGGTCGAGACCAAGGGCGACCTGCACATCGACATGCACCACACGGTGGAAGACACCGGCATCGTGCTGGGCCTGGCGGTCAACAAGGCGCTGGACGGCTTCAAGGGCATCCGACGCTTCGGCCACGCCTATATCCCGATGGACGAGACCCTGACCCGCTGCGCCATCGACCTGTCCAACCGGCCCTATCTGATCTGGAAGGTCGATTTCAAGCGGCCCAAGGTCGGCGAGATGGACACCGAACTCTTCAAGGAGTTCCACCACGCGTTCGCGATGAACTGCGGGGCCTGCGTGCATCTGGAGACCCTGTACGGCGACAACACCCACCACGTCGCCGAGAGCGGGTTCAAGGCCCTGGCCCGGGCGCTGCGTCAGGCGGTCGAGATCGACCCCAAGACCGGCGGCCATGCCCCCTCCACCAAGGGCGTGCTGTAGGAACCTCTCCCATGCAGACCGTCGCCCTGATCGATTACGGGTCGGGCAACCTGCGCTCGGCCGAGAAAGCCCTGCGTGAGGCCGCCCGGCGTCGCGGGATCGCCGCCGACATCGTTGTCACGGCTGATCCCGAGCGCGTGGCCGCCGCCGACCGCGTGGTCCTGCCCGGCGTGGGGGCCTTTGCCTCCTGCCGCGCGGGTCTCGACGCCTCGGGTGTGTATGAGGCCATGAACGAGGCCGTGCACGGCCGGGGCGCGCCGTTCCTGGGCATCTGCGTCGGCCATCAGCTGCTGGCCACGCGCGGCCTGGAGTTCGGCGTCACACCGGGCCTGGACTGGATCGCGGGGGAGGTCAGGAAACTGGCGCCCAGCGACCCGACCCTGACCATTCCGCACATGGGCTGGAACGCGATCAAACTGACGCGCGATCACCCATTATTTTCGGGCGTCGCCGACGGCGCCCACATGTACTACGCCAACTCCTTCGCCCTGACGCCGACCGATCCGGCCGATGTCCTGGCGACCACAGACCACGGCGGCCCGTTCACGGCGGCGGTGGTCAAGGATAACGTGGCCGGCGTACAGTTTCACCCCGAGAAATCTCAAGCCGCAGGTCTTTCCCTGCTCGCCAACTTTCTGGAATGGCGCCCATGATCCTCTACCCCGCCATCGACCTGAAGGACGGCCAGTGCGTGCGCCTGCTGCACGGCGACATGGAGAAGGCCACGGTCTTCAACACCTCGCCCGCCGACCAGGCCGAACGCTTCGTCAAGGACGGCTTCTCGTGGCTGCACGTGGTCGATCTGAACGGCGCCATCGAGGGCAAGTCGGTCAATACGGCCGCCGTGCAGTCGATCCTGGAATCGATCTCGATCCCGGTGCAGCTGGGCGGCGGCATCCGCACCCTGGAGGGCATTGAGGCCTGGATCGAGGCCGGCGTGTCCCGCGTGATCCTGGGCACCGTGGCCGTGCATGATCCCGACCTGGTCAAGAAGGCCGCCCGCCTGTGGCCCGAGCAGATCGCCGTGGCCGTCGACGTGCGCGACGGCAAGGTGGCGGTCGACGGCTGGACCGGACTGTCGGAGCTTTCGGCCATCGACCTGTCGCGTCGCTTCGAGGACGCCGGCGTGGCGGCCCTGATCATCACCGACATCAGCCGCGACGGCGCCCTGACCGGCGTCAATGTCGAGGGCGTGGGCGAGCTGGCCGACGCCGTCTCGATCCCGGTCATCGCCTCGGGCGGCGTCGCCGCCGTGGCCGATATCGAGCGCCTGAAGGCCCGCAAGGGCGTCAAGATCGCCGGCGCCATCCTGGGCCGTTCGCTCTATGCCGGCACCATCCAGCCGGCCGAGGCCCTGACAGTGGCGGCCGCCTGATGCTGAAGACCCGGATCATTCCCTGCCTCGACGTGAAGGACGGGCGGGTGGTCAAGGGCGTCAATTTCGTGGCCCTGCGCGACGCCGGCGATCCGGTGGAACAAGCCAGAGCGTATGACGCGGCCGGGGCCGACGAGCTGATGTTTCTCGATATCACCGCCTCCAGCGAAGGCCGGGGCCTGATCCTGGACGTGATTTCCCGCACCGCAGAGGTCTGTTTCATGCCGGTTTCGGTGGGCGGCGGCGTGCGCGAGGTGGCCGACATGCGCCGCCTGCTGCTGGCCGGGGCCGACAAGGTCTCGACCAACACCGCCGCGGTCGAGAACCCCGACCTGATCGCCGCCGGGGCCGACGCCTTCGGCGCCCAGTGCGTGGTGGTGGCCATCGACGCCAAGCTGCGCGAGGACGGTTCGGGCTGGAACGTCTGGACCTATGGCGGCCGCAAGGACACCGGTCTCGACGTCGTCGACTGGGCCGCCAAGGTGGTCGAACGCGGCGCGGGCGAGATCCTGCTGACCTCGATGGACCGCGACGGCGCCAAGATCGGCTACGACATTCCCCTGCTGAAGGCCGTGACCGGCGCGGTTTCCGTGCCCGTGATCGCCTCGGGCGGGGCCGGGAAGACCGAGCATCTTGTCGAAGCCGCCCGCGACGGCCACGCCGCCGCCGTGCTGGCCGCGTCGATCTTCCACTTTGGCGAAATCAGCATCGGCGAGGCCAAGCGGGCCATGGCTGACGCGGGTATCCCCGTGCGGCTGGACGACCTGAAGGGCGCGGCATGAGCAAGCTGTTCGAGACCCTCGAGCGCCTGGCCGCCACCATCGAGACCCGCAAGGGCGGCGATCCGGCCGCGTCCTACACCGCCAGGCTGCTGGCCGATCCCAAGCTGGCCGCCAAGAAGCTGGGCGAGGAAGCCGTCGAAACGGTGATCGCCGCTGTCGGCCAGGGCCCGGACGAACTCGCCAGCGAAAGCGCCGACCTGCTTTACCACTGGCTGGTTCTGCTGGCGGCCTCGGGCGTTTCGCTCGACGCGGTGGCCGACAAGCTGGCGGCGCGCGAGGGGACCTCGGGCATCGCCGAGAAGGCTTCACGCGCCCAATAGCGGGTGGTGTGGGCTAGACCCGCCGCTTCAGCGCCACGTACAGCGCGCCCTCGCCCCCGTGCCGCTGGTCGGCCTGCGACACCCCGGCGATCATGTCGCGCAGGGCCGGCGCCGCCAGCCACTCCGGCGTGCGCTTCTTCAGCACCCCGTGGCCGATCTTGCCCTTGCCGGTGATGATCAGCACGGCGCGATGCCCGTCGGCATAGGCGCGGCGGATGAAGCCCTCCAGGGCCGGGCGGGCCTGGTCCTGGTCGAAGCCGTGCATGTCCAGGCGCGCGCCGATCGGATCGTGTTCCTTGATCAGGCGCTTGCGGCGATTGGGTTCGATATGGCCCGGCGCCGATTTCGGGGTCCTGACCGGAGCGGGCCTGATCTCGGACGGATCGATGCGCAGGGGCGCGATGGAGGCCAGGTGCGTAGGCTGAACCTTCGCGGCCTTGGGAGCCTTGACCGGCTTGATCTTGACCTTGGCCCGCAGTTTCAGCGGCTTGTCGCCCGGCCGCGCATGCACCGTGTCGGCGACCATGCCCCACAGGCGCAGTTCTTCCGGTCGCGGCGGCCGTTTCATGACTCAGGACTTCGGTATCGGAACCAGGCGGTACATCCGCAGGTCATGGCGCACGCGGCCCGCCTCGACGCCGGCGCCGGACCCGCTGCCGGTATAGAGATCGGCGCGAACCTCGCCCTTGATCGCGCCGCCCACGTCCAGCGCCACGGCCAGGCGGCGATAGGCGGGGAAGGCGCCGGCCAGCTTGGGCGCCGCGGCGTCCAGCCAGTAGAGGCCGCCCATGGCGTGGCGGCTGGGGTCGACGGCGATGGCCCGGCCCGCCGGCAGGGGTATGCCGGCCGAGCCCACGGCTTCCTTGCCGTCGTCTTCCGACAGCTTGAAGAAGATGTAGCGCGGGTTCAGCTGCATGATCTCGTCGGCCTTGGGCCCGCGATTATCGGCCAGCCAGGCGCGGATCGCATCGCCCGAGGTGTTGTTGTCGGTCAGCAGGCCCCGATCGCGCATCGCCGTGGCGATCCCGACGAAGGGCTTGCCGTTGCCGCCGGCGAAGGCGGCTCGCAGACGGCGACCGTCGGGCATGACCAGAATGCCCGAGCCCTGGATCTGCAGGAAGAACAGCTCTTCAGGGCGCATCCAGGCCAGGGGCTTGTCAGCGGGCGAGGCTTCGATGGTCTTGCGGTCCGGATAGGGCTCGAACTTGCCGGCCTTGACCCGGCCGGTGACCTTCTTGCCGGCGAAGCTGGGCTCGAACGCCCCAAGGTCCAGCATCACCAGATCGGAGGGCACGCCGCGCACCGGGGCGCTGAACTCGTCGGACCGCGACATCCGCGCATCGTACTTCGGGGCGAAATAGGCGGTCAGCAGGCCCTGGTCGCCCACGGCCTGGGGCCGGAAATTGGCTTCCAGGAACAGGCGGGCGCCCCATTCGTCGCGCGGACCGTCCGTGCGGGCCAGGCGGCAGACGCGGGCCATGTCCTGGTCGCGGGCCACGCCGCAGCCGGCGCGGAAAGCGTCGAGGGCGGCGAGGTGATCCTCGTCCTGCCAGCCCGCCAGGGCGCCAAACGTCAGCACGGCGTCGGCGGGAGCGTCCGGTGTGGCCGGCGAGACCGGCGAAACCGGCGGCGCGATGGGGCCGGTCGCGACCGGCGGGGGCGCGGTGGTCGTACAGGCCGCCAGGGTCAGCGACGCCAGGACGACGATCAGGCCGAGGCGTGACATCAGGCTTCGGCGGCCGCGACGTGGACCAGGGTCCAGTTAGGGTTGGCCGATTTCAGGTCGCGCTCGAAGGTCCACAGCTCGGCGGTGCGGCGGTCATCGACGGCTTCACCCTCGGCGCTGGTGGTGCGGGCCCGCACCTCGGCCAGGATGCGCACCGTAGCGCGGGCGGCGTCGCCGACGACGGCGACATTGTCGAGGTCGACGCGCGGCGGCGTCATGATCTCGACCTTTTCCGACCGGCCTTCGGCTTCGCGGGCCACGATGGCCGCTTCGAAATTGGCCATGACGTCGTCGGCCAGAAGCGGCTTGAGCGTCTCTCGGTCGCCGGCGGCGAACGCCGTGACGATCATCTCATAGGCCGCGCGGGCCCCGCTCAGAAAATGGCTGGTGTTGAAGTCGGGCTGGCGCGCGCGCAGGGCGGCGACACCCTCCAGCGGGCCCGTGACCACGGCTTCGGCGGGACCGGCCGGGGCTGGAACCGTCTTGGCGGCGGCGGGTGCGTCCTCGGGCTGACGCCCGACGCGACGACCCAGCGTCGCGTAGAGCTGGTAGAGAACGACAGCGGCTATAACCGCGAGAACGAGAATCTGAATTAGCACTTGGGTATCCGCGTCTGCGTCGACAGGCTGGTCGCCATGTCTATATAGGCGAGGCGAGCTCTCTCGTCAGGCGCCTGGCGTTGCACCAGGGCCGTCCGCGTGTTAGCAGCGCCGCTCTCTCCTAGCGGCCTTTCTAGCGGCCGAGTACGGATTTATTCCTAATGACCGACACGACCGCCGCCCCCGAGGGCGCCCAGGACGATAACGCGGCCGCTCAATCGGGCATCCGCATCATGGCCCAGTTCATCCGCGACTTCTCGTTCGAGAGCCCGCTGGCGCCCGACAGCCTGCGCTCGGGCACGGCCCAGCCGGCCATCGACATGGGCGTTGAAATGAACGCCCGCGGTCGCACCGACGGCCTGTTCGAGGTGGACCTGAAGCTGTCGGCCCGCGCCACGCGCGACGACCAGCCGGTGTTCCATGTCGAGGTCGTCTATGGCGGCCTGTTCCACATCGCCGGCGTGGCCGAAGCGGCCCTGGAAGAAGTGCTGCTGATCGAGTGCCCGCGCTTCCTGTTCCCGTTCGCCCGCCGGGTGATCGCCGACATCACCAGCGAAGGCGGCTTCCCGCCCTTCCTGATCGACCCGATCGACTTCGCCGGCGTCTACACGGCCCGCAAGGCCCAGGCCGAAAGCGTGGTGGTCGGCAACGCCTGAGGCGTTTTCGATCCGATAGATTTGAGAAACCCCGGCGCAGCGATGCGGCCGGGGTTTTTCTTTTCTGTCGCGACCTCTGTCGTTACGGCTGCAGCCGATACCCGCCCATTTCGGTGATCAGGATCTTGGCCATGGCCGGATCGGGCTCGATCTTCTGGCGCAGGCGATAGACATGGGTTTCCAGGGTGTGGGTGGTGACCCCGGCGTTATAGCCCCAGACCTCGGTCAGCAGTTCCTCGCGCGACACGGGCTTTGAGCCGGCGCGGTAGAGGTATTTCAGGATGTTGGTTTCCTTCTCGGTCAACCGCACCTTTTTCTGCTTTTCGTCGACCAGAAGCTTGGCCGAGGGGCGGAACTCGTAGGGACCGATGCGGAACAGGGCGTCTTCCGAGGCCTCGTAGCTGCGCAGCTGGGCGCGGATGCGGGCCAGCAGCACGCCGAAGCGGAAGGGCTTGGTCACATAGTCGTTGGCGCCGGATTCCAGCCCCAGAATGGTGTCGCTGTCGCTGGCGGCGGCCGTCAGCATGATCACCGGGGCCATGACGCCGTTCTTGCGCATCAGCCGGCAGGCCTCGCGGCCGTCCATGTCGGGCAGGTCGACGTCCAGCAGGACCAGATCCGGCTTGATCTCGCGCGCCATGCGCACGCCCTCGCCGGCCGTGGCCGCTTCAGCCACCGCGAACTCTTCGTGCAGGGCGAGCTGTTCGGCCAGCGCGCCGCGCAGGTCGTCGTCGTCGTCGATGAGCAGAAGGGTCTTGCGTTGCGCCATATGCCGGAACATGCACCGGTGCGACCCCCTGCGACAACCCTTGGGATCGGAGAAGCCGACAATGATCTTCAGGGCCCGCCCCGACGGCCAGATTGACGTCAACGGACGCACGGTTCGATGCGCCCTGGGCAAGGCCGGTGTCATCGCCGCCGCCGACAAGCGCGAGGGCGACAACAGAAGCCCCGTGGGCGTCTGGACGATCCGGCAGGTGCTTTATCGCCCGGATGTCTATCCCAACGGTCCGACCACCGCCCTGCCCGTCGCGGCGATGGCCCCGGATGACGGCTGGTGCGACGCGCCGGGCGACCCGGCCTATAACCGCCCGGTCAAGCTGCCCTACCCCGCCAGCGCCGAGCGGCTGTGGCGGGATGACCAAGTCTACGACCTGGTCGGGATCCTGGCTCACAATGACGATCCGCCGGTCCCAGGGATGGGCTCGGCGATCTTCCTGCACCTGGCGCGCGAGGACTATTCCGGCACCGAGGGCTGCGTGGCCCTGGCGCGCGGGGATCTGGAGGCCCTGCTGGCGATGGCAAAGCCCGGCGACGCCATCGAGATCGCGCCCTAGACCCGGCCTATAGACCGCTCTTGGCCTTCCCATCGATCAGGACGGCCTGCTGCCAGCGGCTCGGCGCCTTGTCGGTGCGGTGGATACAACCCGCCCAGCAACAGGGCCGTTTCTTGCCCTCCAGCAGTTCCTCGCGGGTTCGCTGGATGCGGCGCTGGCGTGTTGCCGGCTGCTTGGCGTCGTCGACCCAGCAAATGAACTCATTTCGCCCCAGCGGCGTCAGGCGCGCCCAAAGCTCCAGAACGTCGGGATCCGATTGCACCGCCGCCTGCAGATCTTCACCCGCCTGGTGGACCGTCCCTTGGGGAAAGGCGTTCATCACGAAATCTCCCTGCGACGAGATAGAGCCTTCAGCCTGCCATATCACCCGGCAGGAGGGGTCGTTCCAAGACCGCCAGTGTCGCGCGCGCCAAAAATCGCTGATCCCACCCGCACCGAGGTCGCGCCCTGGGCGATGGCGATCTCGAAGTCGTCACTCATGCCCATGGACAGCTTGGCGACCCCGTTGCGCCCGGCGATTTCCCGCAGGGCCGCGAAGTGCGGCGCGGGGTCGTCTTCCGCCGGCGGGATGCACATCAGCCCCTCAATGGTCAGGCCCAGCTCGCGGCAAAGGGCGATGAAACCGTCGGCCTCGGCAGGCGCGATGCCGGCTTTCTGCGGTTCCTGCCCGATATTGACCTGCACATAGAGGCGGGGAGCCTTGCCCTGGCGGCGGATTTCGTCGGCCAGGGCCCTGGCCAGCTTCTCGCGGTCCACCGTCTCGATCACATCGAAGAAGCCGATGGCGTCGCGCACCTTGTTGGTCTGCAGCGGCCCGATCAGGTGAAGCTCCAGCCCCTCGCGATGCGGCGTCCAGCGCTCCATCGCCTCCTGGACGCGATTTTCGCCGAACACCCGCTGGTCAGCGGCCAGAACCGGGGCGATATGGTCCCAGGCCTGCGTCTTGGACACCGCCACCAGCGTGACCGAGCCCGGCGGACGGCCGGCCGCGGTCTCGGCGGCGGCGATGCGGGCGCGGATGGAGGCCAGTGCGCTGTCTTGGGGGGCGTCGGGCATGCAGGAGATCGCTTGAAACCGATGGATGAGCTGGAAGCCCTGTCTAGGACGGCCATGACCTTCGCGCCAAGGACGGCGCGCGGATTAGCCCTGCCCGGCCTGCTTTTCTTCACCGACCCGGCGCGGGTTCCCGACCCCGAGGCCGTAGCCGAGCGTCTGCCGCCCGGCGCGGGGGTGGTGTTTCGGGCCTTCGGCGCGGCGGATGCAGTGACCCGGGGACTGCGCCTGCGCGCCATCGCCGACCGACGCGGCCTGGCTCTGCTGGTCGGCGCGGACGAAGCACTGGCCCAGGCCATCGAGGCCGATGGCCTGCATCTGCCTGAACGCGCCAGAGAGACCGCGCCGCGTCTACGCGCCAGGCGGCCGGACTGGCTGGTCACGATCGCGGCTCACGATCTCCAGGCCGTCATGTCGGCCAGCGCTCTGGGAGCAGACGCCCTGGTCGTGTCACCGGTCTTCGAGAGCAACAGCCCGTCGGCGGGAACGCCGCTGGGCGTCGAGGGCCTGCGCACTCTGGTCGGCGCGACGGACACGCCGGTCTACGCCCTGGGCGGAATCCGGGCGGGAACCTTGGAAAATCTGAAAAATACGGGGATCGTCGGCCTCGCGGCCGTCGAAGCGTTCCTGGACTAGAACTTGAACGCGGTTTCCAGGCGAACGCGGGGCGCGGGCTCGACCGGCTCGGCCTTGCGGGCGGCCAGGGCCGGGTTGTTGTCGCCGAGCGCGACGGCGCCGCCGACGCGGATCGAAGGGGTCAGCTTGAAATAGGCGCCGGCTTCGACGTCTTTCAGTTCCATTTCACGACCGACCGGCTGGTCGAGGCCGAGCTTCAGGCCCCATTTGCCCTTCTTGGCGTCCCACTGCAGGGTCTTCTTGGAGTCCTGCGGGCCGAACACGCCCTTGGGGTTGCTGGTGAAGTCGTTCTTGACCGTGAAGTCAGGCGTGGCGGAGCGGGTCTTGACCTGGGCATGGGCGATCGTCGCCGATCCGGTGAGGATCAGCGCCGCAGCACTTGCCGTAATGAAACGCGTCGCGGTCATCGCTACTCGTCACCTGTCCCAAACCCCACACGTTCCAAACATAAGAACGCGCGCCCTGATAATCGATTAAAGGCCTGACCAGAACGCGGTCAACCGGCGTTTGGTCGCAGGATACCGCTATCGTCGCGATTCAGACGGCGCCTGTGGCGGACCGGTCACGCGATTCCTGTTTTGAGGCAGCGCGCCCATGCTATAGACCGGCTCCGGCCGCGGGGGCGCGCCAAAGTGCGCGATCGCGCCGGCGAGACATTGGAGCGAGGTACTATGGCGTTTAAGCGTGGATCAGTGTTGCGCGGCGTCGCCGCTGGCGTGCTGGCGCTGTCGGTTCTGGGCGTTACCGCCTGCGGCAGCACCAAGGGTCCCAAGGTTTTCTCCACCGTCTCGGACGATGGCGGCGGCTTCAACCCCTTCAAGGGTCTGGGCGGCGGCGGCGGCAAGGCTCCGGCCAGCGAAGGGTCGATCGGCGTCAACGGCTATCTGTGGCGCGCGACGCTCGACACCCTGGCCTTCATGCCCCTGGCCTCGGCCGACCCCTACGGCGGCGTGATCGTCACCGACTGGTATGTGAACCCGGAAAAGCCCGACGAGCGCTTCAAGGCGACCGTCTACATCCTGGACACCCGCCTGCGCGCCGACGGTCTGAACGTCAACGTGTTCAAGCAGGCCAAGGACGCCGCTGGCGGCTGGACCGACGCCGCCGCTGCCGACCAGACGGCCACGGACATCGAGAACGCGATCCTGACCCGCGCCCGTCAGCTTCGACTTTCGAACATCAAGGGCTAAGGCCCCGGCGGGTCTTTGTCGTTCGCGGCGAAGACCCGAACCGCCGCACTTTCAAGCGCGCTCCGGCCGCGAAACCGCTTATATGTCTCGCGGACGCGCCCTTAGGCGCCCCTTTCCGCCTAATCTAGACATTCGGTTTGCATGGCCCGCTACAATCCCAAAGACACCGAGCCCAAATGGCGCGACGCCTGGGCGAAAGCCGACGTCTTCAAGACGGCGGACATCTCGGACGCGCGGCCGAAATACTATGTGCTCGAGATGTTCCCGTATCCATCCGGGCGCATCCACATGGGCCATGTGCGCAACTACGCCATGGGCGACGTCGTGGCCCGCTACAAGCGCGCCCAGGGCTTCTCGGTGCTGCACCCGATGGGCTGGGACGCCTTTGGCATGCCGGCCGAGAACGCCGCCATGGAGCGCGGCGTCCACCCCAAGGGCTGGACCTACGACAACATCGCCGCCATGCGCGAGCAGTTGAAGGCCCTGGGCCTGTCGATCGACTGGTCGCGCGAATTCGCCACCTGCGACCCGGAATATTACGGCAAGCAGCAGGCCTGGTTCCTGAAGCTGCTGAAGCGCGGCCTGGTCTATCGCAAGGAGGCCTCGGTCAACTGGGATCCGGTCGACATGACCGTCCTGGCCAACGAGCAGGTCATCGACGGCAAGGGCTGGCGCTCGGGCGCCCCGGTCGAGAAGCGCAAGCTGACCCAGTGGTTCCTGCGCATCACCGACTATGCCGACGCTCTGATCGACGGCTTGAAGACCCTGGATCGCTGGCCTGAAAAGGTCCGTATCATGCAGGAGAACTGGATCGGCCGGTCCAAGGGCCTGCGCTTCACCTTCAAGTTCGCCAACAACGGAAATGGGAGCGAGGCCCCCGATGGCCACGCGGCCGGGCTGGAGGTCTACACCACCCGCCCCGACACCCTGTTCGGCGCCAGCTTCGTAGGCATCGCTCCCGAGCACCCGCTGGCCGAGCAGCTGGCGGTCGAGAACCCCGAGCTGCAGGCCTTCATCGCCGAATGCCGCAAGGGCGGGACCTCGGAAGCCGATATCGAAGGCGCCGAGAAGCTGGGCCGCGACACCGGCCTGCGCGTCGTCCACCCGCTGGACCCGACCATCACCCTGCCCGTCTGGATCGCCAACTTCATCCTGATGGACTACGGCACGGGCGCGATCTTCGCCTGCCCGGCCCACGACCAGCGCGATCTGGACTTCGCCCGCAAGTACGACCTGCCGGTGCTGCCGGTGGTTCTGCCGCCCGGCGAGGATCCGGCGACCTTCGCGGTCGGCAAGGAGGCCTATGTCGGCCCCGGCGCGATCTATAATTCAGGCTTCCTGGACGGGATGGACATCGAGTCCGCCAAATCCGAGGTCGTCGCCCGCATCGAGGCCCAGGACCAGGGCCAGGGCGCGACGGTCTATCGCCTGCGCGACTGGGGCGTCAGCCGCCAGCGCTACTGGGGCTGCCCGATCCCGATCATCCACTGCGAGGCCTGCGGTCCCGTACCCGTGCCGGAAGACCAGCTGCCGGTGGTGCTGCCCGACGACGTCACCTTCGAGGCCGACAAGCCGGGCAATCCGCTGGTGCGTCACCCGACCTGGAAGAACGTCAGCTGTCCGTCGTGCGGGGCTCCGGCTCAGCGCGAGACCGACACGCTCGACACCTTCATGGACAGCTCGTGGTACTTCGCGCGCTTCGCCAATCCCACCGCCGACGAGTGCATCGACAAGGCTTCGGCCGATCACTGGATGCCCGTCGACCAGTATATCGGCGGCGTCGAGCACGCGATCCTGCACCTGCTGTACGCCCGCTTCATCACCCGCGCCCTGAAGGACGAGGGCCTGCTGTCTGTGGAAGAGCCCTTCGCGGGCCTGTTCACCCAGGGCATGGTCACGCACGAGACCTATACCGGCGCCCAGGGCGAGTGGGTCGAGCCCTCCGAGGTCGAGTTCCAGGTCGTCGACGGCCTCCGCCAGGCGCGTCGCATCGGCTCGGGCCTGCCCATCAAGATCGGCGACATCGAGAAGATGTCGAAGTCCAAGAAGAACGTCGTCGCGCCCGAAGACATCTTCGATGCCTATGGCGTCGACGCCGCGCGCCTGTTCGTGATGAGCGACAGCCCGCCCGAGCGCGACGTGCAGTGGACCAATTCGGGCGTCGAAGGCTCCTGGCGCTTCACCCATCGCCTGTGGAACGAGTTCGACAGCCAGCCGGCCGGCGATTTCGTCCATGACCCTTCGGACGAGGCCGCCCTGGCCCTACGCAAGTCGGCGCACAAGCTGATCGGCTTCGTCACGGACAGCATCGAGGGCTTTCGCTTCAACAGCGGCGTGGCGCGCCTGTACGAGTTCCTGAACGCCCTGAAGGCCGCTCCGGCAGAGGGAGCCTCACAAGCTGTGCTGGCGGCCCGCAAGGAGGCCCTGCACATCCTGGCCCGACTGGTGGCCCCGTTCACGCCCCACCTGGCAGAGGAAGCCTGGGCCAGCCTGGGCGGCGAAGGCCTGGTGGTCGACGCGCCCTGGCCCAAGGCCGACCCGGCCCTGGCCGCCGACGACGAACGCGTGCTGCCGATCCAGATCAACGGCAAGCGTCGCGGCGAGATCAAGGTCAAGGCCGGCCTCTCGGAAAGCGAAGTCGAGAAGATCGCGCTGGCCGATCCGGCCGTTCTGGCCCACCTTGAGGGGGTCACGGTCCGCAAGGTGATCGTGGTCAAGGACCGTATCGTCAACATCGTGGCCAACTGACCGATGAAACGCATTCTCCTGGTTGGCGCGCTCGCCGTCTCCACCCTCGGCCTCTCGGCCTGCGGGTTCACGCCGCTGTACGCCACGCCGGGCGTCACGCCGGGCCTGGCCTCGATCGAGACCGTCGCCCCCGACGGCCGCGCCGGCTTCCTGCTGCGCGAGCAGCTGGATGACGCCTTTGTTCACGCGGTCGATGCGCCAGCCGCCTACCGCCTGACCCTGGCGATCAACGAGCAGCGCTATGCGCGCGGCGTGCGGGTCGACAATGTCGCCAACCGCTACGAGCTGCGGATGGTCGTCAACTGGCGCCTGCTGGACGGCAAGACCGGCGCCGAGGTCCGCAAGGGCCGCAGCGAGGCCGCCGTGACCTATGACTCGGCCGACCAGCCCTATGCCGCCATCGCCGCCCAGAACGACGGCCAGGAACGCGCCGCCGCCGAGGTGGCCCGCAACATCCAGCTGGATCTCGCCGCCTGGATGGCCGGCGGCCGCAAGGCCAAGACCTGACGCCCCCGCTTAAGGCCTGACGCCATGATCCTGTCCAAGCGGCCGGACGTCGAACGCTTTCTGAAGGATCCGGCCCCGGATATCCGCGCCGTGGTGATCTACGGCAAGGATCGCGGCGTCGTGCGCGATCGCGCCGACCAGCTGGCCAAGCGCCTGTTCGCGCGGCCCGATGATCCCTTCGACACCGCCCAGCTGACCGAAAGCGACGTCGAGTCCCATCCCGGTAAGCTGGAGGAAGAGCTCTCCGCCCTGTCGATGATGGGCGGCCGCCGGCTGGTGCGCCTGCGCCTGACCGGCGAGAAGGCTGGACCCGACAAGGCCACGGCCGAGGCCCTGACCCGCCATGTCGACGGCCAGCTCAATCCCGAGGCGCTGTTCATCGTCGAGGCCGGCGCGCTGGGCCGCGACTCGACCCTGCGCAAGGTCGGCGAGAAGGCCAGCGGCTGCGCCGTCATCCCCTGCTACGAGGACGAGGCCGGCGACATGGCCCGCCTGGCCCGTGAAACCCTGGCCCGGGACAAGGTCAGCCTCAACAGCGAAGCCCTCGACCTGTTCGTCTCACGCCTGCCCAAGGAACGCGGCGTGGCGCGGATGGAGATCGAGCGCCTGATCCTGTTCCTGGGCCCCGGCAGCGGCGTCAACGCCACGGCGGCCGACCTGACCGACTTCCTGGGGGTCGAACCCGAGGCCTCGCTGGGCGACGCCGCCATCGACGCCTTTGGCGGCCGCCTCGGCGCCGCCCAGGCGGGACTGCGTCGCGCGGCGGCGGAAGGCGAAGGCGGCCCCGCGGCGGTGCGGGCCATGGGCTATCACCTGGGCCGCCTGCGCCGCACCCTGACCCTGCACAAGAACGGCATCGACCTGACGGCGGCGGCCAAGGCCTCGGGTGTGTTCTGGAAACAGGAGCGCGAGTTCCTGCGCCAGGCCCGCGCCTGGACCCTGGAGCTGCTGCTCGACATCCAGGGCGAAATTCTCAACGCCGACCGGGCGTGCAAGACCTCCGGCTCGCCCGACCAGCTGATTTCCGAGCGCCTGGCCCTGATGATCGCCGGTCGCGCGCGCCGACTGGGCCTTTAGGCCAAAAGACCCCGAAAACAGGGCGTTTGCGCGCCTGTGGATGACTTTCAGGAAAGCCTTATCGAACAGGGCTTTACGCGGATTATCGCGAAATCCGCCCTCGCCTCACGAAAACGGCGCCTCCCCGAGTACGGAAAGGCGCCGTTCTGTGCGCGACAGAGGGTGTTCAAAAAGCGTGATCTTACACTCTTCAAAATCGCATTGCGTGTGGTCGATCAGACCCCGCGTGTCAGCCGGTTGCAGAGGTCGTCCAGCTGCTCGAGCGTCGCATAGCGGATGGTCAGCTGGCCGGCGCCGTCGCGATGGTCGATGACCACATCGAGGCCCAGCACCGACGACAGGTCGGACTCCAGGGCCTGGGTGTCGGTGTCCTTGACCTTGGGCGGACGACCACCCTTGTTCTTGGCCGGACGGGCGTCGGGCGTCTTGCGAGCCAGGGCTTCGGTGTCGCGCACCGATAGGCCCTTGCCGATGATCTCGCGCGCCAGGGCGGCGGGGTCCTCGGCGGCGGCGATGGCGCGGGCATGACCGGCCGACAGCTCGCCGCTGACCAGGTGTTGCTGAACCTCTTCCGGTAGGGCCAGCAGCCGCAGTGTGTTGGCCACGTGGCTGCGGCTCTTGCCGATGGTCTGGGCGATGTTTTCCTGGGTGCGGTCGAACTTGTCCATCAGGACGCGGTAGGACAGCGCCTCTTCCAGGATGTTGAGGTCGGACCGCTGGACGTTCTCGATGATGCCGATCTCAAGGACGGCCAGGTCGTCCAGCTCGCGGACCAGGATCGGCACGCTGCGCAGGCCGGCTCGCTGGGCCGCGCGCCAGCGGCGCTCGCCGGCGACGATCTGGTATTCCCCGGCCGCGCCGGGCGCGGGACGCACCAGGATCGGCTGCAGGACGCCCTTTTCGCGGATGGAATTGGACAGCTCGACCAGGTCGTCCTCGCGGAAGGTCCGGCGTGGCTGATCCGGATTGCGGCGCAGCAGCTCGATCGGCGCCTCATTGGCCCCACCCAGCCGTTCGCCCGGCGCCTGGGCCGGCGCGGCGTCGACCTCGCCCAGCAGGGCGGACAGACCGCGACCCAAACCCCTACGCCCTTCGGCCATACCCGGCTCTCCCACCACGACGGACTCCATCTTCAAGCTCGTATCGACGACTGTTATTCGGTTCTAGGCGGCGTGGGACAGACGGGCGCGTTCGCGACTGATCACTTCACGGGCCAGTTTCAGATAGGCCTGGCTGCCCGCGCATTTCAGATCGTACAGCAGGACGGGCTTGCCGAAGGACGGCGCCTCCGAGACCCGCACGTTGCGCGGAATGACCGCGTCATAGACCTTGTCGCCGAAGTGGGCGCGCACGTCCTTGGCCACCTGCTCCGACAGGCTGTTGCGCTTGTCGTACATGGTCAGGACCACGCCCTGGATTTCCAGGTGCGGATTGAGGCTGCCGCGCACCCGCTCGATCGTGCGGATCAGCTGGGTCAGGCCTTCCAGGGCGAAGAACTCGCACTGCAGCGGCACGAACACCGCGTCGGCGGCGGTCATGGCGTTGACGGTCAGCACGTTCAGCGACGGCGGGCAGTCAATCAGCACATAGGTATAGGGCCCATTGGCGCGCAGGGGCTCCAGGGCGTCGCGCAGGCGGTAGGACCGGCGGGCGGTCTGACCCAGTTCCAGCTCGACACCTGACAGGTCGGCGTCGGCCGGTACGACGTCCAGGCCCGGCAGGCTGGTGGCCACGGCGGCGTCGACCACCGGAGACTCGCCCATCAGCACGTCATACAGGGTCGTGCGGCGCTGCTGGCGGGTGATGCCCAGGCCCGTCGAGCAGTTGCCCTGCGGATCGGCGTCGATCAGCAGCACGCGTTCGCCACAGGCCGCCAGGGCCGTGCCCAGATTGATGGCCGTGGTCGTCTTGCCCACCCCGCCCTTCTGGTTGGCGATGGCGAGGACGCGGAGCGGCTGGAGTGGCTTAGCGGACACGGGAAAGCCTCTTTACTTGAACGATGCGACCGCGAGGGTCGCTTTGACTGGGTCGCAGCTCGGCCTCGAAATTCCAAGCGGTCTCGGCTTCGGAAAGCTCGCTGGCCACATCCTGTCCCTTCAGGAACAGGCCAAGCGCGCCCCGGTGCAGATAGGGCCAGGAAAAACCCAGAAGTTTGGTCATCGGCGCGCAGGCGCGGGCGGTGACCACCTCGACCTTGAGATTGAGCTCTTCGGCCCGGGCGTTGTGCACCTGGGCCGGCAGATCGAGGGCCGAGACGACCTCGCTCAGAAACCGGCAGCGCTTGGCCATGCTCTCGACCAGATGGACCCTGGCGCCCGGTGTGTCTTTCAAAAGTATGGCCAGGACGATACCGGGCAGACCGGCGCCGGCGCCGAGGTCAGCCCAGATTTTCGCGCCCGGGGCCATCTCCAGCAGCTGGGAACTGTCGAGCACGTGGCGCGTCCAGTAGGTGGCGATGGTCGCCGGACCCACCAGGTTCATCACCGCGTTCCATTCGGCCAGCAGGTCCTGATAGCGGGCCAGATCCGCCAGCTGGCTGTCGGTGACGCCGGTCAGGGCCTGATAGCCGGCCGCGTCCAGAACGGGTTCAGCCACGGCTTCGGAGGTCAAAACGGTCTCAGGCTGCATGGCGACGCACGTGGGCCAGCAGCGCTGTCAGCGCGCCAGGCGTCACGCCTTCGATACGGGCGGCCTGGCCCAGGGTCAGAGGCTTCACTCGCGCCAGCTTCTCGCGGACCTCGTTGGAGAGGCTGCCGACGGCGCGATAGTCGAGATCGGCCGGCAGGCGCAGGTCCTCTTCCCGGCGGAAAGACTCGGCGTCGGCGCGCTGGCGGTCGAGATAGCCGGCATAGGCCGCCTCGATTTCGATCTGCTCGCGCACCGCCATGTTCCACGTGGAAACCTCGGGCCACACCTCGCCGAGACGATCCAGGGTCACCTCTGGATAGGCCAGCAGGGCGAAGATGTTCCGGCGCTCGCCGTCTTCCTTGACCTTGAAGCCGCCCCTCAGCGCTTCCGGCGGGGTCAGGCTGACGGAGCGGGCGAAGGCGCGGGCCTCTTCCAGCTTGGTCTTCTTGTCGGCCCAGGCCTCGGCGCGCACGGAGCCCACAACGCCCAGGGCGACGCCCCGATCGGTCAGGCGCTGGTCGGCATTGTCCGCGCGCAGGGTCAGGCGGAACTCGGCCCGGCTGGTGAACATGCGATAGGGTTCGGTGACGCCACGGGTGACGAGGTCGTCGATCATCACGCCGATATAGGCCTCGTCGCGCGCGAAAGTGGCGGGCTCCCGGCCCTGAGCCGCGAGCGCGGCATTGAGGCCAGCGACCAGGCCCTGGGCGCCGGCCTCTTCATACCCCGTGGTGCCGTTGATCTGGCCGGCCAGATACAGGCCCGGCAGTCGCTTGGTCTCCAGGGTCGGGAACAGCTCGCGCGGATCCACGTAGTCATATTCGATGGCGTAGCCGTAGCGCTTGACCTCGACCAGCTCCAGGCCGGGGATCGTGCGCAGGAACATCAGCTGTGTTTCTTCCGAAACAGATGTCGAGATACCGTTCGGATAGACCGTCGTGTCATCCAGCCCTTCCGGCTCCAGGAAGATCTGGTGGCTGGTCTTGTCAGCGAAGCGGACGACCTTGTCCTCGATCGACGGGCAATAGCGCGGGCCGATCCCCGTGGCGCGACCGCCATACACGGCCGACTCGCCGAGGCGGTCGGCGATGATCTGGTGGGTCTCGGGGGTCGTCCAGGTCACGCCGCACTGGATCTGCGGAACGGTGATCCGGTCGGTCAGGAACGAGAACGGCACGGGCTCTTCATCGGCCGCCTGCATCTCCAGGCGATCCCAGGCGATGGTCGCGCCGTCCAGACGGGCGGGCGTGCCGGTCTTCAGCCGTCCCATGTGGAAGTCGAGGCCGTAGAGGCGATCCGACAGACCGATGGATGGCGCGTCGCCGACCCGGCCGGCCGGCGTGCGGGTCTCGCCCAAATGGATCAGGCCCTTCAGGAAGGTGCCGGTGGTCAGCACCACGCGCGGCGCGTGGTAGGCGACCCCTGCCCCATCGATCACGCCCGCCACCTTGCCGTCGTCAACAATGAGGTCCTCGGCGGCGGCCGCGACGATGTCGAGGTTACACGTGGCGTTCAGCTCGGCCTGCATGGCCTCGCGATAGAGCCGGCGGTCGATCTGCGAGCGCGGGCCGCGGACGGCGGGGCCCTTGGAGCGGTTCAGCATCCGGAACTGGATGCCGGCCTTGTCGGCCATGCGGCCCATCACCCCGTCGAGGGCGTCAATCTCGCGGACCAGGTGGCCCTTGCCCAGGCCGCCGATGGCCGGGTTGCAGGACATCTCGCCGATGGTCTCAAGCTTGTGGGTCAGCAGCAGGGTGCGAGCCCCCGTGCGCGCGGCGGCGCTGGCCGCCTCGCAGCCGGCGTGGCCGCCGCCGATGACAATAACATCCCAGGTGTTGGACAAAGGTGCGCGCCTCAATGCGAACGCCCCCGGATCTGGCGGGGGCGCTGGAGTCACATATACCCTCTTCAGGCGAAAAGGTCGACGTGAGTCCCGGAGGTTTCACGTGAAACACTCATGGCACAGCTGTGATCAGCCTGTGGATAACCTGTACATGTTTCACGTGAAACTCTACTTGCCGATACAGAAGCTGGAGAAGACCCGGTCCAGCACATCCTCAGCATCAATACGGCCCGTGATCTTGGCCAAGGCGCGCGCGGCAAGACGCACGTCTTCGGCCGCAAGTTCAACCTCCAGCCCGGACTCGGAGAGAGCTCTTCCCAGATAGCCACGGGCTTCGCGCAGCCGTTCGGCATGGCGCAGCCGGGTTGCGGCGGGAAACTCAGAGCCGGACAGCGCTGCGGTCACGTGGAACGTCAGGTCCGCCTTGAGACGGTCGACCGCGCCGTCCGTTTTCGCTGCGGCGGTCCGAACCGTCAGGCCCCGCTCGACCAGAGCGACGCTCGCCCTGGCCACCGCATCGGGGTCGGCGATGTCCATCTTGTTGATCAGCACCCAGTCGCCCGGGGCCAGAAGATCGACGCCCTCACCGCCCGCCTGTTCCACGTGAAACCCGTCGATGACCCAGATCCGCAGGTCCGCGTCGTGGGCCCAGGCCCGGGCGCGACGCACACCTTCGGCCTCGACGACATCCACGGTCTCGCGAAGGCCGGCGGTGTCGGCCAGCAGCACGCGATAGCCGCCCAGCACCAGCGGGACCTCGATGATGTCCCGTGTGGTGCCGGCGATCTCGGTGACGATCGCGGCGTCGCGCTGGGCCAGACCATTGAGCACCGTGCTCTTGCCGGCATTCGGCGCGCCGATCAGGGCGATACGATAGCCATCCCGAACCCGACGGCCGCGCGCCGCATCAGCCAGAGCGGTGTCGATCTCGGCCGCCAGGGTCTCTAGTCCGGGACGAGCGCGGGCGGCCACCTCTTCCGGGAGGTCTTCATCGGGGAAGTCGACGGCCGCTTCCAGCATGGCCAGGGCATGGACCATCAGCTCGCGCCAGCGATCATACCGTTGGCTGAGTGCGCCACCGATCTGACCCAAAGCCTGACGACGCTGGCCTTCGGTTTCGGCGTCGACCAGATCGGCCACGCCCTCGGCCTGGGCCAGGTCCAGCTTGCCGTTCTCAAAGGCGCGGCGGGTGAATTCGCCGGGCTCGGCCAGGCGCAGCCCCAGAGCGACCAGCGCCTCCAGCAACGCCTCGACCACGGCCCGACCGCCATGCACGTGAAACTCGGCGGCGTCCTCGCCGGTATAGCTGGCCGGTCCCTGGAAGAAGAGCACCAGGGCCTCGTCGAGCTCCACGCCGTCGTGCTTCAACCGGCGAAGCGCGGCCTGGCGCGGCGGCGGAACCCTGCCCGCCAGCGCCGCCACGATGTCATGCGTGTGGGGACCCGACACGCGCACCACGGCCACCGCCGCCCGCCCGGCCGCTGTGGCCAGGGCGAAGATCGTATCGGTCATCAGTCGCGCTTGCCGACCGCCGCACCGGCCGCCGCCGTCATCAGCTTGCGGAACTGATCCTGGGCGCCAGTCCCGAACGCCATCCAGTTCTTCATCAGCTCTTCAGGCGCCAGCATGGCCATGTTGGCGTCCATGCGCGTCTGCATCTCTTTGACGAGGTGGTCGTTAAGCGTGCTGACATCCGGCAGGCCCAGAAAGGTGCGCGCCTCCACGGGGGTGCAGTCAATCTCGATGGTCATCTTCATGGCGGTTCCCTCAGGTCAGGGCACGATATTGTTATGGGCCAGGCCCGACGCGTCACGTTAGAGCGCTTTGGTCGAAAGTCACATCGACGCCATACGACGGAGAGCCCTGATGAGCGAGACCCTCACCATCACCACGCCTGACGGCGCCTTCACCGCCTATGTGGCGCGGCCCCAGGCAGAGCGCGCTCCCGCCGTGGTGGTCATCCAGGAGATCTTCGGCGTCAACAAGGTAATGCGCGACATCTGCGACGGCCTGGCCGCCCAGGGTTTCGTGGCCATCTGTCCCGACCTGTTCTGGCGGATCGAGCCCGGCATCGACATCACCGACCAGTCGGAGGCCGAGTGGAAGCGGGCCTTTGAACTGTTCAATGCGTTCGACGTCGACGCCGGCGTCGCCGACATCGCCGCCACCATCGCCGTCGTCCGCGCCCTGCCCGGCGTGTCCGGCAAGGTCGGCGCGGTCGGCTATTGCCTGGGTGGCCTGCTGGCTTTCCTGACCGCCACCCGCACGGACGCAGACGCCTGCGTCTCCTACTACGGCGTCGGTCTGGAGAAGCACGTGGGCGAGGCCGACAAGCTGGCGCGTCCCCTGCTGATGCACATCGCCGAAAAGGACCAGTTCGTGCCGCCGGAAGCGCAGCAGGTGATCCTGGCCGCCCTGAAGGATCACCCGCAGATCCAGATCCATACCTATGCCGGCCGCGATCACGCCTTCGCCCGCGAAGGCGGCGCACACTATGACGCTGCCGACGCGGCCAAGGCCAATGGCCGGTCGCTGACCTTCTTCCAGACCAACCTGACCTGATCCTATGCTGGCGATCCAAGCGACCAAGGCCGGTGGACCCGAAGTGCTCGAGGCCGTCGACCTGCCTGTCCCCACGCCGGGGCCGGGCCAGATCCTCGTCCGCCACCACGCGGTGGGCCTGAACTTCATCGACACCTATCACCGCTCCGGCCTGTATCCGATGAAGATGCCGGTGGTGCTGGGGCTGGAGGCGGCAGGCGTCGTCGAGGCGCTAGGCGAGGGCGTCACGCGTTTCGCCGTCGGCGACCGCGTCGCCTATAACGGCTCGCTCGGCGCCTATGCCGAAGCGGCTGTCGTCGCGGCCGATCGGGCGGTGAAGGTTCCCGACGACGTCAGCCTGGAGATCGCCGCGGCTGTCCTGCTCAAGGGCATGACCGCCGAGTTCCTGGTCCGCCGATGTTTCCACGTGAAACCCGGCGACATCGTGCTGGTCCATGCGGCCGCCGGCGGCGTGGGCTCGATCCTCGTCCAATGGTGCAAGAATCTGGGCGCAACGGTGATCGCCACGGTGGGAACGGAGGCCAAGGCCGCCATCGCCCGCGATCTCGGCGCCGACCACGTGATCCTCTATGACCACGAGGACGTCGCCGCGCGCGTCGCCGAGATCACCGGCGGCAAGGGCGTCGCCGTGGTCTATGACGGCGTCGGCAATGACACCTTCGAGGCCAGCCTCAAGAGCCTGGCGCGACGCGGCGTTCTGGCCACCTTCGGCAACGCCTCGGGGCCCGTCCCACCGTTCTCGCCGCTGGAGCTGTCAGGCAAATCGCTGTTCGTGACCCGCCCTCGCCTGTTCGACTACATCGTCACTACCGACGAGCTGGACGAAAGTGCAGAGGCCCTATTCGCGGTCCTGGCCTCAGGCGCGGTCAAGATCGATATCGGCCAGACCTTCCCGCTGTCGGAGGCCCGCGCCGCGCATGAGGCCCTGGAAGGTCGACGTACGACCGGCGCTACCCTGCTGCTGCCGTAGGGCCGCATACCCGGTCAGACCCACAAAAAAGCCCCGGGTCATCCCCGGGGCTTTTCCGTATGGCGATGAGTCGGTTCGGACTCAGGTGTTCATCGACTGGAAGAAGTCGCCGTTGGTCTTGGACTGGCGCATCTTCTCGAGCAGGAACTCGATGGCGTCCGACGCGCCCATCGGGTTGAGGATGCGGCGCAACACATAGGTCTTCTGCAGCTGGTCGCGCGGGGTGATCAGCTCTTCCTTGCGAGTGCCGGACTTCAGCACGTCGATGGCCGGGAAGATGCGCTTGTCGGCGACCTTGCGGTCCAGGATGATTTCCGAGTTACCGGTGCCCTTGAACTCTTCGAAGATCACTTCGTCCATGCGGCTGCCGGTATCGATCAGGGCGGTGGCGATGATGGTCAGCGAACCGCCCTCCTCCACATTGCGCGCCGCGCCGAAGAAGCGCTTGGGACGCTGCAGGGCGTTGGCGTCAACACCGCCGGTCAGCACCTTGCCCGACGACGGGACCGTGGTGTTGTAGGCGCGGCCCAAACGGGTGACGGAGTCCAGCAGGATGACGACGTCGCGCTTGTGCTCGACCAGGCGCTTGGCCTTTTCGATGACCATCTCGGCCACTTGCACGTGGCGGGTCGCCGGTTCGTCGAAGGTCGAGGCGATGACCTCGCCCTTCACCGTGCGCTGCATGTCGGTGACTTCTTCTGGACGCTCGTCGATCAGCAGGACGATCAGGTAGATTTCCGGATGGTTGGTCTCGATCGACTTGGCGATGTTCTGCAGCATGACGGTCTTACCCACGCGCGGCGGGGCGACGATCAGGCAGCGTTGGCCTTTACCGAGCGGGGCGACGATATCGATGATCCGGCCCGAGCGATCCTTCACGGTCGGATCGGGCAGTTCCATGTTCAGGCGCTCTTCGGGATAGAGCGGCGTCAGGTTGTCGAAGTGGATCTTGTGCTTGACGTTGTCGGGGGCCTCGAAATTGATCTTGGCCACGCCGGTCAGGGCGAAGTAGCGCTCGCCCTCCCGCGGTGAGCGGATGGCGCCGTCGACGGTGTCACCGGTGCGCAGGCCATACTTGCGGATCTGCGAGGGCGAAACATAGATGTCGTCCGGACCCGGCAGATAATTGGCTTCCGGCGAGCGCAGGAAGCCGAAGCCGTCCTGCAGCACTTCCATGGTGCCCGAGCCCGAGATCTCCACGCCTTCTTCGGCGAGGGTCTTCAGGATCGCGAACATCATGTCCTGCTTGCGCATGGAGTTGGCGTTCTCGACCTCGAAGGTCTCGGCGAAGGCCAGCAGGTCGGCCGGGGATTTCTCCTTCAGCTCCTGCAGCGACATGGTCTTCAGGCCCAGGGCCGCGACGGCGGCGCTGATCTCGGAGCCTTCGTCGCCGCCATCCTCTTCGGACTCGGCGCCGGGGACTTCGGCGGGGGTGGTGGTGTCGACGACGGGTTCCTGATCGGCGGACGCGTCTTGGTGTTCGGTGTCTTCGGTCATGGTTTGACTCAAACGGGGACGCGGACCGCGAGAGGCGATCCGGTCGGAAAGGATTTCAGTTCCACGCCAGGTTCAGGAAACCGGGCGAGCGCGCCATGACGACGACGCGGATCGATTGGGGAACGGACCTTCGGAGCCAGGCTCCAGGGGGCGCGCCAGGACGGGCGCCAGTCCGTGAAGACACAAGTCGGACGCTGGGCGTCAGGCTTGAAGCCGATGGGAACCACATGCAGGGGGGCGGGTCAAGCGCCGCCGCCCCGCTGGGGCCCAACCTAGTGGTTCAGGAACTTGGTGGTGACCGAGATCACGATGATGATCGCCAGCACAAACGGGATCTCGTTGGTGATCCGCCAGAACTTTTCCGAGCGGGTGTTCTCGCCCCGCTCGAACTTGCGCCGCGACGCCGACAGGAAGCCGTGCCAGCCATAGAGACCGACCAGCGCCACCAGCTTGGTGATCATCCAGGGCTGCAAGAGGAAGTCCCAGCCGCGAATCTGGCTGTCGGCCAGGATCAGGGCCAGGCCGAACACAAAGGTCAGGACCGCGGCCGGATTGATGATCCCGCGCAGCAGCCGGCGCTCCATCACCTTGAACGTCTCGTCCATCTCGGAACCGGGCGTGGCCTTGGTGTGATAGACGTAGAGCCGCGGCAGATAGAGCATGCCGGCCATGAACGCGATCACGGCCAGGATGTGCAGGCCGCGAAAGACGTTGAAGTTCTGAACCAGGAAATCGGTCACGCCGCGGCTCCTTGCGTGCGGGGACACTGGCTGCGGTCGCCGGCGCAGCGCCAGGCGCAGGCCGGAGCCACGCCTTCGCGGGGCAGGGCGTCGACCACTGCCCTGGCGAGACCGGCGATGAAGCCGGGCTCAATCCCCAGGGCCGGAACGCGGATATAGGCCGGACAGCCGGCCTCGACCGCCAGTTCGCGATATTCGTGATCCAGCTCGACCAGGGTCTCGATGTGCTCCGAGACAAAGGCGATGGGCGTCACCACCAGGGCCAGACCCTGGTGGCTGGCGGCGCGGATCTCATCGTCGGTCGAGGGACCGATCCATTTCAGCGGGCCGACCCGGCTCTGATAGCTGACCTTCCAGTCCCAGCCCTCGCCCAGCCGGGCCGCGACGGCGGCGGCCGTGGCCTCGATCTGCGTCTGGTAGGGGTCGCCGGCCAGAATGACCTTCTCGGGCAGCCCGTGAGCGGAGAACAGAAGCCGCGCCGGCTTGGGACTGCCGGCCTTTTCATAGGCCTCGCGGATCAGGCGGGCGTGCGCCTCGATCAGCGCGTCGTCGGTGGGATAGCAACAGACTGTCCGCGCCTTGCCCGGGCCGCGATAAGCCTTGTTCCACGCCTTGACCGACGAGCCGGTCGTCGTGGTTGAAAAGTGCGGATAGAGCGGCAGCAGGACGATCTCGTCCGGAGCCCAGGCCTGGACCGCCTTGGCCGTCTCTTCCGTCAAAGGCTTCCAGTAGCGCATGGCGATGAAGCACTTGGTCTCGGCGTCTGGCATGGCCTCAGCCAGCGAGGCTTCCAGAGCAGCAGCCTGCTTCTGGGTTTCCGGCAGCAAGGGCGAGCCGCCGCCCATCATCGCGTAATTGGCCTGAGCGCTCTTTTCCCGGGTCGTCGAGATCAGGGCCGCGATCGGATACCGGATGATCGCCGGCGCGCCGATGATGGCCTTGTCGCGAAAGAGATTGAACAGGAACGGACGCACGGCGTCCGGGCCATCGGGCCCGCCCAGATTGAACAGGACGACGGCGACTTTCTTGCGGGCGGTCATTTGCCGGTCACCCGGGCCAGAACCTGTTCGACGTGGGCGATCGGCGTATCGGGCAGAATGCCGTGCCCCAGATTGAAGATGTAAGGGCCCTGCCCCCACTGCTCGATCATCTGGTCCACCCGGCGCAGCAGCGCATCGCCGCCGGCCCGCAGCAGCAGGGGATCCAGCGCGCCCTGGATCGGCTTAATCTTCTGGATGCGAAGGCCCATCGCCGCGCTGACCTGGGTGTCCAGGGCCACGCCCTGCACCGGCACGACCGACGCATAGTTTTCCACCAGGGCGCCGGCGCCGCGCGGGAAGCCGATCACCGGAACGGTCACGCCCCGATCGCGCAGACCCTGCACGATGGCGGCATGCGGCTTGATCACCAGCCGCTCGAACTGCGGTTCGGACAGGCCCTCGGCCCAGCTTTCGAACAGCTTCAGGGCCTGTGCCCCGGCCTTCACCTGCATGACCAGATAGTCGATCGTCGCCTCGACCAGCACGGCGATCAGCTGGTCCAGCTTTTCAGGGTTCTGATAGGCATAGGTCCGCGCGCCGGTCCTGTCGCTTGAGCCGCCTTCGATCATGTAGGTCGCGACGGTCCAGGGCGCGCCGGCGAAACCGATCAGCGCCTTTTCGGGATCCAGCGCAGCGCGAACGCGACGCAGGGTCTCGCCGATGTTGGACAGGCTGGCGCCCGCATCACCGGCCAGTTCGGCCATGGATTCAATGGAAGGCATTTCGCCGAGGCGCGGACCTTCTCCTGCCTCGAACCAGACCTTCTGACCCAGAGCGCCGGGGATCAACAGGATGTCGGCGAACACGATGGCCGCGTCATAGGGAAAACGCCGCATCGGCTGCAGCGTCACCTCGGCGGCCTTTTCAGGATCGAAGCAGAAGCTGATGAAGTCCGGCGTCGTGGCGCGAACGGCCCGGTATTCCGGAAGATAGCGACCGGCCTGGCGCATGAACCAGACGGGCGGGCGTTCGGCGGTCTGTCCGGCGAGGACGGAGAGCAGCTTGGGCGTCGGAGCGATCAGGGTCGGGGCGTTCATGAAGGCCTTAAATCCCGTCCTGCCCTTGGGCTCAAGTCCGAAGGCCATTCTTCCATTTCTTAATAAGATCTTAAGTTTGGAAGCAGGAGAGGCAGGGCAAGTGGGAACTGGGGAAAACCGCCCGGCGGTCGTCGTCGCGCACACGCCATCCCGGCTTATTCCCACGATCCCCCACATGGGGACGACGCCCTGTTAATCACGGGGATGAATGGCTAGGGCCTTAGGTTCCTTAATGAACTCTTAACGCGCCTCGCCGTCCTTAAGGCCTCGTTAACCATTCATCCCCGGACATGGGATGGCGATCATCCAACTTCCAGGGATGCGGCTTCGGCTTGGGGATGTTACGCGGTCAATATGGCCGTTGATCACAGCGGCGCCATGACATGACGCTTCGGGACGGCTTTGGCGCCCACGCGTCCCCAGAGGCAGGCCAAGTGGTTAAGCAACCGTTAACGGATGATCCACAGGAAGGTTCGGGCGGAGGGCCGGGCGAAGACCGGCCCGCGCCGCGCTTCGCGACCTATTTCCATATCCACCTGGTGTCGGATTCGACCGGGGAAACCCTGAACGCGATGGCTCGCGCCGTTTGCGCCCGGTTCACCGACATCCTGCCGATCGAACACATCTACGCCCTGGTCCGCTCCACCCGTCAGCTGGACCGGGCGCTGGAGGAGATCGCCGGCGCGCCGGGCGTGGTGATGCACACGATCATCGATCCCAACCTGCGCTCGGCGCTGGAGGAAGGCTGCCGGCGGCTGGAAATGCCCTGCATCGCCGCCCTGGATCCCGTGGTCAGCGCCATGTCGCGCTATCTGGGCGCGCGGATCTCCACGCGGGTCGGCGCGCAGCACGCGCTCAACAATGACTATTTCGATCGGATCGAGGCGCTGGACTACGCCATCGCCCATGACGACGGCCAGGGCGGCCAGGACCTGACCCAGGCCGACGTCATCCTGGTGGGGGTGTCGCGCACCTCCAAGACTCCGACCTGCATCTATCTGGCCCACCGGGGCGTGCGCGCCGCCAACGTGCCGCTGGTGCCGGGCCGGCCGCCGCCGTCTGAACTGTTCGAGCTGAAAAATACCCTGATCGTCGGCCTGATGACCTCGCCCGACCGGCTGATCCAGATCCGCCGCAACCGGCTGCTGTCGCTGAAGGAAAACCGCGAGAGCGACTATATCGACACCGACTCGGTGCGCAGCGAGATCATCGCCGCCCGCCGCCTGTTCGAGAAAATGGGCTGGCCGATCATCGACGTCACCCGCCGCTCGGTGGAAGAGACCGCCGCGGCGATCATCAACCTGCTGTCGGGCGGTCGCGGCCAGGTCGAGGTTCTGGGATGAGCCGCACCCCGGTCACCCTGGCCTCGAAAAGCTCGGCCCGGCAGGCGATCCTGCGCAATGCCGGGATCGATTTCGAAGCCGTCATCGCCGGTGTGGATGAAGACGCGACCAAGGCCGGGCTGCTGGCCGAGGGCGCCAGCCCCCGCGAGGTGGCCGACGCCCTGGCCGAGCTGAAGGCGGTCAAGGTCTCGACCAAGCGGCCGGGCCTGGTGATCGGCGCCGACCAGACGCTGGATTTCGCCGGCCGGCTGATCGACAAGGTCGAGACCCTGGATCAGGCCCGCGCCCTGCTGCTGGAGCTGCGGGGCCAGACCCACAAGCTGCATTCGGCCGTGGTCGTCGCCCGCGACGGAAAGCCGATCTGGCGGGTCGTGCAGAGCGCCAAGCTTTCCGTCCGCCCGTTCAGCGACGCCTGGCTCGACGGCTATCTGGCGCGGCGCGGCGAGCACATCCTGCACTGCGTCGGCTGCTACGAGCTGGAAAGCGAAGGCGTGCAGCTGTTCGACGCCATCGACGGCGACTATTTCACGATCCTGGGCCTGCCGCTGGTGGGGCTGCTGGACTTCCTGCGTCTTCATGGAGCCCTCGAGGCATGAGTTCGACCCTCACCGGCGCGGCGATCGTCGCCGGCGTCTGCGGCGCGCCGATCAAGCACTCGATGAGCCCGGTCATCCACAATGCCTGGATCGCCGCCGCCGGCCTCGACGCCGCCTATGTTCCTTTCGCTCCGGCGGAGAATCGCTTCGAAGCCTTCATCGAGGGCCTGCGCGGCGGAGCCATTCGTGGTCTGAACGTCACCATCCCTTTCAAGGAACGCGCTCTGGCGGCGGCCGACACCGCCAGCGATCTGGCCCGGATGGCCGGCGCCGCCAACCTGCTGATCTTCGAGGCCGACGGTTCGATCCGGGCCGACAATACCGACGGCCCCGGCCTGCTGGGCGCCATCGCCGCCCAGGCCCCGGGCTTTGACGTTTCCGCCGCGCCGGTCGTGATCCTTGGCGCCGGCGGCGCGGCGCGCGGGGCCGTCGCGGCCCTGCTGCTGGCCGGCGCGCCACAGGTGCGGATCGTCAATCGCACTCTGGCCCGGGCCGAGGAACTGGTCGCGGCGTTCGGGGAACAGACCCTCGCCGCCGCCGAGGCTGACCTACCCTGGCTGCTGGCCGACGCCGGCCTGGTGATCAACGCCACCTCGCTGGGGCTGGGCGGCGGCGATGGGCCCGTCGCACCCTTGGAGCTGACCCCAACCGACGCGGTGGTGGTCGACATGGTCTACAAGCCGCTGCGCACCGAATTTCTCCAGCGCGCCGACGCTCTGGGCCGCCGTACGGTGGATGGTCTGGAAATGCTGCTGCGCCAGGCCGTCCCGTCCTTCGAAGCCTTTTATGGCCAGACCCCGCCGGCGTCGGTCGACGTGCGCGGCCTGGCGCTGAACCTGCTGGGCGAGGCCTGAACCATGATCATCGTCGGCCTTACGGGCTCCATCGGCATGGGCAAGTCGACCACCTCGGCGATGTTCGAGGCCGAGTGCGTGCCCGTCTATGACAGCGACGCGGCGGTGCATGCGCTCTACGCGGCCGGCGGGGCGGCCGTGGCCCCGGTCGAGGCGGCCTTTCCCGGCGTGGTCGTCGACGGCGCCATTGACCGCACCCGGCTGAGCGCCGCCGT
This sequence comes from Caulobacter sp. FV2ye17ST, assembly GCF_058680955.1. NCBI lineage: Bacteria > Pseudomonadati > Pseudomonadota > Alphaproteobacteria > Caulobacterales > Caulobacteraceae > Caulobacter > Caulobacter sp. FV2ye17ST. Next base: position 4,128,919 of record NZ_CM178727.1, read on the forward strand.
GGTCGGCGATCCGGAAGCCCTGCAGAAGCTGGAAACCATCGTCCATCCGTTGGTCGGCGCCGACCGGATCGGCTTCTTCGAAAAGGCGGCGGCCCAGGGCAAGGACATCGTCCTGCTGGACGTGCCCCTGCTGTACGAAACCGGCGGCGACAAGAGGGTCCACAAGGTCGTGGTGGTCTCGGCCCCTGCTGACGTCCAGCGCGCCCGGGTCCTGGCCCGGCCCGGCATGGACGAGGCCAAGCTGGACGCCATCCTGGCCCGCCAGCTGCCCGACGCCGAAAAGCGGGCCCGGGCCGACTTCGTCATCGACACCAGCCAGGGGCTGGACCATGCCCATCAACAGGTTCGTCAGATCCTGGCGACCCTGCGACAACCTGCGTGACTTGAAGGGGCCGCCGAACCGGCCCATTGAATCGCCATGGCCCGGGAAATCATCCTCGACACCGAAACCACCGGCTTTGATCCGAAGACGGGCGACCGTCTGGTCGAAATCGGCTGTATCGAGGTGGTCGACTTCATGCCGACCGGCCGCTCGTTCCATGAATATTGCGACCCGCTGCGCGACATGCCGGCCGAAGCGCAGAAGGTTCACGGCCTGTCGTCGGAGTTCCTGACCGGCAAGCCCCGCTTCGAGGCCATCGCCGACCGCTTTCTGGACTTCGTGGGCGATAGCGTCGTCGTCGCCCACAACGCCGCCTTCGACCGCAGCTTCGTCAATTTCGAGCTGGAAAAGTGCGGTCGCCCAGCCCTGCCCGAAGCCCGCTGGGTCGATACCCTGGCCATGGCCAAGAAGCGCTTTCCGGGCATGTACAATTCGCTCGACGCCCTGTGCAAACGCTACAAGATCAGCCTCGAAAGCCGCGACAAGCACGGCGCGCTGATCGACGCCCACCTGCTGGCCGAGGTCTATCTGGAACTGCAGGGCGGCAAGGAACGCGCCCTGGAGCTGACGGCGGTGGTCACCGAAGTCATGGCCGGCCAGCTGCAGGCTGGCGCCTATGGCGTCCGCCCCCGGCCGCTGCCGCCCCGCTCGACCGAGGCCGAGCGCGCGGTGCATGTCGAGTGGATCCAGTCGACCCTGAAGGACAAGGCCGTCTGGGTGAAGCTGGGTCTGGTTGAGCTGCAAGGCTGATCGTCCCCGGGCGACTGAACTGGCTCTCTCCTGACCTGCCGTCGCGGTCGTCCTCCTCCTTTGGGGCGTTCTCCTTTCGACGCCCTTCCCCCATCAAGGGGGAAGGGAGAAGACACGGGCTCTCAGCCTCACGCGGCATCAGCCACTGAAGGGGATGGGGAGGCGCGAAGCGGCCGGGGCGACCCCGGATGACCGTGATGTGTTTTGTGCGTTTCGGCTCGACCTGTCCGCTTCGCAGAAGCTGTTCTTGCGTGAGGATTGGGCCAAGCGAGCGTGTTTCAGCTCTGATACCCAAGAGCCCCCGTACGGGCGCGCACCAAGGTCAATCGGCTAACCGTCTCGACCCCCGACGATGCGCGATAGGCGGGTTTACGATCCCTCGCCCTGTCGCTCCACGCTGTTCCTCCGACGAGCCTTCCGGTGGTCCCGGATCTATCCAACGAACAGACCACCTTCGTCCTCGCCGCTTGACCGCGCGGCCCCGCTCAGCTCCATCCCCATCGCCGCTGTTGGGCCGGATCCAGGCGCCTCCCCCTGCGACAGGGACAGGCTCAAGAATACGGGTGGTTTGAGCGCCGAGGATTGGCGCGATCAACTATTTTACAAGTGGCTGATTGGGCGGGGGTTTGTTCTCGAAAGAAGGGGGATTGAGCGCCCTCTATCCCCGTAGTTCATCAGGCCGTCGCGGGCTCCGGCGCCGGCCGGGTGGGTCGATACTGCGCCGCGTCGGTGGTGAATTCGGCGTGGCCATAGCGAACCAAATGCCGGCGCAGCTGGGCCACCAGATCGCGGTCGGCCAGATCGCGCAGGCCCGGGATCTTCAGCGCCAGGCCATAGATCGCCATGCGGCTGGTGACGATCGCAGCGACCAGCAGGAACAGGGCGCGGTCGCCGCCGGTGATCCGCACCCCCATCCGGGCCGCCGCCGCGACGTCGCCGCCCATGAACTGGCGCAGGAAGAACACCTTGGCGAAGCCGCGCTCGACGGTGTCGAACAGGCGATTGCGCCACGAACGGTCGGGCGGCAGATAGGCCGCCAGGGTGGCGCGGACCAGGGTTCCGCAGGTCTCGTCGTCGAAGCCTTTGCGCAGGGTCTGGTTGCGGGCGGTCATGGTCTGGACCACGCCCACCGGCGTGTCGGCCAGCAGGTCCTCGGGCAGGCCCAGCAGATAGCAGCGGTAGCGACTGAGCTCGACCCGGGCCCGCTCGGCCGGGGTGAAGGTGGTGCGGCCCCGGGCCAGCAGCTTGTAGCTGAGCAGGAAGATCGGGATCAGGCCCGCCGGCATCTGGTCGACCTGCGGGATGGGTACGCCATAGACCTTGGAATCCCAGGCGCCGGGCCGGCGCAGGGCGTTGAAGCGGACCATCGAGTGCATCAGCCGCACCATGGCCGCGGCCTTGAACCCTTCGCCATGCCGCTCCAGGGCGCCGGGCAGCAGGGTCGAGGTGAAGAAGCTGGCCGTCTCATTGACCCGCCGCGCGGCGGTCTCGTGGCCCAGGGTGCCGGTCAGGGCCATCGGCAGGGCCGCGTACTTGTTCATGAAGGTGGCGACGAACGCGCCCCGGATGGCGAAGGGCGACAGGTTGGCGGCGGCGTTGCGGTCCAGCCGCGCGCCCTCGCGCACCAGATCCATGTCGACCCAGTCAGGGACGTGCTCCATGTCGCGAATGAAAGCCACCAGCTCAGGCGGAGCGTCGGGCACGGCCTCCAGCCCCTCGTCACAGGCCCTGGTCAGCATCGCGATCAGACCCCGGAAGCCGTGCTGCGGCATCAGGCCGGCATAGGCGTCGGCCACCCGGTCGCCCAGCAGGGTGTAGGCCCGCACCAGATCGAAATGTTCCGCCGTCGGCTCGGCGCCCTTGACGGTGCGCGGCGCGATGCTGTCGGCCGGGTCCTCGGTGAACCGCTCGGGCGTCACGGTGAAGTCGATGCCGCCATAGAGCTCCGGCTGGCGGGTCTTCTGGTCGGCGACCCGGGCGCGGACCTGTTCGATCGTGCCGTTCATGCTCGAAATCCCTTGCGACGGATGGCCCCTCGCCCTGGATGTCAGGTTATGTAAGCATTGCTCATGTTTCTACTCGCCTTGCCCGGCGAGCGATCCTCGCGCGAAGGAAGCCGGCAAGTGACTGAAAAATCGAGGAGAACGCCCCGGCAGGCCCGGGCCGAGGTCACGGTCGAGGCGATCTTCGACGCGACCTTTCAACTTCTGGAGGCCGGCGGCCTGGAGAGCCTGACCACCAATCACATCGCCCAGCGGGCGGGGGTCAGCATCGGCACCCTGTATCAATATTTCGCCGGCAAGTCGGAGATCCTGGCGGCCATGGCCCAGCGCCGGGCCGAAGCGGCGCGCGGCAAGATCGCCCAGACCCTGATCGCGGCCCCGCAACTGGGCAGCGTCCGGTCCATCGTCCAGGCCCTGATGACGACGTTCGAAGGCTCGCCCGAAACCCGCAGGGCGCTGCTGGACGCGCTGTTTCAGGGCGGCGGCGACGCGGTGATGGCCCACCACCACCAGGCGTTCCTGGCGACCATCGACGGCAAGGCCCGGCTCAGTCTGGATCTGTCGCCGGAGTCGCTGTTCGTCCTGACCCACGCGGTGGCCGGCCTGCTGCGCGCCGCGGCCGCCGAGCCGGACCTGAACCTGTCGCCCGCCGTGCTGGAGGACGAACTGGTGCTGCTGATGGAGAGCTATCTGTCGGCGCTGATCGCGCGGGGGAGAGGCGGCGCCGGACTAGGCGGCTGAGGTTTCAGGCGAAAAAGCCGCCATCGCGTCCTGGGATGGGCGTCGAGATCGTAAATCACCACAGCGCGGCCCCTGGTGGACTTCCTCCCTTATGGGGCCAAATCATCTTGGCGTTTTGTCTACCGTCGTTAAAAGGTTAGCTTCGTTTCGGGAAGACTTAGCCCCGCAGCGCCGCCCTTGGAGCCTCGGTTGTCACTTCCCCCCACTCTGGACATTTACATCGGTTACGACGTGGCGGAGCGCGTCGCCTACCACGCCCTTTGCCAGAGCCTTATCGATCACGCTTCCCGCCCGATCCGCATTGTGCCGATCGCGCTCTCCACGCTGGGGGCGCTGCACGATCGGCCCCGCGTGACGCAGCAGTCCACCGATTTCTCTTTCAGCCGGTTCTTGACGCCGTACTTGTCAGGCTATGAGGGCTGGTCGCTGTTCATGGACTGCGACATGCTGGTTCGCGCTGACATCGCCGAACTGTTCGCTCAGGCCGACGATCGCTTCGCGGTGATCGTGGCGCGGCACGAGTACGAACCGCGCGACCGCGAGAAGTTCCTCGGACACGCGCAACTGCCCTATCCGAAGAAGAATTGGTCCAGCGTGGTCCTGTTCAACAACGCGCGCTGTGGGGCGCTGACGCCGGACTATGTCAACACCGCCAGCGGCCTGGATCTTCACCAGTTTCGCTGGCTGGAAAGCGACGATCAGATCGGGGCCCTGCCCCTGGAATGGAACTGGCTGGTGGGCGAATACCCGCCCAATCCCGCGGCGAAGATCGCGCACTTCACGCGCGGCGGCCCCTATTTCAAGGAATACGTCGATTGCGATTATGCCGACGAATGGCGCGAGGCCCTAGCCCGCACCGTAAGCGTCGCGAGGTCAGATGCTGGAGGCTGATCCGCGCAAGGCCGTCAACCTGCTGCGCCGCCGCCTCCTGAAGAATCCTCGGGACCAGGAAGCTCTTCTCGCCCTCGCGATCCAGCTCGAGGCAGCCGGGCAGTTTCAGGAGGCCGAGATCTTGGCGCGGAAAGCGCACCGTTTCGGCCCTGCGGCGCCCCAACCACTCTGGGTTCTGGGCAGAATCCTCCAGCTGCAAGGCCGCTACGACGATGCTCTTGCCATAGCCGACGCGGCGCTGGCCGAGAACGCTGGCTTTGGCGCGGCATGGCAATTGCGCGGGGATTCTCTGGCCAATTCCGGTCGGCAGCGAGAGGCGATCGAAGCCTACGTGAAGGCCTTGCAGGACGAAGCGGTCACCTTTGACACCCTGGTGCGCCTTGGCAAGATGCATCGGGTGCTGGGTGAGAACGACCAAGCCCTGGCCTTTTTCGACCAAGCCGCCCAGCTGCGACCGGACGCCATCGCCCCCCTGTACGAACGCGGACTTCTGAGGCTGGCCAATGGCGATTTTGCTCAGGGCTGGCCCGACTACGAGGCGCGTTGGCGATCGGAGGACTTTGCCCAGACTCGCGGCTTTGTTCCGGCGGCGCTTGTCCCGATGCTGAAAACCGCCCCGACGGTATCGGAGCTTGCTGGAAAGCGGGTGCTGGTAATCGGGGATCAGGGCATCGGCGATCAAGTGATGTTCGCCAGCCTGTTTGCGGACCTTCAAGGCGTTGCCAAAAGTATCGTCTGCCTGTGTGAGCCCCGCCTTATGGGGGTCCTGGGCAATGCTTTTCCAGGGGTGTCGTTCGTTCACCCCAGCGGCGCGCGGATCGACAGCGAGTCCGTGGACGTCCTGCTCGCGATAAGCAGCCTGGGCTCGGCGTTCCGCAAGGTCGCCGCCGACTTTCCTGGTCGTCCGTATCTCAAGGCCCGACCGGACGGCGTTTCACGTTGGGCGACACGGCTCGGCGAACATCCTGCCGCCTTCAGGGTCGGTATCTCATGGCGCGGCGGAGTCGCCCAGACGGGGCGCGCGGAAAGGTCCGTCGACCTGGAAGCCTTGCGCGGCCTGCTCCAAACGCCGGGCTGCGAATTCATCAGTCTTCAGTATGGCGATGTCGCCGCCGAAATCGAGCAGACCAACGCGACCTTGGCTTCGCCCATTCGCCACTTTCCGGCGGAGGAGCTTCTGGATTTTCAGGATTTCGCCGACCTGATCGAGACCCTGGATCTTGTGATTTCGGTCCAAAACGCAACGGTCCATCTGGCTGGAGCCATGGGCAAACCCTGCATTGGCCTGCTGCCCCAGAATGCCGAGTGGCGATACATGAAAAGCGGCTCCAGCCTGCCCTGGTACGCTTCGGTGCACCTGATCCGGCAGGCTCGTCCGCGCGACTGGGCCCCCGTCATCGCGGAAGCTAGCGGGATCGTGCAGGCTTTGGCGTGTAGGCGGCCTCTGGCCGGCCAGAACACCCTGATGCTGGGAGAAGGCTTCCTGAGCGCGGTGGCCCGTAGCCCGACCTAAACGCACTCGCCCGCCTAACCCGCAGATCCGCCGTCACCTGGCGCGTGGCTGACTACCTTCAACATATGGCGGTGGCTCCAGACGTCGTTCTCGCCCGGCGCGATCTTGAGGTCGCCGGTGACGATCGACGGATCCGTCGCGTCCCGTGTTTCAGGGCGGTGGTCAGGGTCTCGTAGAAGGCCAGCTTGTAGTCGAGCTTGGGATTGCCGATCCGGTCGGGCGTGTCGCCGCTGCCGGCCCATCGTTCAGGCCTTTCTGGCTGCCATCGCGAGCAAGGCGTAGCTCAATCTGGATCTTTCGCCGGAATCCTGTTCGCGCATGACCCTTGTGGTGGCCGGGTTGTTGCGCGCGGCGGAGGGGCGGCGGCCAACCCTCCGAGCCTCCCGTTCCGGATTTCGCCGGAACGGGAGGCGGGGCGGCTTATCTCGACTTCACGATCGGCAGCTCGATATAGGATTCCTCGCCGGGCGCGTGGTGGATGGCGTTGCGGGCCACGACGAAGGCGGTGTCGCTTTCGTTGTCACCGCCGGTGTTCAGGTTGCGGGTGAACTTGGGGAAGTTGGACGAGGTGATCTCGACGCGGATGCGATGGCCGGGAAGGAAGGTGTTGCTGGTGGTGATCGGCGTGGGCTTTACCGAGTGCACCGCGCCCGGGGTCATCATCTTCGGCGTCTCGTAGCCGTCGCGATAGCGGGCGCGCATGATGGTGTCGCCCAGGATATAGGCCGCGCCGTCCGGCGCCACATCGACCAGCTTGACCGCGAAATCGGTGTCCCTGGCGTCCGAGGACACTTTCAGTACGGCGCGGACAAAGCCCGTCACCTCCATCGCGTCGGTCAGCGGCTCGCTGGTATAGACGAGCACGTCGTCGCGGGCCTCGATGACGCGTTGGTCGAAGGCGCCGGCGGTGACCAGGCCGCCGTTGCAGCAGTCGCCGCCGCCGATCGTCTGAACGGGGTTGGCGGGATCATAGACATAGCGATCGGGCTGTTCGGCCCCGCTGGGCGGCGTCGCGCTGAGCTGGCCGTCGCCGTTCAGACCGTTGGCGCGTCCCTTCGAGCGAAGATACAGGCGCATCGGGGCGCTGTTTTCCGGCGGCCACTGGGCCGACTGCTTCCAGCTGTTGGCGCCCATCGCGTAGTAGCGGACCGGCGGCGTGGTCGACGGGAAGGCCGCCGTGTCGCCCTTCAGCCAGCGATCGAAGAAGGCATAGACCTCCTTGTCGGCGTCGAAATTGATCTCGCCCAGGGCCCGGTCGCCCGACTTGTAGGGTCCGGTCAGCACCTTGGCGCTGTAGGCGCAGTGGTTGGTGGGGGTGACCACCACGAACTGGTTGGCGCTGGCTTCCTTGTCCGAATTCACCGTCCGGGCGTGGTTGAACAGGGCCATGTTCGGGCCGATCGAGACGTCGTACCACGAGTTGAACCACAGCGCCGGGACGCCCCAGCCCTTGTCGTCGTGATAGAGGCCGCCCTTGCGCCAGGCCGGGTCGGCCGGGCCGTCGTGGCCGATCAGCTGCTCGAACGTGCCAGCCGGTTCGCCCAGGTCCTTCAGGATTCCGTCGACGGGCAGATGCTTGATCTGCGACGGCCAGTTCACGGGCGGCTTGGTGGGGGCCAGATCGTTGTACTTGGCGATGCGGGCGATCATCTTGGAGTCCAGGCCCTTGGGGGGCTGGGGACGCAGCGGATTGTCGACGCCGTACAGCCAGACGAAGAACAGGCTGCGTGGCACGCCGCCGGTGTACCAGTTGCCCTGCTCCTGGAACTCTCCGACCTTGCCGATGCCGGCGCCCGAGGCCATCGGCACCATCGCGGCGTGGGCCGGATGGTTCTGGCCGGCCAGGGCCAGCTGCCATTCGGCCGATGACGAGCAACCGCGCGTGCCGACCTTGCCGTTGGACCAGGCCTGTTTGGCGATCCAGCTCAGGGTGTCGTAGCCGTCGGTCTGGGGCCGACCCAGGATTTCCCAGTCGCCCTCGGAATAGAACCGGCCGCGCTCGTTCTGCAGCACCAGCGCATAGCCGTGCTTGACCGCGTCCAGGGCCGCCCGACTGCTGCCGGCCTTGTAGCTCAGCTCATTATAGGGGGTCTTGACCAGGATGGTGGGCAACGGACCCGACACGCCCTTGGGGCGATAGACATTGGTGGCCAGGCGAACGCCGTCGCGCATGGGCACCATCGAGAACATCTCGACATCGACCTTTTCGGCCAGCTCGCGCTCGACCGCGGCGTCGGAATACTGGGAATAGTCCTGGGCCCAGCCGGGCGATGACGCCGCCGCCAGAACGAGGGCCGCGCAGAATGTCGCCGAAAACCGCATGCTATTCCCTTTCAGTCGAACGCGTCGTGACGACCCTGAAGGCCGCCCTTTAAAGCTTCAGATCCGCCGTCACCGGCGCGTGGTCGCTGGGCCGTTCCCATTCGCGGACGGTGTCATGCACTCTGGACGACACCTTGCCGTCCACAAAGGCCGCGTCGCGCAGGCCGGGGCTGGCCAGGATGTGGTCCAGGCGCAGGCCGCGATTGGACTTGCGGAAGTCGGCGGCGCGATAGCTCCACCACGAAAACAGCTTTTCCGGTTCGGGCGTCGCTAGGCGCGGCAGGTCCAGCAGGTTCATCGACTTGATCATCGCATCGAAGGCCTCGAGCTCGGCCGGCGTGTGGCTGACCACCTTCAGCATCTGACGATGGCTCCAGACGTCGTTCTCGCCCGGCGCGATATTGAGGTCGCCGGTGACGATCAGCGGATCCCTGGGATCACGCTTCTTCAGGGCGGCGGTCAGGGTCTCGTAGAAGTCCAGCTTGTGGTCGAACTTGGGATTGCCGATCCGGTCGGGGGTGTCGCCGCCGGCCGGGATGTAGAAGTTCTGGATGTCGACCCCGGCCACCTTGACCGCCACGCAGCGGGCGTGGCCCTCGCGGCAGTTCATCAGGGTGGGCACGTCCTCGAACGGCAGGCGCGAGGCGATGGCCACGCCGTGCCAGCCCTTTTGCCCGGCGATCTTCAGGTGCGGCAGGCCGGCGGCCTCGAAGGCCTCGCGCGGAAACTCGCCCTCCTGGCACTTGATCTCCTGCAGGCACAGAACATCGGGCGCCTGCTCGTCGACGAAGCGGGCGACCTGCTCGGCGCGCAGGCGGACGGAGTTGACGTTCCAGGTGGCGAGACGGAGGCGCATGATTTCGCTCTAGAGCGTTTGAGGAGCGCCGGAAACGAAAAACGCCCCCGGCCAGCGCCCGCTGGCCAAAAACGAAAAACGCCCAGGCACCTGAAGCGCCTGGGCGAAAGTCGGGTCTCTCATGCCGCCGCCGGGAGGGGATAGGATCCGGCACGGTTTGCGAGGAGGGGGTCGGGCCCTCATCGCCATGCGTGTTAAATATGCCACTGCTGAATTAATAGTCAAGGGGCAAAGCTGTTGATTCTTGCCTGTTGTGTGAATGTCACATTCAGGACTTGGCGCCGGCGCGTCGCGGACGGGGGTCGGTGAGCACGAACAGCTTGGGATCCAGGTCGCCGGTCTTTTCGAAATCGACCAGGCGCACGCGGATCTGACCGCCCTTCACGTCGCTGACCGTCCAGCCGATCAGAGAGACCGGGCCGTCGCTGAAGTCCAGGCTGATACGGCCCAGGGTCTGACGCTTGGCGTCCTGCGCCACGATGGTGAAGCCGTCGGCCAGCCGGCGGACGTCGGTGATCACCACGCCGCGATCCAGCCGGACCTCGCGGGCCAGCAGCAGGGCCAGCGGCGTGCGGCTCAGCGGATAGCTCTCGAAGGTCTTCAGGCGGCTGTCGAAGATGTTGACGTTATTGCCGTTGCTGACGACCAGCAGGCCGGACGGGCCCTCATAGGCGAACCGCGCCTTGCCGGGGCGCTGCAGATAGAGCGCGCCCTGCGTGACCGTGCCGCGCTGGTCGGTCTGGATGAAGCGGCCCTTGGCCGAGCCCAGCCCCTGGATGTAGCCGGTGGCCTTGTCGACCAGCGCCTTCTGCTCGGCGGTCAGGACGGCGGCCTTGGGGGCGCCGGACTGGGCGAACACCGGCGCGCCGAACGTGGCGGCGGCCAGGCCGGCGCCGGCGGCGGCGATCAGGGCGCGGCGGGTGGTCGGGGTGTCGGTCATGCGGTCTCCTTGAACGTGAACCTTTGCCCTGACGCGGTGACGAGCGAAAGACCGCTCCGAGGCCATTTGACGGCGGTGGGATGAAGGGCCGTTCAGGTTGGGGCTGTGGGGAACGCGGAAGCTGGGCTGTGGGTTGCCAGCCTTCAGCGCTTGGGTTCGACCTTGATATCTATAGGTCCGCAACTTTCAGATTGGGATCTACGCTCAGTCGAAGGAGCCGGATCGCCAATCACCAGGTGAGTGTTGTCCCGCCACCGGAGGGATAGGGGCCACTCACCGTGGACGGTGAAGGCGGTGCACTCCGAGAAGGGAACGCCGATACGCCGAACAACTACGTCCCGGCTAAATGAACAGGCTGCGCCACAGTCGCTAAACTCGATGCGCGCCTCATAGCGCCCGTTTGGCGATTGAGATCGTTCGAAAACGGTGGTGCTGGATCCAACCCAAATTTCAAGCACGATCACCGCTACTGCAATGAGAGGCAGTAAGGCGGTAGCCACGATCAAAGGCGAGGCTGCAATCCAACCCACAGCCAGTAGAATACGGCGCGCACGCATACCGATTGGATCTCGAGAAGCTCGCGCTGACTGTGACTGGCCGGATCGATATCCGCAACGGTTTCCAAGCCGACCCTCGCGGTCGGTGCGATCCTTAAATCTCTTGGAGGCTGCAGCGTGCAGGGCGGATCAGGTCAGTCAAGGCCCGGTCTGCGACCGGCCGCTTCGCGGCGACGCGAAGCGTCGGCCTTGAGTGACCTGATCCGCCCTGCGATCGTCTCGCCGTGAGATGTAAGGATGGCTCCGTCCCAGGGGACGGCAACGCGTCCCGGAGGATCGACATGCCCCGCTTCGCAACCCTGCTGTTCGATCTTGGCGGCGTTCTGGTCGAGAACACCCATCTCGACGACCTGCCAAGCCTTGTTCCCGATCATCTCCCCAGGAACGACCTGCACGACCTCTGGCTCAGCTCTCCGGCGGTGCGGCAGTTCGAGAGGGGTCAGATTGACGCCGTGACGTTCTCCGCACGGTTCGTGAGCGAGTGGAACCTGACGCTAACGCCCGACGCCTTCCTGCAGCGGGTGGCCGCGTGGCCCAAGGGCTTCTATCCCGGCGCCGCCGACCTTCTGACCGCGCTGCGGCGCAGGCATCAGGTCGTCTATCTCAGCAATTCCAACGCCCTGCACTGGGCTGGATTTTCGACAATCCTCGGGTACGCGGATCGCGCCTTTTCGTCCCACATCTGTGGTCTGGTAAAGCCTGACCCCGACGTCTTCGACTTCGTGATCTCCGAACTGGATGTCGAGCCGGGCGCGATTTGCTTTTTCGATGACTCGCCGAGCAATGTTGAGGCGGCGCGAAAGGCGGGCATGGAGGCGCACCTCACCAAGGGCTTTGGCGAGCTGACGTCCACGCTCGGAACACTCGGGCTCGTTTGAGCGTCGCGCCTACTTCTTCGCGTCCTTGACCGCGTCCTTCAGCTCGCCCTGCTTCACATTGCCGACGACCTGATCCGTCTTGCCCTGCTTCTTCAGGTCCTTGTCGCCGATCACCGTGCCGACGCCGGACTCGATCTTGCCGACCGTCTCCTGCTTGCGGCCGGCGTCGCGGTCGCAGGCGCCCAGGCCCGCCATCGTGATCGTCAGGGTCAGGGCGAGGAACGGCGTGCGCAGGGGGATCATGGTCGAAACTCCGCTTGAGGCTTGATCAGAAGCTGTCAAACGCAAGCGGAGCCATAACGATCCGTGGCTAGAGGCCCGGCGGCGGCGGGGCCAGGATCTCGCGCTTGCCCGCGTGGTTGGCCGCGCCGACCACGCCTTCCTTCTCCATCCGCTCCATTAAGGATGCGGCCCGGTTGTAGCCGATCTGCAGGCGGCGCTGGATGTAGCTGGTCGAGGCCTTGCGGTCGCGGGTGACCACGGCCACGGCGTGATCGTAGAGATCGTTGGCCCCGCCCTCGCCGCCGAAGGCGCCCTCGATGGCCTCTTCCTGTTCCTCGTCGCCGCCGGCGGTGACTTCTTCCAGATAGTTGGGCGTGCCCTGGTCGCGCAGGAACTTGGCCACGGCCTCGACCTCGCCGTCGCTGACGAACGGGCCGTGCAGGCGGGTGACCCGCCCGCCGCCGGCCATGTAGAGCATGTCGCCCTGGCCCAGCAGTTGCTCGGCGCCCTGCTCGCCCAGGATGGTGCGGGCGTCGATCTTGCTGGTCACCTGGAAGCTGATCCGGGTGGGGAAGTTGGCCTTGATGGTGCCGGTGATCACGTCGACCGACGGGCGCTGGGTGGCCATGATCAGGTGGATGCCGGCGGCGCGGGCCATCTGGGCCAGGCGCTGGACGGCGCCTTCGATGTCCTTGCCGGCCACCATCATCAGGTCGGCGACCTCGTCGATGACCACCACCAGATAGGGCATGGCCTCGGGGCGGATCTGCTCGGTCTCGTAGATCGGGCGACCGGCGTCGTCGAAGCCCGTCTGCACGGTGCGCTCGAAGTGCTCGCCCTTGTCGAGGGCCTCGTTGGCCTTCTCGTTATAGCCGCCGATGTTGCGCACGCCGATCTTGGACATCCGCCGATAGCGGTCCTCCATTTCGCGCACGGTCCATTTCAGGGCGACGATGGCCTTCTTGGGATCGGTCACGACCGGCGCCAGCAGGTGCGGGATGCCGTCATAGACGCTGAGTTCCAGCATCTTGGGGTCGATCATGATGAAGCGGCACTTCTCGGGCGGAAGCTTGTAGAGGATCGACAGGATGATCGCGTTGACCCCGACCGACTTGCCCGAGCCGGTGGTGCCGGCGATCAGCAGGTGGGGCATCTTGGCCAGGTCGGCGATATAGGGCTCGCCGCCGATGGTCTCGCCCAGGGCCATGGGCAGGATCGAGGTCGACTTGTCGTAGTCGTTGCTGGACAGCAGGTCGCGCAGATAGACGGTCTCGCGCTTGGAGTTGGGCATCTCGATGCCGATGGCGTTGCGGCCCTGGGCCACGGCCACGCGGCACGAGATCACGCTCATCGAGCGGGCGATGTCGTCGGCCAGGGCCACGACGCGGGCGGTCTTGACGCCCGGAGCCGGCACCAGCTCGTACATGGTGACCACGGGGCCGGGGCGGATCTGGTCGATCTGGCCCTTGACGCCGAACTCGGCCAGCACGCTTTCCAGCAGGCGGGCGTTCTGGCGCAGGGCGGCGGCGTCGACGTCGGACGAGCGCGGCTTGGCCTTGGCCAGCATGGCCAGCTCCGGCAGCTGGAAGCCGCCATCGTCGGTGAAATTGAACGCCTTCTGCTGCTCGCGCTGCTCGCGGCCGCTGTCCTTGGGCAGGGTCTTGGGCTTGGCGATGGCCAGCGGACGGTTGTGCGCGGAGTCCGGGAAGTCGTCGTCTTCGTCGGCGATGACCGGCGGCGCAGGCGGCGTGTAAGCCTGCTCGGGCGGTTCGACTTCCGGACGGGCCGGACGGCGCGGCGGGATCGGGGTCTCGGCTGCGGCCTTGCGAGCCCGCTTGGGCGGCGGCGCGGCGACGGGTTCGGGCTCGGCCCGTTCGCGCGGCTGCAGGGCGCCGCCGACGGCGTGGGCGATGGCCTCGGGATCAAAACGGCGGAAGCCGATGGCGTAGCCCAGCGCGATGGCGGCGCCGATGGCCAGCAGGATGGCGGCGATCAGGGTGGCGCCGGGAACGCGGGCGAAATTGAAAATGCCGGCGATCAGGTGCAGCAGGCCGTCGCCCCAGAAGCCGCCCAGGCCCTTTTCCAGCGGCCAGGCGGCCGGCGGACGCGGGGCCGACAGCAGGCCGGCCAGGGCCAGCAGGCCCAGGGTTCCGACCCCGGCGCGCAGGCGCAGATCGCGCCGCTCGGCGGCGGGATCGGCCTGCGACACGCGGGTGACGCCGAACACCAGCATCAGCAGGGCCGCGCCCCAGCCCGACAGGCCCAGCGACTGCATCATGATGTCGGCGACGGCGGCGCCGGCTCCGCCCAGGGCGTTGGTCGGGCTTTGGCCGGTGGCGGCGTTCAGGCTGGGATCGGCGGCGTTATAGGTGGCGACCGCCAGCAGCAGGCCGGCGCCCACGACGGTGACCAGACCGCCGCGGAACCGCGCCGACCAGGGCTGGGCCCAGCCGTAGCGGATGGCATCCCACAACAGCTCCACCGCCGTACGCCGCGCCGCTCGCGCCATGAAACTCTCCGAAAACACGCAGGTCCGAGACTATCGAACCGCGATGTTGTGCCTGAAGAGGGTTAAGGGGCGTTTACGGCGTTCGTTTGTGGCGGATTCAGAATGTCGCGGTGGCGATCGATCGCCTATCGGCGGTCACCCATGGCGAGGGCCACCACGCAGACGCTGGCAAACACCACCAGGCCGTCCTCGATCAGGCCGCTTCGCGTCTGCCCGATCTCGGCCATGGCGCGCTTGCGACCGGCCAGGGTCAGGTAGGCCAGGGGCACGGCCGTGGCGACCGCGATCGCGGCCCCGGCCTTTTCCCGGCCGCGCGGCGCCAGCGCCGCGCCCGCGATGCCGGCGCTCATCACACGGGCCAGCAAGCCCAGAAAGACCGTGCGGTCAGGCGCAGACTTCATCTTGTCGCCGAACAGCTCGCCCACGCCCATCGCCAGGGCGCCGAACTTGAACAGCGGGTGATCCAGCAAGACCAGGCGACCCGGCGTGCGACCGCCCGCCAGGCGCGCTGTCGCCAGGGTGGCCATGGGCGTCATCGAGCGGGCGCTCGCGACGGCGCCGATGAGGGCTGAGGGGAGAAGTCCGAAATTTTTCATTCCGGCTGAACACCCCAGCCGGTCCGAGGTTCAGCCGCGAAGGTCCCTAAGCCGCCTCAAGCCGCAGCGGGCCACCCCAGAACGCTTCGACCAGGCCGTTCTGCGGGCCCGGGGTTCCGGTGGTCAGGAAGGTTCGCGACCCGCCGGTTCCGGGATCCAGCTCGGGATGACGCTGCAGATAGAGCTCCAGCGCGTCGGCCGTGGCGGCCGGCTGCTGGATCAGCGGCGTGCCGGCCGGCAGGGCGGCGCGGAAGATGTCGGCGATGATCTCGTAGTGGGTGCAGCCCAGCACCACCCGGTCCGGATGGCGGCCGATGCGGGTCTTCAGGGCCTGGACGTGGGCCTCGACGGCCTTGGCCAGTTCGACGGCGCCGGCGTCGGCCTCGATCATCGGGACAAGGTCGCCGCAGGGCTGGGAAAACACCGCCAGGTCCTGTTTGCGCTTGTCGATCTCGATCTCGTAGACGCGCGAGCGGGCCGTGGCGGGGGTGGAGAACACGCCCAGCACGTCCAGCTGCTCGACCTTGTCGCCGCGCCGTTCGGCCTCGTGCTCCCAGGGCAGGCCGGTGGCGGCCTCGATGGTCGGCACGATGATGCCCAGCACATTGACCGGCCGGCCCAGCTGCTTGCGATAGCCCGGCAGCCAGGTCTGCTGCAGGCGGCGCAGGGCGATGGCCGAGGCGGTGTTGCAGGCCAGGACGACCAGACTGGCGCCGGTGTCGAACAGCCGCTCGCAGCCGGCGCGGGTGAGATCCACGATCTCCTCGCCGGTGCGCACGCCATAGGGCGCGTTGGCCTGATCGGCCAGATAGGTGAAATCCGCCTGCGGGAGGCGTTGCACGAGAGCGCGGTGGACGGAAAGACCGCCAACCCCTGAGTCAAAGACGCCGATGGACATGAGCGTGGTTTAACCTCGGCCGCGCCGTTCGTCCACGCGCCGCTTTACGGCCCGAGTTAAAGGTTACAGCCCTGTCATGTGACGCAGGCCCGGGGCTGTCCTAGGGTCGGCCCAACACTTTCACCGGAGATGATCCGTGCAACGTCGCACCTTCCTCGCATCAGCCGCCGCCACCGGCGTCGCCGCGACCCTGAATCCGAGTTTCGCCATGGCCGCCGACAGCAATCCCCTGCTCGCCAAGTGGACGGGCCCCTATGGCGGCGTGCCGGCCTTCGACAAGGTCAAGGTCGCCGACTTCAAGCCGGCCGCCGAGGTGGCCATGGCCAAGAACCTGGCCGAGGTGGACGCCATCGCCGCCAACCCCGCGCCGCCGACCTTTGAAAACACCATCGCCGCCCTGGAAGACAGCGGCCGGGGCCTGTCGGACTTCTATTGCTACTACGGCATCTGGGGCGGCAATCTGAGCTCGCCCGAGTTCCAGGTCGTCGAGGAAGAGCTCGACACCAAGCTGACCGCCCTGGGCGACAAGATCACCCAGAACGCCGCGCTCTTCAAACGCATCGAGGCGGTCTACAATTCGCCGGACAAGGCCAAGCTGACCTCCGAGCAGCAGCGCGTGCTGTGGATCTACTACACCAACTTCGTGCGCGCCGGCGCCAAGCTGGATCCGGCCGCCAAGGCCCGGGTCGCGGCGATCAACACCGAGATGGCCGGCTATTTCACCAAGTTCAGCCAGAACCTGCTGGCCGATGAGAACACCTATATCGAGCTGACCGACGCCGATCTGGTCGGCCTGCCGGAGTCGCTGAAGGCCAACGCCGCCTCCAGCGCCGCCCAGCGCAAGCTGGCGGGCAAGCACATCATCGTCAACACCCGCTCCAGCGTGGACCCCTACCTGACCTATTCGCCGGTGCGCGCCACCCGCGAGAAGGTCTGGAAGGCCTTCGTCAATCGCGGCGACAACGGCGGCGCCACCGACAACAACGCCCTGATCGCCAAGATCCTGAAGCTGCGCGTCGAGCGCGCCAAGCTGCTGGGCTACAAGACCCACGCCCACTGGCGCCTGGAAAACGCCATGGCCAAGACGCCGGAAAGCGCCATGGGCCTGATGGAGGCGGTGTGGAAGCCGGCCATCGCCCAGGTGGCCATCGACGTGGCGGCCATGCAGGCCATCGTCGACCAGGAAGGCGGCGGCTTCAAGATCGAGCCCTGGGACTACCGCTACTATGCCGAGAAGGTCCGCAAGGCCAAGTACGACCTCGATATGAACGAGGTGAAGCCGTACATGCAGCTGGACAAGCTGCGCGAGGCGATGTTCTGGGCCTCGGGCGAGGTCTATGGCTTCCAGTACAAGAAGGTCGAAGGCCTTCCCGTCTATCACGAAGACATCACCGTCTATGAGGTGACCCGCGCCGGCAAGCATGTGGGCCTGTGGTACTTCGATCCCTATGCCCGCGAGGGCAAGCGCTCGGGCGCCTGGATGAACGCCTATCGCACCCAGGAGCGGTTCAAGGGCGAGATCACCACGATCGTGTCCAACAACTCCAACTTCATCAAGGGCGCGCCCGGCGAGCCGGTGCTGATCTCGTGGGACGACGCCACCACCCTGTTCCACGAATTTGGCCACGCCATCCACGGCCTCAACGCCAACGCCACCTATCCGACCGTGTCGGGCACCAACGTGGCGCGCGACTATGTGGAGTTCCCCAGCCAGCTGAATGAGCACTGGCTGCCGACCCCGCAGGTGCTGAGCAAGTTCTGCGTCCACTACAAGACCGGCGAGCCGATCCCCCAGGCCCTGGTCGACAAGATCAAGGCGGCGGGCACCTTCAACCAGGGCTTCGACACCACCGAATATCTGGCCAGCGCCCTGATCGATATGAAGCTGCACCTGGCCGGCGACGTCGACATCGATCCGGACAAGTTCGAGCGCGAAGAGCTGACGAAGCTGGGCATGCCCAAGGAGATCGTCATGCGCCACCGCACGCCGCAGTTCGGTCACGTGTTCTCGGGCGACGGCTATTCGGCCGGCTATTACAGCTATCTGTGGGCCGACACCCTGACCGCCGACGTCGCCGAGGCCTTCAAGGAGGCGCCCGGCGGCTTCTACGACAAGCCGACCGGTCAGCGTCTGATCGCCACGATCATGTCGAAGGGCAATTCGGTCGATCCGGTGGATCAGTTCAAGGCCTTCCGCGGCCGCGACGTGAAGATCGGCGCCCTGATGCGCGATCGTGGCTTCCCGGTTCCGCCGGGGGCCTAGGCGCCGCTCGCACTTCCAAAAAGCTTGTCATCCCGGAAGCCTCGCAGAGGCTATCCGGGACCCAGGGGCAGCCGCAACGCGTTGGCCCTGGGTCCCGGCTCTCCCCCGGCCTTCGCCGGGGTGCGGCCGGGATGACAAGGTTTAAAGAGACGACATGACGTCCGTAAAACCGCCTTTCGTCGCGCTTGCGACCGCCGCCCTGCTCTTAACGACGACCGCCCACGCCCAGACCGTCGACCTGGGCCCTGCCCCCGACGGTCCCGGCAGCGCGGTGGTCGAGGAACTGCTGGTGGTGGCCCGCGCCCCCGGGCCGGCGATCTGGCTGGTCGAGAAGGGCGGCGCCAAGCTCTATGTTGTCGGCGCGGCCGCCCCCCTGCCCCATCAAATGGCCTGGAAAAGCCCGCGCCTGGAACGGGCGCTGGATCAGGCCGATCTCCTGCTGGCGCCGCCCAAGGCCTCGGTCGGTCCGGCCCAGATCGCCGGTTTTATCCTGAAGGGCGGTGCGGGCCTGCGTCAGGGCCTGGGTGACAGGCTGGAGGACGAGCTGCCGCTGGACCTGAAAGCGCGTTTCATCTCGGGCCGCACCCGGGCGAAAAAGGGCCCCGGCGAGTACAAGAGCTGGACCCCGGCCATCGCGGGCTTCCTGCTGCTGTCGGACTTTCGCCAGGCGGCCGGGCTGTCCGAGGCCAAGCCGGTCAGCACGATCGAGCGCATGGCCAAGGCCCGCAAGGTTCGGATCAAGCCGATGGGCCAGTACCGGATGAGCGCGGTGGTCAACGCCGCCGGCAAGCTGTCGAAGGACGCCCAGCTGGCCTGCCTGCGCGACGCCCTCGACGAGCTGGAATATGAAGGCGGCCGGCCCACCACCATCGGCTCGGACTGGGCGCGGGGCGATCTGGCCAGTGTCCGCGCCCGCTATTCGGCCAGCGCCGCCCAGCGCTGCCTGTTGCGATCGCCCGGCGGAGCCAAACTGCTGGAGCAGCAGATCGGCCAGTCGGCTTCGGCGTTGTCGAGCGCGTTGAACCGGCCGGGCGTCACGGTGGCGGTGGTCGATCTGGCCTTTCTGCTGCCGGCCAATGGGGTGCTGGACCGGCTGAAGGCGAGCGGGGCGACGGTGACCTCGCCGCCGGATTAGCTCATCCGCGAAATCAGCCGCGCCAGCCGCGCCACGCCGTCCTCGATCTGGGCGTCCGTCGGCAGCGAATAGCTGAGCCGCAGGGCGTTGGCCGTCGGAACCTCGGCGAAGAACGGCTCGCCGGGCACGAAGGCGACGCGCTCTTCGGCCAG
The DNA here is from genome assembly GCF_058680955.1 of Caulobacter sp. FV2ye17ST. Classification (NCBI taxonomy): domain Bacteria; kingdom Pseudomonadati; phylum Pseudomonadota; class Alphaproteobacteria; order Caulobacterales; family Caulobacteraceae; genus Caulobacter; species Caulobacter sp. FV2ye17ST. Next base: position 4,148,527 of record NZ_CM178727.1, read on the forward strand.
GGCCCGTTCCAGCATGACCTTGCCGTCCATCCCTTCGGGCAGCCAGACCCAGACGAACATGCCGCCCTGCGGCCGCGACCAGCTGACGCCGGCCGGCATGTGGCGTTCCAGCGCGCTCAGGATGGTGCGGGCGTTGGACCCGTAGGCCGCGCGCAGCATGCCCAGATGCTGGTCATAGCCCTCGACCACGGCGCGGTGGGCGACCATCTGGTTGATGGTCGAGACGTGCAGGTCAGCGCCCTGTTTCAGCAGGACCAGCTTCTCGATCACCGCGCGCGGCGCGCACACCCAGCCAATGCGCAGGGCCGGCGACAGGGTCTTGGAGAAGGTGCCGCAGAACAGGGTGCGCGCCGCTTCGATCCCGCCGGAGCGGGCGATGTCGAGCGACAGCAGGGTCGGCAGCGCCTCGCCGCTGAACCGCAGCTCGCGATAGGCGGCGTCCTCGATCAGGGTCATGTCCAGATCGCCGGCCAGGTCCAGCAGGGTCTGGCGCTCGGCCAGGGTCAGGCTCTGGCCGGTGGGATTGGCGAAGTCGGGGACGAAATAGCCTAGGCATCCGGTCGCCCGTTCGCGCGTCGCGGCGTCCAGCCCGTCGACCAGGCCGCCTTCCGGCAGATCCAGATAGGTCGGCTCATAGCCGTTGAAGGCCTGCAGCGCGCCCAGATAGGTGGGCCGGGCCACCATCACCGTGTCGCCTCGGGTCAGGAACAGCTTGCCCAGCAGGTCCAGGGCCTGCTGCGAGCCGGCGGTCAGCATGATGTTGTCGGGCCCGCACGGCATGCCGTCGCGGGTCATGCGTTCGGCGATCCATTCGCGCAGGGGCAGATAGCCCTCGCTGACCGAATATTGCAGCGCCTGGGCCGCCAGTTTCGGATCAGCCAGGATGGCGTCATAGCCGGCCTGGATCGCCTCGGTGGGAAACAGGCCCGGATTGGGGATGCCGCCGGCGAACGACAGGATGTCGGGCTGGTCCAGCAGCTTCAGAAGTTCGCGGATCTCGCTGGCGCGGACGCGGGTCATGCGCTCGCTGAAACGCGTGGCCCAGTCGGGAGTGGTGGTCGCCATGTCGTTGAATTTCCGTAGATTTCGCTGACGGCTTGGCCGTCCATGAGCCGCACGCGCGGCGTCTCGCCCGATCAGGTCAGGAGCTTCATACGGAGCGGATAAGGTCCTGCGAGCGACGGAGCCCAAAGCCCCGACGACCGCTCTGGGTCGTGTTCATGGGCCAAGCCTAGCGCGATCATTCCGCGAAGGGAACCGCTGAAGCTTGACGTTGACCTCGCAGGGCGGGAACGCTGGCGGGGTCATCAGGGGATAGCCGCATGAAGCTCTGGATTTCCGTCGCCGCCCTGGCCCTGGCCGCCACGGCGGCGCGCGCCGAGGTCACTGACGCCACGCCGGGCGGCTTTCAGGTCCGGCAGGTCGCCGAGATCGCCGCCCCGGCCGCCAGGGTCTGGGCCTCGCTCGTCCAGCCGGCCACCTGGTGGGACCCGGCGCATACCTGGTCGGGTTCGGCGGCGAACCTGTCGCTGGCGGCGGCTTCGGGCGGTTGTTTCTGCGAGCGCCTGCCGGGCGGCGGATCGGTGCTGCACATGAGCACCGTCTATGCCGCGCCGGGCCAGAAGCTGACCCTGTTCGGGGGCCTGGGCCCGCTGCAAAGCAGCGGCGCGGCCGGCCATATGACCTTCGGCCTGGCGGAGAAGGACGGCAAGACCACCCTGACCGTCACCTATGACGTCGGCGGCTACATGAAGGGCGGTCTCAACGCGATCGCCGCGCCGGTTGATGGCGTGATCGGTCAGCAGGTCGCGCGGCTGAAGCGCCAGGTGGAAACCGGCAAGCCCGGCTGACGTAAAACCTCGCCGCAACAAAAAAGGGCGGCCACGAGGGCCGCCCTTTTCCGGACTTTGGGGTCGGGGGAAAGGTTTAGCCGGCTTCGGCCAGATCGCCCTCGGTGGCGCCCAGCAGGGCCATCTGCAGGCGCGAACGGTCGCGGCGGGCCGCTTCCAGGGCGCCTTCGGACAGGGCGGCTTCGGAGGTGAGGCGTTCGATCTGGGCCTGCAGTTCGCCGAGCTTTTCTTCGTGCTGGCGACGCGCGGTGTCCTGGGCTTCCTGCATGGCTTCCAGGCGGACGCGCAGCTGGTTGGCGCGCTCCTCGGCCCGTTGCAGGGTCTTGTCGTGGGCGACGGCGGCCTTGGCCAGCTGGTCGGCGCGTTCGATGGCGGCGGCGCGGGCGGTGTCGACGCCCGCGTGACGCTGACGCAGGCCTTCGCCCTCGTCTTCCAGCGAGCGGATGCGGTCCAGGGCGCGTTCCAGCGCGACGTTCAGATCGCCGGCGCGGCGTTCGACGGCCTGCTGCTGGGCGCTGGACTCGGCCAGGCGCTGCGAGATCTGGCCGTTCATTTCTTCCAGCTTGTCGGCGCGGCCGCTGGCGGTTTCCAGACGGGTCTGCAGGGCCGAGATCTCGGCGCGACCGGCCTCGACCTGGCTTTCCAGACCACGAATGGTGCGGCCGCTGTCGGCCTGGTGCACGGCCAAGGCGTTTTCGGCGGCCTGGATGCGCGCGCGTTCGGCGGCGATCTGGGCTTCCAGATCGGTTTCGATGCGCGACAGGCGGGCGATGTCGATACCGGCCTGGTCAATGCGCTTCTTCAGGGTGGCGACTTCCTCGACGAGGAGGGCGTTTTCCTGGTTGGCGCGGGCCAGCGAGGCCTCGGCCTCGCCGCGGCGGGTGTCGATGTCCTGGCTCTGGGTGCGCAGGGTGTCGACGTCCTGGACCAGATGTTCGATGCGGGCGGTGGCGTCGCGCAGCGAGGCGTCGAGATTGCCGACCTTGAGGTCCGACTGCAGCAGGCCGTTGCGCAGGCGATCGATCTCAAGGGCGTTGTCCTCGAGGGTGGAGTCCTGGGCCTGGATGCGGGCGTCGGATTCGCCCAGCGCGGTCTGGGTCGCGGCCAGCCTGGCGGTGAGCTCGCGCTCCTCGGTCTGGGCCAGGGCCACCTGGCGCAGGGCCTGTTCGTAATTCGTGCGCAGGGCGATCAGTTCGGCGTGCTCGGCGCGGCGGGCTTCGAACTCTTCGGCGACTGGCTGGCGGATCTCGGCCAGCAGGGGCTCGATGGCCCGCAGGTGCTCGACGACGCGGCTGATGCTGTCCAGACCGCCATGGATGGTTTCGTAGCGGACGCCGATCGCCTGGGTGGATTCGATCAGGCGCTCGGAGAATTCCGGCCGGCCGACGTCTTCGACCAGCATCGCCGGCTTGACGGTCTTCGTGTCACGCGTGTTCTTCGACAGAAGCCTCATCTCGCCCATCCCCTTGATCAACCCAAGGCCCCGCGAGCGCCGACGGCATGATCGCCGCCGAGCCCCGAATCCCTTGCCCAGAGGTTAACAAAATAGTCGAAGGTCAAGCCGAATGTCGAGGGCGCTGGCGTCGCACCCCCCATGAGATCTTCGCGCACCGGTTCGCCCGCCACGCGAAAGCCCCCGCGCCGACCGGCAAGGTCAGGCGCGACGGCTCGGGGATCGTCCGGAGACGGCGTTTTAGGCGGCCGCCTGCTCAGACGGCTGGGCCGGATCCAGGCGGATAAGATAGTCAAAGGCCGACAGCGAGGCCTTGGACCCCTCGCCCATGGCGATGATGATCTGCTTGTAGGGCGTGGTGGTGGCGTCCCCCGCCCCGAACACGCCGGGGATCGAGGTTTCGCCGCGATAATCCACTTCGATCTCGCCGCGATTGGAGAGGGCGACGCCGCTGTCCTTCAGCCATTCGGTGTTGGGCACCAGGCCGATCTGCACGAACACGCCTTCCAGATCGACGCGATGGGTCACGTCGCTGTTGCGGTCCTTGTAGGTCAGGCCGTTGACCTTGGCGCCGTCGCCATGGATCTCGGTGGTCATGGCCGAGGTGACGATGGCGACATTGGGCAGGCTGGCCAGCTTGCGCTGCAGCACCGCGTCGGCCCGCAGCTGGCTGTCGAACTCGATCAGGGTGACGTGGGCGACGATGCCGGCGAGGTCGATGGCCGCCTCGACGCCGCTGTTGCCGCCGCCGATCACCGCCACGCGCTTGCCCTTGTAGAGGGGGCCGTCGCAGTGCGGGCAATAGGCCACGCCCCGGTTCTTGTACTCGGTCTCGCCGGGCACATTGACGTTCCGCCAGCGGGCGCCGGTCGACAGGATGACGCTGCGCGACTTCAGGCTGGCGCCGTTTTCGAGCTTGATCTCGATCAGACCGCCCGGGGTCTTGGCCGGAACCAGACCGACGGCCTTCTGCAGGTTCATGATGTCGACGTCGTAGTCCTTGACGTGCTGTTCCAGGCCCGAGACCAGCCGGGGGCCTTCGGTGTGCGAGACCGAGATGAAGTTCTCGATGGCCATGGTGTCCAGCACCTGGCCGCCGAAGCGCTCGGCCGCCACGCCGGTGCGGATGCCCTTGCGGGCGGCATAGATGGCCGCTGCGGCGCCGGCGGGGCCGCCGCCGATCACCAGAACGTCGAAGGCGTCCTTGGTCTTGATCTTCTCGGCCGCGCGGGCGACGGCGCCGGTGTCCAGCTTGGCCAGGATCTGTTCCAGGTCCATGCGGCCCTGGCCGAAGGGCTGGCCGTTCAGCAGGATGGTCGGCACGGCCATGACCTGGCGCTGCTCGACCTCTTCCTTGAACAGCGCGCCGTCGATGGCGACGTGGGTGATGTTGGGGTTCAGGGCGGCCATGGTGTTGAGCGCCTGGACCACGTCCGGGCAGTTCTGGCAGCTCTGCGAGAAATAGGTCTCGAAGTGGAACGGGCCCTCCAGGGCGCGGGCCTGGTCCAGCACCTCGGCGTCGACCTTGGGCGGATGGCCGCCCACGTGCAGCAGGGCCAGCACCAGCGAGGTGAACTCGTGGCCCAGCGGCAGGCCGGCGAAGCGGACGGATGCGTCGCCCGCCGCGCGGGTGATGGCGAACGACGGCTTGCGCGCATCGTTTCCGGCCAGGTTCAGGCTGACCTTGTCAGAGGTCCCGGCCACGTCCTCGAGCAGCGCCAGCATCTCCTTCGAGCCCGCGTCGTCGCCCAGCGAGGCGACCAGTTCGATCGGCTGGCGCAGGTTCTGCAGATAGGCTTTCAGCTGGGTCTTCAGACCTTCGTCCAACATGGCGGGCTCCGAATGCGAGGCGCAATTGTCCTGTGTTCAGGAAACGCGCGAAATTTTGGGAAGGTGGCGCCGCCGCCGGCTCCGTGGGGAGACGGTCAGCGGACGACGGCGCCGTATCACCAACCCTTGCGGGCCAGCAGGTAGGCTTCAGGCTTTAGATCTTGCCGACGAGGTCGAGCGAAGGCGCGAGGGTCTTCTCGCCTTCTTCCCACTTGGCCGGGCAGACTTCGCCCGGGTGCGAGGCGACGTACTGGGCGGCCTTGATCTTGCGCAGCAGCTCGGTGGCGTTACGGCCGATGCCCTCGGCGGTGATTTCCATGAACTGGATCACGCCTTGCGGGTCGACCAGGAAGGTGCCGCGGTCGGCCAGGCCAACGCCTTCGCGCATGACTTCGAAGTTGTTGGTCACCAGGCCCGACGGGTCGCCGATCATGGTGTACTGGATCTTGCCGATGGCCGGCGAGCTGTCGTGCCAGGCCTTGTGCGAGAAGTGGGTGTCGGTCGAGACCGAATAGACTTCCACGCCCATCTTCTGCAGCTCGGGATAGTTGTCGGCCAGGTCTTCCAGCTCGGTCGGGCAGACGAAGGTGAAGTCGGCGGGGTAGAAGAACACGACGGACCACTTGCCCTTCAGGTCGGCGTCGCTGACCTCGATGAACTTGCCGGCCTTGAAGGCCTGGGCGGTGAAGGGTTTGATGGTGGTGTTGATCAAGGCCATGGAGTGCTCCCGTAAATGGTGGAGCCTATGTACCCGGGGTCAAACGATAGGTCCAATCGATTAAATCATTCCGGTGGATAGGCTGGCTCTATGCGAATGGAGCCAATAGGCCTATATCGGATCCATGCTCCCCACCCTGCGCCAGCTGCAATATCTCAAGCTCCTCTCCGAACACGGCTCGTTCAGCCGCGCCGCCGAGAGCGCCCATGTCACCCAGCCGACCCTGTCGGCCGGCATCCAGGAACTGGAAAAGATCTTGGGCGCGGCGGTGGTCGACCGGGCGCGCTCGGGCGTGATCCTCACCGCCGCCGGCCAGGAGGCCGTGCGCCGGGCCCAGGACATCCTGACCCGCACCGAGGACTTGGTGCAGGCGGCGCGGGGCGCGGGCCTGCCGCTGGCGGGCCGCTTCCGGCTGGGTGTGATCCCGACCGTGGCTCCCTATCTGCTGCCGCGCGCCCTGCCCCTGCTGCGCGACCGCTTTCCCAAGCTGCGGCTGTTCCTGCGCGAGGACCTGACCCAGCGCCTGATCGCCAGCCTCAAGGCCGGCGCCCTGGACGCGGCCCTGATCGCCCTGCCCTATGACATGTCCGGCCTGGACTGGGCCCATGTCGAGGACGACGAACTGCTGGCCGCCGCGCCCGCCAACCACCCGATGACCGCCTCGGTCCGGGTCGATCCCGACAGCCTGGCCGGCGATGACCTGATCCTGCTGGAAGACGGCCACTGCCTGCGCGACCACGCCCTGGCCGCCTGTGGGCTGGAGGCCCCCAAGGGTTTTGGCGACGAGGAGAGCTTCGCCGCCACCTCGCTGCCGACCCTGGTGCAGATGATCGGCTCGGGCCTGGGCATCTCGTTCCTGCCGGCCATGGCGGTGCAGGCGGGCCTGACCGACAACGCCGCCGTCACCGTGCGACCGCTGGACCACGCCCATTCCAGCCGCGAGATCGTGGTGGCCTGGCGGGCGGGCTCCACTCGCGCGGCCGAGGGTCGCCTGCTGGCCGAAACGCTGCAGGCTGTCTGAGCGATCGAAAGCGAAATAATCAGATATATCTAAATAGGCTCTTGTCTTTCGACCAATCCGATATATCTATCGTTTCGATATAACGAAACAGGATCGAAACGACATGTTTGGACGACACCATCATCACGGCGGCCGCGATGGCCGCCACCACAGCCGCCACCCCTTCGGCTTTCACGGCCATGACCATCACGGACGCGGTCCGGGTCGAGGCGGCCGCATGGGCCGGTTCTTCGACCACGGCGACCTGCGCTTCGTGGTCCTCAAGCTGATCGCCCAGCAGCCCAGCCACGGCTATGAGCTGATCAAGGCCATCGAAACCGCGGCCGGCGGCGCCTATACCCCCAGTCCGGGCGTGGTCTATCCGACCCTGACCCTGCTGGAAGAGCTGGGCTACATCACCGTCACCGAAGCCGGCGGCGGCAAGAAGCTGCACACCATCACCCCCGAGGGCGAAGCCTTCCTCGAAGCCAACGCCCAGCCGGTGAAGAGCCTGTTCGAGCGCATGGCCGAGGCCGCCGCCCGCAGCGCCGCCTTCTCGCCGCAGATCCTGCGGGCCCGGGAAAACCTCAAGACCGCCCTGCGCCTGAGGCTCACGGCCGGCCAGTTGTCGGCCGAGCAGGTCGAGCAGATCGCCAAGGCCCTGGACGACGCGGCCGGCGTCATCGAGCGCGTCTGATGGAGACCCTGATGCAGAGCCATGCCCGCCTGACCACCGACAAGGCCGCCCGCTACATGACCCAGCTGGCCAAGCACTGGAGCCACAAGTTCGCGGTCACCTTCGACGAGACCAGCGCCCGCATTCCCCTGCCGATCGGGGACTGCCGGATGCTGGCCGACGCGACGGGTCTCGACATCACGGTCGAGACCGCCGGCCTCGAAGGCCTGGCCCGGCTGGAGGACGTGGTCGCCGAGCACCTGCTGCGCTTCGCGTTCCGTGAAGGCGTGGAGAAGCTGGCCTGGACCCGCGCCTGGGAAGCCGGGCGGATCGATCCGCCGGCGATGCGGGTGGGGTTGGGGCAGGGTTGAAGGGTTTGTGAACGCCCCGGCGTCCTCTTCCGCTCTCCCCGGCGAAAGCCGGGGTCCAGATCGAACCCAGAGCGGTTGTCGGTTTGGCTAGGTCGGAAGGCGCGTCATCCCCAGACGCTCAGGCTGAATCTGGGCCCCGGCTTTCGCCGGGGAGAGCGGATTCAAAAATCAGCAATCGAACTCAGTGCAGCCCGCGCAGCAGGTCCAGCCGGCGCATCGCCTTGCCGGGCAGTTCCGACATTCGGCCCAGCGGCAGGGACTCGGCCATGTGGCGCACGCCATAGGCGGCCTGGCGCACGAAGGTGGCGGGGGAGGGTGAGCCCAGGAAGCCGAACACCACGGTCTGGCGGGCGTTGGACAGCTCGCGCTTGAAGCGGTAGTCGCCAGCCCCCAGGTCGAGGCGGTCGTAGGGCGTGCCGTCCATGCTTCTCAGGATGTCCTGAAACAGCATCAGGCCCGGCGAATAGCGCTCGAACTGCGGATTGTGGGCGATCAGCCAGCCATGGATGGTGTGGGCGCCGCGCAGGTGCAGGTGCACGGCGGCCAGTTTGCCGCCCAGATGCAGGGTGTAGAGCCCGCCGCCGAACGCCGTGTCGCGGGTCGTGAACAGGGCCTCCACCAGGCTGGTCACCCAGGGCGTCCGGAAATAGTCGGTCTGGCCGGTGGCGATCAGCTGGCCGCGCTTCCAGGCGATCAACTGGTCGTAATCGGCGCGCGAGTCCGACATCGCGGTGAAGACGGCCGGGCCGACCTCGCGCTCGGCCTTGCGGCGCTTCTTGTCGATATCCTTGAGCACGCCCGAACCGGCGGCCCTGCGCCCGGCCTCATAGCCGGCGTAACCGTCCGGCGCCTCGACGATCCAGGAGTCGGTCTGGCCGCGGCCGTGACGGGCCAGGGTCTCGTCGTCGGCCTGCATGTGGCAGAAGTCCAGGCGGTGGACGCGCAGGGCGGTCAGCAGCTGGCGCGGATCCACTGCGACACCCGGCGCCGAGACCAGGGCCTGATAGTCGCACATCGGGGCCCCGACCGGCATGCCGACATCGGCGCGAACCCGGGCCGGCAGGAAGCCGATCGCCTGGCCGTCGTCGGCGCGCAGAATGGCGACCTTGATCTCGCCGGCCTTCTTGCCGGTCGCCTCGCGCGCCCGGGCCACGGCCTGGGTCCAGCGCGGCGACAGGAAGGGCGAGTCCAGGCGCGCCTGCCCCACCTGCAGGCCCGACCAGCGGTCGATGTCTGTGGGGCTCAGCTCCAGCGCGGGAACGACTTCAATCTTCAAGGACGGTAGGCTCTGGGCGACTCACGACCCGTCTGGTCGGCCGAGAGTCTGACCCAGATAGCTTTCGCTAGTGTTGACGAAACCCCGTTTTGAGTAACGGCGTTTTGCTGAATCAATCCATCAGCTTGCGCGACAGATACACATATTCCAGCGCCTGCCGGCGCGCGGTTTCGGCCAGGTTGGCGGCGCCCGCGTGCCCGCCGTCGATGTTCTCGTAATAGAGGACCGGATAGCCCAGCTCTTCCAGACGCGCCGCCGCCTTGCGGGCGTGGGCGGGGTGGACGCGGTCGTCCTTGGTCGAGGTCTCGATGAAGACTTCCGGATATTTCTGGCCGGCCTTGAGGTTCGAATAGGGGTCATACCGCTCAATCACGGCCCGCTCCGACGGTATGGCCGGGTCGCCATACTCGCCCACCCACGAGGCGCCGGCCCCGATCTGACTGTAGCGGATCATGTCGAACAGCGGCACCTGCACGACGATGGCGTTGTAGAGCTCGGGCCGCTGGGTCAGGGCCACGCCCATCAGCAGGCCGCCATTGCTGCCGCCCATGATCCCCAGCCGGCGCGGCGAGGTGATCTTGCGGTCGATCAGGTCCTGGCTGACGGCGAAGAAGTCGTCATAGACCTTTTGGCGGTTCTCCTTGAGGCCGGCCGAGTGCCAGGCGGGCCCAAACTCGCCGCCGCCGCGGATATTGGCGACCACGTATGTGCCGCCGCGCTCCAGCCACAGCTTGCCCATCACGCCCGAATAGCCCGGCGTCATCGACGCCTGGAAGCCGCCATAGGCGTAGAGCAGGGTGGGGTTGGAGCCGTCGTACTTCACGCCCTTGGGCCGCACGACGAAGTAGGGGATCTTCGTCCCGTCGGTGCTCGCAGCCTCGAACTGTTCGACCACGTGGGTCGAGGCGTCGAAGCGGGCGGGCGAGGCCTTGACCTGTTCCAGCTTCAGCGAGCCGGCGTCGGCCAGCCAGAAGGTCGAGGGGGTCAGATAGCCGGTGACGGTGACGAACAGGCGCTCGTCCTTTTCGGCGCTGGAGCCCAGGCCGATCGAGGAATTGGCCGGCAGGGCCAGGTCCTGCGACGTCCAGCCCTTGGCGCCGTGGGTCAGCACCCGGGCCGCGCCCTTGACGTTGTCCAGCAGGGCCACGACCAGCTTGGTGCGGGTGGTGGTCACGCTCTCGACCGATTGCCGGGCCGTGGGCCGCAGCACCAGCATGGCCTTGGTCGTGGTCGGGGCGGCTTTCAGGGCGGCGAGGTCGAAGCTGATCAGATCGCCGGTCCTGAAGCCCTTTTCCGGCCAGTCCTGCTCCATCAGCACAACCATCTGGCCGGCGACATAGGCCTGGATCGAGCTCTTCAGGGGCAGGTCCAGCTTCACCGGGCCGGCGTCCGTCAGCAGGTGCTTTTCGCTCTCGAAGAAGGTCACGCCGCGATAGGCGATCACCGCCTGGGTGACGCCATCGGCGTCGCGCAGCACGAAGGGGCTGACCGACACGTCGGTCTCGGCGCCGCGATAGACCTCCTGCGCCGCCGCTAGCGGCTGGCCGCGTTTCACCGTCTTCAGCACATAGGCATAGCCCGACTGGGTGACCTGGCCAGGCTCCCACTCGCGGGCGACCAGCAGGGTGTCCCGGTCCAGCCAGCTATAGTTCTGCTTGCCCTCGGGAAGTTCGAAACCGCCCGCCACGAAGCTTTTGGTCGTCGTGTCGAACTCGCGAACCGTCACGGCGTCCTTGCCGCCGTCCGACAGGGTGATCAGGCAGCGGGTCTCTTCCGGCGGCAGGCATGAGGCGCCCTTGAACACCCAATTGGCGGTCTCGGCCTTCGACAGGGCGTCGATATCGAGGATGGTCTCCCAGACCGGCTCTGCGGTGCGGTAGCTGTCCAGGGTGGTCTTGCGCCACAGGCCGCGCACATGGGTCGCGTCCTGCCAGAAGTTGCGCAGGGACCCGTCGCCGGCGAACGACACGCCCGGCACGCGATCCTTGGCGTTGAGGATCGCCAGGGCCTTGGCCTCCAGGTCGGCATAGCGGGGATCGCCCTGCAGCACCGGCAGGGTCTTGCCGTTCTGGGCTTTCGCCCAGTCCATGGCCCGCTGACCCTCGATCTCCTCCATCCACAGATAGGGATCATCCCTGCCCAGCTCGCTTAGCGGCGTGCGCGCTTCTGTCGAGGCGGCAGGCGTGGGTTCGGCGGCGTGGGAGGCGGTCATCAGGCTCGTGGACGCTAACAGGGCAAGGACAAGGCTACGCACTTAGTGATCCATCAGCTGACGTGACAGGTAGGTGTAGTGCAGCGCCCAGCGACGGGCGTTCGACTTGGGGTCCGCGCCATTGGCGTGGCCGCCGTCGGTGTTCTCGAAATAGAGGTGGTCCACCTTCAGGTCGTCCAGCCGCGCCGCGAACTTGCGGGCGTGGCCGGGATGGACGCGGTCGTCCTTGGTCGAGGTGGTGATATAGGCCAGCGGGTATTTCACGCCCGCCTTCAGGTTCTGATAGGGCGAATAGGCCTCGATGAAGGCGCGCTCGGCGGGGATGTCCGGGTCGCCATATTCGCCGATCCACGAGGCGCCGGCCGGCAGCACGGTGTAGCGGATCATGTCCAGCAGCGGGCTTTCCACCACCACCGCGTTCCACAGGTCGGGCCGCTGGGTCAGGGCCACGCCCATCAGCAGGCCGCCGTTCGACCGGCCATAGGCGCCCAGATGGCGGGGCGAGGTGATCTTCTTGCCGATCATGTCCTCGGCCACGGCGTAGTAGTCGTCAAAGGCCCTCTGGCGGTTGGCCTTGAGGGCCGCGTCATGCCAGGCGGGGCCAAACTCGCCGCCGCCGCGGATATTGGCGACCGCATAGCTGCCGCCCTTCTCCAGCCACAGCTTGCCGATCAGCGGGTCATAGACCGGCAGTTTCGACAGGTTGAAGCCGCCATAGGCGTGCAGCAGCGTGGGGTTGGAGCCGTCGTGCTTGTGGCCCTTGGGATGGATCAGGAAATAGGGAACCCTGGTCCCGTCCTTGCTGGTGGCGACCTTCTGCTCGACCTCCAGATTGCTGGCGTCGAACTGGGCGGGCAGGGATTTGACCGTCGCGGAGGCGCCGGTGGCGGCGTCGGCCAGCTTCAGCTGGGTCGGGGTGGTGAAACCCTCTACGCTGTAGAAGATCTGGTCGCCCTCGTCCGAATGCGAGCCCAGCGATACCGAGCCGTTGGCGATCACTGGCAGGGTCTGGGACGTCACGCCGAACTCGCCGCGATGCTGCAGGCTGACCAGGCTGCCCCGGACATTGTCATAGACCACGGCGACGACGCGGTGGTCGGTCACGGCCACCTGATCGATCGACTGGCGCGGGCCGGGGGCCAACAGCTGGCAGGGATCGCAGTCGTTGCCGATTTCGATCTCCCCGTCGCTCGCCTTGGTCAGGAACCCTTGCGACACGGCGACGAGCGAGCCCGCGGGAAAGCTCTTCGCCATCGCGTCCGCGTCGATGGTCCAAGGCTCCTCGATCTTCAGGACCAGCTTGCCGTTGATCAGCCCGCGCACCCCGACCTTCTGCGGGATCGGCAGCAGGCGGGTGGTCTGGCCGTCCCATAGATAGGTCTCGTCGTGGAAGAAGTCGGTGGCGCGGGTCAGCAGCACCACCCGGTTGCCGGCCGCGTCGCGCAGAACGTTGGGGCGGGCCGAGACGTCGCTCTTCTGGCCCCGGAACACTTCGACGGCATCGGCCAGGGCCTGACCGCGCTTCAGGGTCTTGATGACCATGCCATAGCCGCTGTCGGTGGTCGTGCCCGGACCCCAGTCGCGGGTCAGGATCAGGGTGTCGGCGTCCAGCCACTCGGCGCCCTGCTTGCCCTCCGGCAGCAGGAAGCCCCCCTCAACGAAGGCCTTGGTCGTCAAATCGAACTCGCGGACTTCGACGGCGTCCTTGCCGCCGTTGGACAGGTTCACCAGGCAGCGGTCATGGGTTTTCGGGCGGCAGTCGGCGCCCTTCCAGATCCAGTTCTTGCCCTCGGCCTTGGCCAGGGCGTCAATGTCCAGCACCGTCTCCCAGACCGGCGCGGCGGTCTTGTAGGAGGCCAGGGTCGTGCGCCGCCAGATCCCGCGCACGTGGTTCGCGTCCTGCCAGAAGTTGAAGACGCTCTGGCCGATGAAGTTGGGCGCCGCGATGCGGTCCTTGGCCGACAGGATCGTCAGCGCCTCGGCCTGCAGGCCCGCATAGCGCGGATCGCCCGACAGCACCGGCAGGGTCTTGGCGTTTTCCGCGTTCACCCAGGCCAGGCTGTCGGGGCTTTCCACCGCCTCCAGCGCCAGGTGGGGATCACTCTGCTGGGCGGCCAGCGCGGCGCCGGAGGAGAGCAGGGCGAGGGCCAGGGCCCCGGCGGAACAGGTGCGAAGCAACATCATGGGCCGGGACGGTATCGGAAAAATCTCCCTGCGCCAGAGCTTCTCCGGCGAAGTCAGACCCCGTCGTCGGGAATGTTCAGCATCTTCCCACACGCCTTGCAGTGCACCGCGTCCGGATCGTGCCGGCGCAGCCCGCAGTCATGGCACTGATAGGTCACCTTGTGCGGCCGCAGGATCGACTGGATCAGGCCGATGAACAGCGACACCCCGCCCAGCATGGTGAAGATCGACAGCAGCTTGCCCCACACGCCCGGCAGGGTGATGTCGCCATAGCCGGTGGTGGTCAGGCTGGTGACGGTGAAATACAGCGCATCGACATAGCCGCTGACGCCCTCGTAGCGACCCACGAAGCTGGAATAGACAAAGCCCGTGATCACGAACACGAAGGTCAGCAGCGAGGCGGCCGCCTTGGCGATCTGCTCGACGCGGGTGTCGTCATAGCGCTGGCCCACGGTGCGCCAGAAGAACTCGCTGTGGATCAGGGTCCACAGCCGCACCACCCGCAGGAAGCCGAGATTCAGCAGCCAGGCCGGGAACAGCAGGGTGGCCAGCACGAACAGGTCCACCCAGACGATCGGCTTCTTCAGCCAGGCCTTCAGGTCGCCATGGGCGATGGCGCGGCCGGCCATGTCCAGCGCCAGGAAGGTCGCCACGGCATAGTCCAGCACATAGAAGGTCAGGCCGTGATCGCGCATGGTCGGGGCGGCGATGAAGAAGGCGATGATCAGCAGATCGACGATGATGATCGCGTAACGGAACTTCACCGCCGTGGGCGAGGCCCCGTGATAGAGCGCGCGAAGCCGGGCCCTCAGGCGGAAACCCTCGTGGTCATTGGTCTTCAAGCGTCGGCCTTCCTGGTCACACTCTGGTGGTCAAATGATCGCGGCGTGCGCCGGGCTCTGACTTGGCGACGGTTTTCCACTATATAGCCCCCACCATGAGCCGCACCTTCCTCAAGATGAACGGCCTCGGCAACGACTTCGTCGTGATCGAGACCGCCTCCCAAGCCTTCAACCCGACGGCGGAGGACATCCGCGCCATCGCCAAACGCGGTGAGGGCGGGATTGGCTGCGACCAGGTGATCGCCATCGACCCGCCGCGCGCGCAGGGCGCCGCGGCCTATGTGCGGTTCTGGAATTCCGACGGGGAGGTCACCGGCGCCTGCGGCAACGGCACGCGCTGCGTGGCCTGGCTGCTGATGCAATCGTCGGGCAAGGATAGCGTGGCTTTCGACACCGTGGCCGGGCGCCTGTCGGGCCAGATGGCCGGCGACAGGCGGGTCACGGTCGATATGGGCCAGCCGGGCCTGGACTGGACCCAGATTCCCCTGTCCGAAGAGATGAACACCGAGCGGGTCGAGCTGCAGGTCGGCCCCATCGACGCGCCGCTGGTCCACACGCCGGTCTGCGTCTCAATGGGCAATCCGCATGTGGTGTTCTTCGTCGATGCGCCTGTGACCGACGAATTCGCCACCGGGACCGGCTCGCTGGTCGAGCATCACCCGCTGTTTCCGCAGGGCGTAAACGTCGGCTTTGCCCACATCGCGGCGCGGGACCACATCAATCTGAAGGTCTGGGAACGCGGCGCGGGCCTCACCGCCGCCTGCGGCACCGGCGCCTGCGCCGCCCAGGTGGCCGCCGTGCGCCGGGGCCTGACCGACCGGATCGCCACCGTCGAATTCGAGAGCGGCAGCCTGGTCATCGAATGGCGCGAGGCCGACGGCCACGTGATCATGACCGGCCCGATCACCCTGGAATATACCGGCAAGCTGCCGGAAAAGGTCGCCGCATGAGCCTCCACCCCGCGCTCGAGGCCGGCAAGACGGCCGTCATCACCGGCGCCGCCGATGGCATCGGCTTGGCCGCCGCCAGGATCTTCCGCGAGCTGGGCCTCAACGTGGTCGTGGCCGACGTCACCGGCCGCAAGCTTAAGCAGGAAGCCGAGGCCATCGGCGCGATCGCCGTGCCCACCGACGTCGCCGACCGCGCGGCGGTCGAGGCCCTGAAGGCCGTCGCGATCGAAAAGTTCGGCGCGGTCGATGTGCTGATGAACAATGCCGGGGTCGGCGGCGGCGGCGACGCCTTCGCCGGCGACGACGCCTGGTCGCGCATTCTCGACGTCAATCTGTGGGGCGTGATCAACGGCGTGCAGGTGTTCGGCGAAGAGATGGCCCTGTCGGGTCGTCCCGGCCTGATCATCAACACCGGCAGCAAGCAGGGCATCACCCAGCCGCCGGGCGACACGGCCTACAATGTCTCCAAGGCGGCGGTGAAGGCCCTGACCGAGGGTCTGGCCCACACCCTGCGCCAGACCGAAGACTGTCAGGTCACCGCCCACCTGCTGATCCCCGGCTACACCTTCACCGGCATGACCAAGCGCGGCCCGGGCGGCAAGCCCGACGCGGCCTGGACGCCCGAACAGGTCGTGCACTTCATGCTGGCCCGCATCGAGGCCGGCGACTTCTACATCCTGTGCCCCGACAACGACGTCACCCGCGCCGTCGACGAGAAGCGCATGGCCTGGGCCATGGGCGACATCATCGAAAACCGCCCGGCCCTGTCGCGCTGGCACGACGACTGGAAGGACGCCTTCGCGGCGTTCATGGAAAAGTCGTGACGACCTACACCGTCATCTCGCGCCCGCCGACGCCCAAGCCCGCTGTTGGCGAGGAAGGCGGACCTGCGGTGGTCTCGTCCGGTCCGGACGGCGTTGACGTCGTCACCTTCGGCTGCCGGTTGAACGCCTATGAGTCCGAGGCCATCCGGGCCCGCGCCAGCGCCGACGGCCTGTCGGACGCGGTGGTGTTCAACACCTGCGCCGTGACGGGCGAGGCCGTGCGCCAGGCCCGGCAGGCGATCCGCAAGGCCCGGCGCGAGCGGCCCGACGCCCGGCTGATCGTCACCGGCTGCGCCGCCCAGATCGACCCGGCCGCCTTCGCCGCCATGCCGGAAGTCGACCTGGTGCTCGGCAATGCCGAAAAGGCCGCGCCGGGGGCCCTGCTCGACACATCCACCCGCGTGCGGGTCAATGACATCATGTCGATCAAGGAGACCGCCGGTCACCTGATCGCCGGCCTGAAGGACCGCGCCCGGGCCTATGTCGAGGTCCAGAACGGCTGCGACCACCGCTGCACCTTCTGCATCATCCCGTTCGGACGCGGCAATTCGCGCTCGGCCCCGGCCGGTGAAGTGGTCGAGCAGGTCCGCCGCCTGGCCGCCGAGGGTTATAACGAGGTCGTGCTGACCGGGGTCGACGTCACCTCCTGGGGTACCGACCTGCCGGGCCAGCCGACCCTGGGACAGCTGGTTGGCCGAATCCTGAAGCTGGTTCCTGACCTGCCCCGCCTGCGCCTGTCGTCGATCGACGCCGCCGAGATCGATCCGGACCTCTTCAAGCTGCTGGAAACCGAGCCGCGCCTGATGCCCTATCTGCATCTGAGCCTGCAGGCCGGCGACGACATGATCCTCAAGCGCATGAAGCGCCGGCACAATCGCGCCGACGCCCTGAAACTGGTGTCCGAGGTGCGCCGCGTGCGCCCCGACACCGCCTTCGGCGCCGACCTGATCGCCGGCTTCCCGACCGAGAGCGAAGAGGCGTTTGAAAACACCCTAAAGCTGGTCGAGGAGGCGGGTTTGGCCTTCCTGCACGTCTTCCCCTACAGCGCCCGCCCCGGCACGCCCGCCGCCCGCATGCCGCCGGTCAAGGGTCCGGTGATCAAGGACCGCGCCCGCCGTCTGCGCGAAGCGGGGCAGGCGGGTCTGGAACGCCACCTGCAGCGCCAGGTCGGCCGCGTGCTGTCGGGCCTGGTCGAGCGCGACGGCGTGGCCCGGGCCGAGGACTTCACCGAGATCACCTTCGCGGGCGAAGCGTCGTCAGGCCAGATCCTGGCCTTCCGCGTTACCGGCCATGACGGCGCGCGGGTGATCGCCGAGCTGGCGCCGTGAGCCTGAGCGGCGGCTGCCAGTGCGGCGCCGTCCGCTTCCGCGTCGACGGCCACCCCAATGGGCAAGGGGTGGGCCGCGCCTCGATCTGCCATTGTCGCATGTGCCAGAAGGCCTTCGCCGGCCCGTTCGGGGCGCTGGTGACAGTGGAGGTCGCGGATCTGACCTGGACGCGCGGCGCCCCGACCCATTTCCAGAGTTCGGATCAGATCAAGCGCGGCTTCTGCGCCGCCTGCGGCACGCCCCTGACCTTTGAATGGAGCGCCGACAAGTTCGACCTGGCGGTTTTCGCTTTCGACGACCCGTCAGCGGTCGAGCCGGTGGTTCAGCTGGCCGTCGAGGGTCGGCCGACCTGGATGGATCATCTGGCGCAGATGCCGGTGCGACCGCCGATGGGGCCGGGCGGTGCAGTGGCGTCGCGCCAGCACCCTGACCACGATACCTGAAGGGAGGCCACTTGTTCCCAAAGGGGGATTCGTCGTCGCGACCTTCAACCTCAGGGCAAAAGGATTCCCGCAGGCCTTCTGTAGGGTCCACGTCCCCCGTCACAGCCATGAAAAACCGGGCCGGACAAAGTCCGACCCGGTTCTGCTTCAGATCATCCGATGGACCGGCGGGCGCTTAAGCGCTTGCTCCGGGCGCCCCCGAAAGGTCGGGCGCCTTGCGGGTCTTCCACAGCGACCAGGCGACGCCGGCGGCCAGGATGGCGAAGGTGATCGACAGCGACAGGGCGGCGGGGAATTTCTCCCAGCCCAGGGCGTCGGCGATGAAGATCTTGCCGCCGATGAACACCAGCAGCACGGCCAGGGCCTGCTTGAGATAGGCGAAGCGGTGCAGCACCGCCGCCAGGGCGAAGTACAGCGCCCGCAGGCCCAGGATCGCCATGATGTTGGAGGTGTAGACGATGTAGGGATCGGTGGTGATGGCGAAGATCGCCGGCACCGAGTCGACGGCGAAGACCAGATCAGCCAGCTCGACCAGCACCAGGGCCAGAAACAGCGGGGTGGCCAGGCGGGCGGCCTTGCCGGTGCGCGAGTCGACGCCCTGAACGAAGAAGCGGTCGCCTTCCAGCGTGTCGCTGATCGGCATGACGCGACGCAGCCATTTCAGGGCGGGGTTGTTGGTCAGGTCCAGGGGCTTGTCGCCCGCAAACAGCATCTTCACGCCGGTCAGGATCAGGAAGGCGGCGAAGATATACAGCACCCAGCCGAACTGGCTGACCAGGGCCGCGCCGACGCCGATCATGATGGCCCGCAGCACGATCACGCCCAGCACGCCCCAGAACAGCACCCGGTGCTGCAGGGCCGGGGGTATGGCGAAGAAGCCGAAGATCAGGGCGATGACGAAGACGTTGTCGATGGCCAGGCTCTTCTCGATCACGAAGCCGGTCAGATATTCGACCCCGGCGGTCGCGCCCAGCTGCATCCAGACCAGGCCGCCGAAGCCCAGGCCGAGGCTGATATAGACCAGCGACATGAGCAGGCTTTCGCGCACGCCGATCTCGCGGGTCTTGCGGTGCAGGACACCCAGGTCGAAGGCGAGCAGGGCCACCACCGCCAGCATGAAGCCCGCCCACATCCAGAGCGGTTTGCCGATCACCGGCAGGGTCAGAAAGTCCATGGTCTTGTTCAGGTCCAAAAGCCCGTCGCGACCGGAGCGCCGAGGCTGGTCGGGGCGGGCGGGTTCGAAGGAAATGCGGTGGAATCACCCGGCGGCGGTCAGCCTTTCGGCCCCACAGGGCGTCCCTGTGAGGCGTCCGGGCGATCTCGGGCGGATCTGGGTCTAGACGCGAATGTCCAGCAGGCCCCGGTTCAGGGGGCGCGGGGCCGGGGCGCGCTCGACCCGGTCAGGCTCCGTGACCGGCTTGGCGGTCGGCTGGCTGGCGTGGGACGCCGCCTGCACCAGGGTCTGCTGGGCCAGTTGCAGCGAGACCCAGGTCATCGGGGGGCCATGGGCGCCGACTCTCATCGCCGACCTCCCGCTGTGATCAGGTCAAACTGGATCGGATTGAGCGCCAGCAGGGCGCAGATCCGCAGCAGGACGTCGCGCTCTTCGGCGTCGAGGCCGCCGTCGGCCGTCGCCACGGCGCAGGCGGAATTGACGATCACCCGAGCGACGTCATCACGACCGCGCAGGCGGCGAATGGCCATCTCGGCCTCGAAACGGGCGACTTCCGGATCCTGCTCGAAGCGCCGGTCCAGGGCCTCGAAGACTTCCAGGGCGTCGTCAATCCCGAACGCCGCCAGGGCGGCCAGTCCGCGCATGCGCTCCAGCATGCGGCCGCGCTCGTCGGGCGTGACCCAGCCGTCGGCCTGGGCGACCAGGGCGCAGGCGGCCACCAGGGCGTCCAGCTGGTCCAGCTGGGCCGGCGTCCAGGTCTCGGCGATGCGCGCTTGGGCGGCGTGGATGGGGTTCAAAGACATCTGTGTGCACTCCTCTGATGGGAGGGCGCGCCCGATGTCGGGCTTGCTGGGTTCTAGGGGGGGGGGACACACCCACTGGACCCGGCATCGAGCGCACCCGATGCGGTCCGACATCACGATCGCAGCCTTCAGGTGCGAGGATCGTCAGAGGGGCCCGGCCCGCTTTATCAAGATCATATGGACGGGCAGCGCGCGCAAGGGGGTCGGGAATTGATCTTTCGCATGGATAAGATGAGTTTCTCTTATCTTGAACCCGACCCATCCCGGGAGAGCGGCGCTCAGGCGGCCGGCCGGTCCTCGCCGCCCGCGAACCCCGGCAGGCTCCAGCCCAGCTTGATCGCCGCCGCCCGCAGGCCGAAGGCCGAGGCGAAACCCGCCAGTCCAGCTGGCCAGAACCCCACGCCCACCAGATCCAGCACGGTGAACACCGAGGCGCCCAGCAGGGCGGCGGTGATGTAGATCTCGCGGCGCAGCAGCAGGTTGGGCTCCTCGGCCAGCACGTCGCGGATCACCCCGCCGAAGGCGGTGGTCAGCACGCCCATGACCACGGCGGTGAAGGGGTGCACCCCCAGGCTCAGGGCCTTGGCGGCGCCGACCACGCAGAAGGCGGCCATGCCCAGGGCGTCCAGCCACAGCAGGGCCCGGAACCGCCAGCCGCGCTTGCCCAGCGACCAGACCACCGTGGCGGCGGCCAGGCAGGCCAGGATGTAGCCGGGCCTCTGCACCCAGAACACCGGCGCGCCGATCAGCAGGTCGCGCAGGGTGCCGCCGCCGACCCCGGTGATGGCCGCGAAGAAACCGAAGGTGATGATGTCGTGCTTGCGCCGCGCCGCCGCCAGCGCCCCGGTGGCCCCGAACACGGCCGCGGCGGCGTAGTCCAGCCAGAACAGGGCGGTCGCCAGGGGGTCTATGGTCGGGTCGGGAAGCGGGTCCATGACCGTTCATGCCACGGCCGGGTCGGCGGCGGAAACCATCGCCCGGTAATATCTGATTTACACTTTCGCCCGTTCCCCTAAAGGAGCGCTGATGAACGACAAGCCCGAGCAGAAACAAGGCTGGTTCCAGCGCCTCGCGTCTGGCCTGACCCGGTCTTCCCAGGCGATGACCGAGCAGGTCACCGGGGTCTTCACCCGGAAACCGCTCGACCAGGAGCAGCTGGACGCCCTGGAAGAAATGCTGATCGAGGCCGATCTGGGCCCGCAGATCGCTGCCCGCATTGCCGACGCCTTCGGCAAGGCGCGGTTTGGCAAGTCGTCGACCGACATCGAGGTCAAGGAAGCCCTGGCCGAACTGGTCGCCGCCGAGCTGGCCGACCGCGAGGGCCGCTTCGACCCGCTGGGCGGACCGCGTCCCTATGTGGTGCTGTTCATCGGCGTCAACGGCTCGGGCAAGACCACCACCCTGGGCAAGATCGCCTCCGACCTGACCGAGAAGGGCGCCCGCGTCCTGATCGCCGCCGGCGACACCTTCCGCGCCGCCGCCGTCGAGCAGTTGAAGGTCTGGGCCGACCGGGCGGGCGCCGACTTCATGTCCAAGCCCACGGGCTCCGACGCCGCGGCTCTTGCCTATGAGGCCGTCGAGCGCGCCAAGGCCGAGCACTATGACGTGGTGCTGATCGACACCGCCGGCCGGCTGCAGAACAAGCAGGGCCTGATGGATGAGCTGCTGAAGGTCATCCGCGTGGTGAAGAAGGTCGATCCCGACTATCCCCACGAGACCCTGCTGGTGCTGGACGCCACGGTCGGCCGCAACGCCCTGGCCCAGGAAAAGATCTTCGGCAACCAGGTGGGCGTCTCCGGGATTGTCATGACCAAGCTGGACGGCACCGCGCGCGGCGGGGTGCTGGTGCCGGTGGCCCGGGCCAGCGACAGTCCGATCAAGCTGATCGGCGTGGGCGAGGGGGTCGAGGATCTGCAACCCTTCGACGCCCGCGCGTTCTCGCGTTCGCTGGTCGGGCTGGAGGACTAGGCCGTGGACGAACAGCAGACCAAGAAGAAGCACGCCGCCTGGGTGCGCACCGCCGTCGACTACGGCGCGCCGATCGCCTTCGCCGTCGCCTATTTCACCACCAAGAATTTCCAGACCGCCACCTGGGTGCTGGTCGCCGCCTCGGCGGCGGCCCTGGTGCTGGGCTATGTGGTCGAGCGCCGCGTGGCGCTGCTGCCGCTGTTTTCCGGCGTCATGGCCCTGATCTTCGGGGTGCTGGGCCTGATCTTCCACAGCGACGTGTTCGTCAAGATCAAGGTCACGGTGGTCAATGGCGCCCTGGCGGCGGCGATGATCGGTGGGGTGCTGATGAACCGCGCGCCGCTGAAGGCGCTGATGGGCGAGGCCATGCAGCTGCCCGACGCGGCCTGGCGCACCCTGACCCTGCGCTACGGCGCCTATTTCGCCTCGGCCGCGATCCTCAACGAAATCGTCCGCCTGACCCAGGACACCGACAACTGGGTGAAGTTCCGCGTCGCCCTGCTGCCGCTGGCGATCATCTTCTCCCTGACCCAGGTGCCGTTCATGATGAAGCACATGGCCAAGGGCGACGAGCCGTCGGCGCCCGAGCCCCCGGACGCGGGTTTCTAGGCGGTTCCGCCGTTCACGGATCACCTGTCGTCAAATCGACGTGTAACGATGATAGTGCTTGTCCGTCGGCTGATCGGACGAAGGCGAAGTCATGGCCAAGACCAAGGTTGAGAAGAGCGGCGGTCTGCTGGAGCGGTCGCCCAGCCATCTGCTGCACCGGGTGCTGCAGCTGGCGCTCGACATCTACGCCGAGGAGTGCGGCGCGGCCGGGGTCACCCAGCGCCAGTTCGCGGTGCTGTCGGCCGTGGCCCAGAACGAGGGCGTCACCCAGACGGCCCTGGTCAAGGCCACCGGCATCGACCGCTCGACCCTGGCCGACATGGTCGCCCGGATGATCGCCAAGGGCCACCTGGAGCGCCAGCGCTCCGACCAGGACGCCCGCGCCAACAGCGTTCGCCTGTCGCCCTCGGGCCGGGCCATGCTGGAAGAGGTCGCGCCGATGGTCACCATGGCCGACGCGCGGATCCTGGCCCTGCTGAAGCCCGGCAAGCGCGAGGGCTTCCTGGACCTGCTGGCCGACATGGCCGGCGCCGACCTGCATCCGTCGGTCGAGAGCGAGCCCAAGGCCAAGAAGGCCAAGGCCGACAAGCCGAAAAAAGACAAGAAGCCCAAGAAGGACAAGGCCGCCAAGAAGGCGGCCTGAGACCCTTTTAAACCACGATATTCAGCAGCGAGCCCGGGCGCAGGACCTTCTGCGGCTGGGCGTCCGGCTGCGTGAACGGGCGAGCCGGCGCCTGGCGCTGCGGCTGGGCCTGGGCTTGCGCCTGCATCTGCACCGAAGCGGCGGCCTGGGCCGGGCGCGTGGGGGCCGCATCGCCGAGCGCCGCCTGGAAGAAGGCCGAACGCGTCGCGGCCCCGCCCGACGCGGGCGTCGAGGCGGGTCTGGCGGGGGCCGAAGGCCAGCCGGCGGGACGGATGGTGCTCATGACTCGAAGTCTAACATGGTTAACTGAAAGTCTGCGAGCATGGTCAACGTCGGGTTAACGCGAAAGCGCCGCGACGTGTCAGCGCAGGTGTTCTCCCCTGGGTCCCGGGCTTCCACGAGGACCAGCTCGCGTTATGCTGAGCCAATGAACCCGTATCTGCTCATGTCGGTCGCTGTCGTGGGACTTTTGGGATGTGAATCCCTGGTCTCGAACGCTCCGGCGAGCACGGCGACGCAAGGTTTGAGCGCGAAGCTTGTGGTCGGCCATTGGGCCGCAGAAGGCGTGGATTGCGAGAGCGATGGAGGCCTTAGTCTCCAACAGGACGGATCCTACCGGGCCTACGACGTGGGCGGGCGGTGGCGCCTAGAAGACTCTCGCCTCGTTCTGACAACGAAGTGGCGAGGAGAGCCGGGCGAACCTGTGATCGACTTGAAGCCGCCTGAGCAGCATAGCCAACAGCTGCGAGTTCTTTCGCGAAATGAGATCGCCGGAACCTGGGCCGATGGATCTGAGTACAGGTTCAGACGCTGCGAAGCGCCAAACTAGCGCGCCTTCGCCAGCAGGTCCTCGGCCGCATCGGGCGTCAGGGGGCCGGTGTGCTTGGCCAGGATCATGCCGTCCGAGCCGACCAGATAGGTCTCGGGCACGCCGGTGACGCCGAACTCCAGGCCCGCGGCGCCGCTGCGATCCACCAGCCGGGCGGCGAAGGGGTCGCCCAGGCGGGTCAGGAAGGCCTGGGTGTTGGGCGGGGCGTCCTTGTAGGCGACGCCGATCACCTTCACGCCCTGGGCGTTCAGCGCCATCAGCTGCGGATGCTCGATCTCGCAGGGCGCGCACCAGGAGGCGAAGAAATTGACCAGCACGGGGCCGCCCTGTGTGACGTCCTTGAGGGCGGTCGGCTGTCCGCTGGACAGCTCGGGCAGGGTCAGGACGGGCATCGGCTTGCCGACCATGGCGTGGGGCGAGACCTTGGGATCGCGCTTGAGGGCGTAGCCGGCGAACAGCAGCGCCAGGGCCGCCAGCACGATCAGCGGCGTGAAGGCCAGCCAGCGCTTCACGCCTGCGCCGCCTTGGCCGCTTCGTCCTGCAGGCGCTCCAGCTCGGCTTTCCACCGGCGGGACTGGGCCAGGCTGTCGAGGATCATCCAGGCGAAGGCCACGACCGTGATCCCGAAGGCCGGCCACAGATAGATCGCGTATTTTCCGGCGTCGAAATCCATCTCAGCTCCCCGCCTCTAATTTTCAGCCATCCGCAAGGCCAGGGCGCGAGCCTTGCGCCGCCAGACCAGGGCCCGGATCCGCACCAGCCACAGCGACCCGAAGGCCGACAGATAGGCGAGGGTCATCAGGGCCCAGGGCCACAGATACACCGCCGGAAGCCGGTCTTCCGGCTTGGCGAACAGGGTCGAGGTTCCCTGGTGCAGGGTGTTCCACCAGTCGACCGAGAACTTGACCACCGGCAGGTTGATCAGCCCGACCAGGGCCAGGATGGCGGCGGCGCGAGCGGCCTTCTGCTCGTCCTCCAGCGCGCCGCGCAGGGCCAGATAGCCCAGATAGAACAGGAACAGCACCAGCACCGAGGTCATGCGGGCGTCCCACTGCCACCAGGTCCCCCACATCGGCTTGCCCCACAGCGAGCCGGTGACCAGGGCCAGGGCCGTGAACACCGCGCCCAGCGGCGCGCAGGCGCGGGCGGCGGCGTCGGCCAGGGCGTGGCGGAAGACCAGGGCCAGAAGGCTGGAAACGCCGAGGAACAGATAGACCATCATGCTCATGATGGCGGCGGGCACGTGGATGAACATCATCCGCACCGTGTCGCCCTGCTGGTAGTCCTCGGGGACCGAGAAGGTCAGGTAGAGGCCAACCACGGCCAGCGCGGCGGCGAGGGCCCCGAACATCGGCGCGGCCCACCGCGAGAAGGCCATGAACCGCTCGGGGTTGGTCAGGAAATCAAACGGGTGTCGGGCGTCCATGGATTGCTGATTAGAGCTCCCGATGAACGCCCGCAATGCGTATCGACCCTTATCAGCCGGCCTTGTGCTTCATGATGATCTTGCGCTCTTCCTTGCGCTCGCCCATCGGCGGACCGTCGTGGCGGATGTCGAGGTGCTTGACCATCATGCGCGGGCCATGCGGAGCCAAGGCGTCGAAGGCCTTCTGCTGGCTGGGCGACAGCGCCGCATAGAAGGCCTTGGTCGCCGAGGCGCGCTTCTGGAAGGTCTCGGCCATTTTCGTCATGTGCGCGGCCTGCCGGTCGAGGCGCTCGGGCGTGGTCAGCGGCTTGTCGTCACTGTCGTCCTTGCTCTTCCACTTCAGACCCTCGGCCATCTTCTGTGGCGCGGTGGCCTCGATATAGGCCTTCAGGGCGCCGTCCTGGTCGGGACGCAGCTGCAGCACGTCGCGCAGGTGCTTGGCATGGGCTTCCGGATCGGCGGGCTTGCCGTGATGCATCATCGCCATGTCCTGGCCGCTCATCATCATGACGTCCAGGAACGACAGGGGCGGCGCAGGCGGTAAGGGCGGCAGCGGCGGAAGCGGCGGCAACGCGGGGGGAGGCGGAGGCGGGGGCGGCATCTGGGCCATGGCGGCCCCGGCGGCGGCGGTGATGGCGAGAACGGCGGTGGCGGCCAGGGCCAGGCGTCGCGTGGACTTCTGCATGATGGTTTCTCCCTCGGAACCAGATCTGGCGAGAGCTTGGCCATCGGCTTGTGGCGCGAAAATGTCAGGTTGGATGAACAATGTTACAGGATTGACGCCAGCCCATTTGATCCGCTCTCCCCGGCGAAGGCCGGGGCCCAGATCGAACCCAGAGAGGTCGGTGGTCCTGACTCCGACCGCGGGCGCACCCTCCCCAGACGCTCAGGCTGAATCTGGGCCCCGGCCTTTGCCGGGGAGAGCGGATTGTAGGAAACTCAGTCCAGCGCGTTGCGGCACGCCGCCGCCATGGCCAGGGGGCTCAAGGCGACCGCCGCCGTGCAATAGGCGAGCATCAGAAAGAGGCCGCCCGTCCACGGCAGGCCGCCGGCCAGGGCGTCCAGGGCGCCGGCCCCGAAGATCACCGGCGGCACATAGAGCGGCAGCACGATAACGGCCACCAGCAGGCCGCCCCGCCGGCTGCCCAGGGCCAGACTGGCGCCCAGTCCGCCCAGGAAGGCGAAGGCCAGGCCGCCGAACAGGCCGCACAGCACCAGCAGGGGAATGATCTTCGGATCGGCGCCCAGGGCCAGGGCCGCGACCGGCGCCGCCAGGGCCAGGGGCGCGCCAGAGGCCAGCCACTGGGCCAGGCACTTGGCCACGGCCACGGCTTCCAGCGAGGCCGGACCCAGCGCCAGCAGGTCCAGGGCTCCGTCCTCGAAATCACGCTCGAACAGGCGCTCCAGCGACAGCAGGGCCGCCAAGGCCAGGGCCAGCCAGGCGATGCCCGGCGCCACGGCGGCCAGCTTCTCGGGCGCGCGGCCGGCGGCCATCGGCAGCAGGGTGACGACGCCGGCATAGAAGGCCAGGGCCAGCAGCGGCCCGCCGCCCTTGCCCCAGGCCAGGGCCAGTTCGCGGCGCAGCAGGATCAGGAAGGCGGTCATGCGCCCACCTCGGCCACCCGGGCGGCCACCGGCAGGGGATCGTGCACGGCGGCCAGGATCATGCCGCCGCCGACCAGATGCTCGGCCATCAGGGCCCCGAAGGTCAGGCGATGGGTCGAGTCCAGCGGCGCCATCGGCTCGTCCAGCAGCCACAGGGTGCGCGGGCTGGCGACCAGCCGGGCCAGGGCCAGGCGACGACGCTGGCCGGCCGACAGGCGCCGAACCTCCAGGTCGAGCAGCCGCACCAGATCAAACCGCTCGGCGGCCTGGCGGGCCGTGGCCGGCGAGCCGCCGCACCACAGGGTCTGGAACCGCAGCTCTTCCCAGGCCGTGCGGGTGGATTTCAGGCCGTCCTGGTGGCCGACCATGTGCAGATGCTCGGCGCGGGCGGTCTCCGGCTCGTGATCCTCGAAGACGATCTGGCCGGCTTCCGGCCGCAGCAGGCCGGCCACGGCGCGCAGCAGGCTGGTCTTGCCGGCTCCGTTGCGACCGGTCAGCTCCACGGCCTCGCCGGCCTCGATCCGCAGATTGAAGCCCGAAAACAGTCGTCGTTCGCCGCGAGACACGGCCAAATCTTTAATGAGAACAGTTCTCAACATGCCAAGACCTTGTCCCGCGCATGGACGTTGAACATTAGCGGCGCTAAGAAGCCCTCGGCCGTCCCCCTCCAGCTTGTCAGGGGACGCGGCGCGGGGATGGACGCTGTGGGTCCGCCTCGATCGCGCGATCCCGGGAGTGGTTTTCGGGCGGCCGTGGACAGAGAAGGGATCTCCCGAATGGCGTCTGTTGACAGCCTTAAAGCCCGCCGCGAACTGATCGTCGGTGGCAAGACCTACGTCTATTACAGCCTTCGCGCCGCTGAGGAAGCCGGTCTGACCGGTGTTTCTTCGTTGCCGGTGTCGATGAAGGTGCTTCTCGAGAACCTGCTGCGTAACGAAGACGGCGTGTCCGTCGACGAACCCGACCTGAAGGCCGTGGCCGCATGGCTGCAGAACAAGGGCGCCGTCGAGCACGAAATCAGCTTCCGTCCCGCCCGCGTGCTGATGCAGGACTTCACCGGCGTTCCCGCCGTGGTCGACCTGGCCGCCATGCGCGACGCCATGGTCGCCCTCGGCGCCGACCCGGCCAAGATCAACCCGCTCAACCCCGTCGACCTGGTCATCGATCACTCGGTGATGGTCGACAACTTCGGCGACGCCAAGGCCTATGACGCCAACGTCGCCCGCGAATACGAGCGCAATATCGAGCGCTACCGCTTCCTGCGCTGGGGCAGCTCGGCGTTCAACAACTTCCGCGTCGTGCCCCCCGGCACCGGTATCTGCCACCAGGTGAACCTGGAATATCTGGCCCAGACCGTCTGGACCAACGACGTCGACGGCGAAACCACCGCCTATCCCGACACCGTCGTCGGCACCGACAGCCACACCACCATGGTCAACGGTCTGTCGGTTCTGGGTTGGGGCGTGGGCGGCATCGAGGCTGAAGCCGCGATGCTGGGCCAGCCGATCCCGATGCTGATCCCGGAAGTCATCGGCTTCAAGCTGACCGGCGCCATGCCGGAAGGCGCGACGGCCACCGACCTGGTGCTCACCGTCACCCAGATGCTGCGCAAGAAGGGCGTGGTCGGCAAGTTCGTCGAATTCTACGGCGACGCCCTGGCCAACCTGACCCTGGAAGACCAGGCGACCATCGCCAACATGGCTCCGGAATATGGCGCGACCTGCGGCTTCTTCCCGATCTCGGCCGCAACCATCGCCTATCTCAAGGGCACCGGCCGCGACGCCGCCCGCGTCGCCCTGGTGGAAGCCTACGCCAAGGAACAGGGTCTGTGGTGGGAGCCGGGCACGCCCGAGCCGAGCTTCACCGACACCCTGGAACTGGACCTGTCGGTCGTCCTGCCGTCGCTGGCCGGCCCCAAGCGCCCGCAAGACCGGGTTCTGCTGACCGACGCCGCGTCCAAGTTCGCCGAGTCGCTGGCCGGTGAATTCGGCAAGGCCGAAAACCCCGAGCTGCGCGCCCCGGTCGAAGGCGAAAACTTCGACGTCGGTCACGGCGACGTGGTCATCGCGGCCATCACCTCGTGCACCAACACCTCCAACCCCTCGGTGCTGATCGCCGCCGGCCTGCTGGCCAAGAACGCGGTCGCCAAGGGTCTGAAGGTCAAGCCGTGGGTGAAGACCTCGCTGGCCCCCGGCTCGCAGGTGGTCACCGACTATCTGCTCAAGGCCGGTCTGACCAAGCACCTCGATGCGCTCGGCTTCAACCTCGTGGGTTATGGCTGCACCACCTGCATCGGCAACTCCGGCCCGCTGCCGGAAGCCATCAGCAAGACGATCAGCGACAATGACCTGGTCGCCTGCTCGGTGCTGTCGGGCAACCGCAACTTCGAAGGCCGGGTGAACCCCGACGTCCGCGCCAACTACCTGGCCTCGCCGCCCCTGGTGGTGGCCTACGCCCTGGCCGGCTCGATGAAGATCGATCTGGCCACCCAGCCGCTGGGCCAGGACAAGAAGGGCAATGACGTCTTCCTGAAGGACATCTGGCCTTCGAACGAAGACATCGCCGTCCTGCAGCGCAAGTCGGTCACCGAAAAGATGTTCGCCAGCCGTTACGGCGACGTCTTCAAGGGCGACAAGAACTGGCAGGGCATCAAGATCACGGGCGGCCAGACCTACGCCTGGGAAGGCGACTCGACCTACGTCCAGAACCCGCCCTACTTCCCCAACATGTCAATGACCCCGACTCCGGTCACCGACATCGTGGAAGCCCGCGTGCTGGCCGTGTTCGGCGACTCGATCACCACCGACCACATCAGCCCGGCCGGTTCGATCAAGACCTCCAGCCCGGCCGGCCAGTACCTGGTCGACAACGGCGTGCAGCCCATCGACTTCAACGGTTACGGCGCCCGTCGCGGCAACCACCAGGTCATGATGCGCGGCACCTTCGCCAATATCCGCATCCGCAACCGCATCACCCCGGACATCGAAGGGGGCGTCACCAAGCACTTCCCGTCGGGCCAGGTGATGTCGATCTACGACGCGGCCATGAAGTACCAGGAAGAGGGTCGCCCCTCGGTGGTCTTCGCCGGCAAGGAATACGGCACTGGCTCGTCGCGTGACTGGGCGGCCAAGGGCACCAAGCTGCTGGGCGTCCGCGCGGTAATCACCGAAAGCTTCGAGCGCATCCACCGTTCGAACCTGGTCGGCATGGGCGTTCTGCCGCTGCAGTTCATCCAGGACGGCTGGCAGAAGCTGGAACTGACCGGCGAGGAGATCGTCTCGATCCGCGGCCTCACCGATCTGGCCCCGCGCAAGCAGCTGATCGTCGAGCTCTATCGCCCGACCGACGGCCGCATCGCCCGCTTCCCGGTCCGCTGCCGCATCGACACCCCGACCGAGCTTGAATATTTCAAGAACGGCGGCGTGCTGAACTACGTGCTGCGCAATCTGGCCAAGGCCGACTAACGCAGCGCTGACATCCAGGAAGCGGCCCGCCGGAGCGATCCGGCGGGCCGTTTTCGTTTCTGGCGCGAACTTTCGCAAAAGAACTCGGCCTTCACGGCCTCGTGAACGGCCTAGACCCGCGATCTTGGCTTAAGTGACCCGCAATGCGTAAGGCCGCCCTTTCCCTGTTCTGTCTGGCTCTCTCGGGCCTTGCCGCGACATCCGCCTGGGGCGCCAAGCCTCCGGTGGCCAAGCTGCCCGTCGTCGTCGAGCTGTTCACGGCCCAGGGCTGCACCTCGTGCGTCAAGGCCAACCAGGTCGCCGCCGACCTGACCCAGCGCGACGACGTCCTGGCCCTGACCTATTCGGTCGACTACTGGGACTATCTGGGCTGGAAGGACACTTTCGCCAAGCCGGTCTTCGCCGAGCGCCAGCGGGCCTATGTCAAGAAATTCGCCCTGCGCGACGTGCCCACGCCCCAGATGGTGGTCGGCGGCCGCGTCCAGGCCTCGGGCGCCAAGGCCGAGGCGGTCGAAGACCTGATCAAGACCGCCGCCAAGGCGCCGTCCAATCCGCCGGACATGGAATTTGTCGGCAAGACCCGCGTCGCGGTCGGCTCGGGCCCCGCCCCACGCGGCGGCGGCGAGGTGTGGCTGGTGCGGTTCGATCCGCGCGAGCAGGAGATCGCCGTCAAGCGCGGCGACAACAAGGGCCAGACCCTGGTCCACCGCAATGTGGTGCGCGAGCTGGTTCGCCTGGGCCCATGGGCCGGCCGTCCCAAGCTGTATCGCCTGCCGGCGACCACCGACGCCGATCTGCAGACGGTGGTCATCGTCCAGGGCGCCAAGGGCGGCCGCATCATCGGCGTGCTCGAAACCGCCGAGCGCTAGAGCTAAGCTCCAGACAGCAAAAACCCGCGCGACCGAGGGGGCAATCGCGCGGGCTCTTTTGGAGAGGGCTTGTTCGTCAGCAAACCGGTTCGAAACCGGAGAGGGCTGGGGGGGCTGTTCAGGGCCCCGATCCCGAAGCCGGTCGGCTGACCCTTGCTTTATCCGGTCCGAAGCGGGCGCGACCACGACCAAACCAAGGTCGTTTCATGGCCAGTGGTCAAGCTTGGCCTAGGCCCCCGCAACAGCCTCCCGACCCGGCGGCCCGCGGACAGCAAAAAGCCCGCGCGGTGGGGGAAGGACCGCGCGGGCTCATGGGGAGGGGGATGGTTCGTTCTGTCGGCCGACCGGCCCGCGATCGAGGGGGGCTGGGGGGCTGTTCAGGATCCA
The DNA here is from genome assembly GCF_058680955.1 of Caulobacter sp. FV2ye17ST. NCBI lineage: Bacteria > Pseudomonadati > Pseudomonadota > Alphaproteobacteria > Caulobacterales > Caulobacteraceae > Caulobacter > Caulobacter sp. FV2ye17ST. Next base: position 4,180,261 of record NZ_CM178727.1, read on the forward strand.
GGACCGTGAGATGTCCGATCAGCCGACACTGATAAATTGGCGGTCCAAACAGGCGGCCGAAGGTCCAAAATAAGGTCCTTTCGCGGCGTCGCGTGACCGTCGTGTTGCAATTCCCCAGGGCGTGACCGCGACGCCACGCTCGCCAAACCGGGCGGACTGGGTTTAGGATTCGTCCGATGGCGTTGGATCCGCAGTTTCCGTCCGCCCCCTCGCCCGGTGGCGTGACCTTCTTCGAGCGGCGCGAGCTCGATACGCTCATGCGCCTGTATGGCCGCATGGTCGCCGCCGGCGAATGGCGCGACTACGGCATCGCCGGCCTGTCCGACTGCGCGGTGTTCTCGATCTTCCGCCACGCCGCCGAGGCCCCGCTCTATCGCGTGGAGAAGCGCCCGGCCCTGGCCCGCAAGCAGGGCGCCTGGGCGGTAATCGGCCAGGGCGGCATGATCCTCAAGCGTGGCCACGAACTGGCCCAGGTGCTGAAGGTGTTCGAGAAGGGCAAGTTCTCGGTGGTGGACTAAGGCCTAGAACGAAAAGGCCAGCTTGGCGCCCACGAACCGGCCGTCATTGTCATAGCCCCGCGCCGTGCCGATGCCGCTGTAATCTGCGCTGGGCTTGAGACCGCACAGCACCCCGGCCGAGGCCACGGGGCCGTCGCCGGCGATCCGGCTTTCCACAGAGGTCCTGGCGATCCCGCGCGGCAGTCGCACCGGGGCGTTGGCGTAGCGCACCGGCACGGACAGATCCGGCCTGGAGCTTTGCATCGCCGCATCCCGCGCCAGCGACATCATCGGGGCCTTGGCCGGGATCGCATAGGGCTTGAGGCTGATCGGCTCGGCGTGTGCGGCGCCCGCGGCGGCGCCCAGAACAAGGCCGGCCAGAAAGGTCAGGGTGCGGGTCATGAAATCCTCAACGCGGTCTTCGTCGTCCCCACCCCCAGGATGGGCCTTTGCTCCGTTGCCGTCGAGAGCCCACGAAAAAGCCCCGGCGGTTTCCCGCCGGGGCTCATCATTCCGATCTGGTCGGGATCTAGCGGCGCGAGCCGAAGATGCTGAGCAGGAACTGGAACAGGTTGATGAAGTTCAGATAGAGGTTCAGCGCGCCGTAGTTGGTGGCCACCGCCATCGAGTTCTGGTCGCCGCCCATTTCGTAATAAGCGGTTTTCAGACGCTGGGTGTCATAGGCGATCAGGCCCGCGAAGATGAACACGCCCAGGATGCTGATGATGAAGCTCAGGCCCGGCAGGCGCAGGAACATCTGGGCCAGCGACGCCAGAACCAGGCCGATCAGGCCCATGATCAGGAAGCTGCCGAAACCCGTCAGGTCCTTCTTGGTGGTGTAGCCGAACAGGCTGAGACCGCCGAAGGCGATGGCGGTGATCAGGAAGGTCGAGGCCACCGAGGCGCCGGTATAGGCCAGCAGCCACACGCCCGCGCCCGCGCCGATCGTGGCGACCAGCGCCCAGTACAGCGCGCCGGACGACTTGGCGGTGGGGTTCTTCATGGCGAACATCGCCACCAGCATCATGGCCAGCGGGGCGAAGCGGATGATCGTGCCGGCCATGGTGAACCCGGCCAGACGGCCATCGGGGGTCAGCACATACAGAAGGCTGGCCACCGGCTGGTAGGCGCTGGTCAGATAGGCGAGTCCGGCGGACAGCAGGAGACCCAGGGCCACCTTGTTGTAGACGCCGAGCATGAAGCTGCGCAGGCCGGCGTCAACCGACATGTCGGCGCGATCCGCCGGGATCGAGCGCGCATAGCCGCGGTTGAGGTCGTTCATCGAGGGAAAACCCTTTGATTGCATCACGCCCAATTTGGACGCCTGACGAATATCGGCATCCTGGAGCCTTCGCGCAAGGGATGGCTGTTGTGAGCGGCGGCGGACCGCTTAAATAGTCCCAACGCAAGAAGAGCAGGGACGGGGCGGAATGGATTATTCGGAACTGGGACGGACCGGCGTGATGGTGTCGCGCTGCTGCCTGGGCACCATGACCTGGGGCTCGCAGAACAGCGAAGAGGAGGCCCACGCCCAGATGGACTACGCGCTAGAGCGCGGCGTCAATTTCTGGGACACGGCCGAGATGTATTCCAGCCCGCCTGATCCCAAGACCCAGGGCAATACCGAGCGCCACATCGGCTCGTGGCTGGCCAAGACCGGCAAGCGCGACGAGATCGTCCTGGCCTCCAAGGTCGCCGGTCGCGGCAGCGCCTTCGGCGGCCTGACCTGGATGCGGGCCGACGGCGCCCCCACCCGCCACACCCGGGCCCAGATTGACGAGGCCGTCGAGAACTCCCTCAAGCGCCTCAACACCGACTATCTGGATCTCTACCAGCTGCACTGGCCCGACCGGCCGGTGCGGGTGTTCGGCGGCCAGACCTTCAAGGACTACGAGCAGGACTACGAGACCTTCGGCGACATCCTCGAGGCGCTGGACGCCCACGTGAAGAAGGGGACGATCCGCGCGATCGGCGTCTCCAACGAGTTTCCGTGGGGCGTGATGCGCTTCCTGGCCGAAAGCGAAGGTCGAGGCCTTCCGCGCATCGCCTCGATCCAGAACGCCTATCACCTGGCCAACCGCACCTTCGAATATGGCCTGGCCGAAATCGCGATGCGCGAGCAGGTCGGCCTGCTGGCCTATTCGCCGCTGGCTCAGGGCGCCCTGACCGGCAAATATCTGGACGGGGCCCTGCCCGAGGGCTCGCGCAAGGCGCTCTATAACCGCATGCAGCGCTATGAAGGCCCCGGGGCCGAAGCCGCGATCCGCGCCTATGTTGATCTGGCCGGTAAGTTCGGCATTGATCCCGCGACCCTGGCCCTGAAGTTCTGCGACACGCGCCAGTTCGTCACCTCGACCATCATCGGCGCCACCTCGATGGACCAGCTGAAGATCGGCATCGACGCCTTCGACCTGACCTGGACCGACGAGCTGGAAAAGGCCGTCAACGCCATCCACGCCGCCCAGCCCAATCCCTGCCCCTGACGCCCATGCTGCGCCTGTTCACCGCCATCGCCGTGCCGCCCGAAATCGGCCAGGGCCTGCTGACCCGTCAGCACGGCATCGAGCACGCGCGCTGGCGGCCCCAGGACGCCTTCCACATCACGCTGAAGTTCATCGGCGATGTGCAGGAGCCGGTGGCCGCCGAACTGGACGAGGCCCTGGCGGCGATCGAGGCCCCGGCCTTTGATTTGGAGCTGGCCGGGGTCGGCCATTTCGGCGAAGGCGTCGAGATCCACGCCGTCTGGGCCGGGGTCGCGGAAAGCCGCGACCTGCGCGGACTGGCCAAGGCCAACGAGCGGGCGGCGCGCGAAGTGGGCCTCAAGCCCGAAGCGCGGCTCTACACGCCGCATGTCACCCTGGCCTATCTCAAGCGCCCCGCCGTGCCCGAGGTCGGCGCCTGGGTCCAGGCCAACAACCTGCTGCATTCGCCGCCGTTCCGGGTGGATCGCTTCGGGCTCTATTCCAGCTGGCTGGGCGGCGAGGGCTCGGTCTATCGGCTGGAGCGGGAATATCCGCTGGGCTGAGCCGGGCGAGGCCAGAAGCGGACAGGGTGATTGTCTGTTCGGGGTGGTTTCACGACGTTTCAGTCGCCCGAGAGACCATCCATCCAATCGGCTTCCGTAAGCAGATGAGAGCACTCTTCCACGCTAATCAGCGCTTGGTCAGACGAAACGATAGGTTCCGATTCACTCGGAAGACACACGAACGCCTGGCCATCGTAGCCATAGAAAATGGCGCGGCAGGTCACCAAAGACCGTATCAGCATCCACTCGCCACTATCTGGATCACCGCACGCGATTAGAGCTCGGCGCAGAGCGTCTTGGTTTGGAATCCGAGCGACCTCCGCGTATCCGTAAGGCTCGTTAGCCGGCAGCGGAAATTTCGATACCTCGTTCGCGTGTCGCATGCCGAAGAGCGCGGGATCGGCTGCTACGTGGCTGAGGATGAGATCCGCGATTGGCTCGATACAGGCCTTGAGGCGGGCATCAATGAACGCTTTATCCGAGTGTGCAGGGATCGCTGGTGAGACTAGGTAGAGCTTCATTGTTGGAGTCTAACATTCTTGCGTCGCATGTCCGCAACGGGTCGAAAACAGTCTTTGGCTCATTGCCAACAAGCGGACGCCCCGCGTCCCGCTCATCCTTAAATCTCCTGGAGGCTGCAGCGTGCTGGTCTGGAAAGGTCAGTCAAGGACGGCTTCGCCGCCGCGGAGCGGCCGCCCGGAGGGCGGTGTCGGCGGAGTGACCTTTCCAGACCAGCGATCGTCTCGCCGTGAGATCTAGGGATGGCTCCCTTCGGCGCGAAGGGGGGCGGGCGGCTACCCCCATAGATCACCGTCATTCCCGCCCTTGTGGCGGGAACGCCTGCTTCAGCTGACACGTGAGACGCCAGCGAAGTGCGCGCGCACTTCGCCCCTCCCGCACCTGCGGCGGACAGAGGGGTTCCCGCCACAAGGGCGGGAATGACGGGAGGGTATGGGGATAGACTGTGCTGCATCCCCGTTTTTTCGAAAGTCGATCTCAACGAAATCAACGCCTTGTAAGAAACTTGATCGCGCCAATCAGACGCGCTGAAACCTCCCGCATAATCATCCCACCTCGTCGCGAGGGAAGGGCGCAAGGCCAGCGACCATTGCGGCGGCGGGGGGTGATCGAGCGGGGCTGGGCTTCAGGGGGATACTGAAGCGCGTCCGGGGATCTGGTTGCTGGCCGGACCCGCCCGCCGTTGGCGTGGATGAGGGCAAGCGGGTGTGTTCATTAGTCATTAGATTGGCTCGCCCGCCTCGACCGCCGAGCGGTTCCGGAAACGGAGCGGCTCGGCTCCCGGTAAGGCCTGAACAGGGCCACCTGACGGGACGCTGACGGACAACGATGACGCGGAGCGGACGGCTTCGTCGAAACGGTAATCTCTATCTCTCATCCGGACGTCGTCCGGACGCTCCGCGACCCTTTCCATCAACTCGGCGGTTTCCGCGCGAGGTCGAGACGCCGTGTCCGTTAAGCCGCCGCGTGATCCTTCAGCACACCCAGCGGCACAATCGCCAGCATCTCCTCGTGCGACGCCTCCAGCACCACCGGCGGGGCCAGGCCCGCGTCGAGGGCATCCTTCCAGCGGCCGGCGCACAGGCACCAGCGGTCGCCGGCCTTCAGGCCGTGGAAGGCAAATTCCGGTCGGGGGGTGGAGAGGTCGTTGCCGGCGGCCTTGGAGAACACCAGGAACTCGTCGGTCATCACCGCGCAGACCGTATGGAGGCCCAGATCGTGCGGACCCGTCTCGCAGCAGCCGTTGCGGTAAAAGCCCGTCACCGGGTTCACGGAACAGGGGATCAGCTCCTCGCCCAGCACATTGCGGGCGTTCTCGTCATAACGCGTGGTCATGCGGCGATCCTATCCCGCTTCGCGCGATCCGTGACCAAGATTAGCGCGCGTCGAACGTCTTTGCTTTTGCCGTGGCCCGCGCGTGATTAAGAAGGCTGTATAAGAAAAGACCGCAGGGAATTTTGCATGTCCACCGTCGCCAGGCCGCGCCGCAGCGCTCTCTATATGCCCGCCTCGAACGCCAAGGCGGTCGAGAAGGCGCGCACCCTGGACGCGGACGTGATCATCCTCGATCTCGAGGACGCCGTGGCGCCCGAGATGAAGGAAGCCGCCCGCGACGCGGCCGTGGCGGCCGTCAAGGCCGGCGGCTTTGGGGCTCGCGAGGTGGTGATCCGCACCAATGGCCTGGACACCCCCTGGGGGGCCGAAGATCTCGCGGCCGCCGCCGAGGCCGGCCCCGACGCGGTGCTGGTGCCCAAGATCAACGATGCCGGCGATGTGCGGGTTTACAACGCCGCCCTGCATGCTGCGCCGCCAGCAACACGGCTGTGGACCATGATCGAGACCGGCAAGGCTGCCTTCCACCTGTGGGAGATCGCCGCCGCCAGCCACTCGACCCGGCTGTCGACCTTCGTGATGGGGGTCAACGACTTCGCCAAGGAGATGCGGGCCCGCCAGACGCCGGATCGCGCGCCGTTCCTGCCGCTGCTGACCCTGTCGGTCGCGGCCGCCCGGGCCCACGGCCTGACCATCCTGGACGGGGTGCACAACGACATCGAGGATCTGGACGCGCTGGAGGCGGTCTGCGTCCAGGGCGTCGATTTCGGCTTCGACGGCAAGACCCTGATCCACCCCAAGCATCTGGAGATCTGCAACCGGGTGTTTTCGCCCTCCGCCGACGAGATCGCCTGGAGCCAGGCGGTGATCGCCGCCTTCAAGGCGCCCGAAAATGCGGGCAGGGGAGCCCTGCGGGTCGACGGCAAGATGGCCGAGCGCCTGCATCTGGCCCAGGCCGAGCGTCTGGTCCAGGTCGCCGCCGCCATCGCCGCCAAGGCCGGTTAGGATCTCTGTTGATGCGGGCTCTCTTCCTGTGTGTCGCTCTGGTCGCCGGTCCGGTCCTGGCTCAGGAGTCGCCGGTCGCCACCGCGCCCCAGGGCACCGCGCCCCAGGCCGGGGCGCCCGCAGCCCCCGTGGCCTCGACGGATCCCCTGCAGACGCCGCCGGACCCGGCCGCGGACCCGCAGGCTCCGGTCGTCCTTGATCCGCTGGGCGACCTGATCACCCAGACCGGCAACACCGACGAGGAAGACGCCCAGCCGGCCGCGCCGGCGCCGTATCACAAGCCCACTATCCTGCCGATCCCGACGCCGGAACCGCCGTCGGTGTCCTTCCCGCCGGACGGCGACCATGCCGTACCGCAGGGCAGCTATGTGCCGGCCGAGCGGATCTATGAACTGCGGGTCAAGGGCTCGATCGTCGCCGCCCAGGGCCTGCAGGGTCCGCTGGACGGCGGCTGGAAGGTTTCGGGTCCCGACGGATCGATCCTCTACGCCCTGCAGATCGTCGATCCGGCCGGGGGCTATGGGCCTGTCGAAGGCGCCTGGCGCGACGTGCGCCGGGCCGGGGCCGTCGGCTCGACCGGACTGATCGAGAGCGTCGAGCGGTCGGGCTCCGAACTCGTCGTGCGGTTCAGTCCCCGGGGCGGCCAGTCCGCGGTGCTGACCCTCAGCCCGACGGGCTCGACCCGCTGGAGCGGCAACCTCTATGACGCCGGCGCCAACCAGCCGGTGGTCGCCGAGCGCGAGGCCCCGCCCAGCCTGCCGCCGGGCTATGTGATCCAGGGTCGTGGCCCGGTGATCTGGGGCGCGCCGCGCGCCGCTCCGGCGCGCGCGGCTCCGGCCAGGGCGCCGGCCTGCTCGACCAAGGGCAAGACCGGCAAGGCGCTCAAGGCCGCCAAGGCCCGCTGCGCCGCCCTGGCCAAGAAGAGCGGCGCGAAAGGCAAGGCCGTGGCCAAGGGCAAGAAGGGCTCCAAGGCCAAGGCGACCCCGGCCCGCAAGGGCAAGGCGGCGGCGAGCAAGAAGAAGGCCCCGGCCAAGAAGAAGCCGAACCTGCGTTAGAGGCTCAGCGCCGAGCGGGCCGCCGCGACCGCCGCGTCAAGGGCGGTCGGCGCGAAGGCCTCGGCGGGACTGTGGCCCCAGACCGGCCCCGGCCAGGCCGGATCGCCGATCCGGCGGCCGATGACATGGACGTGGAGTTGCGGCGTGACATTGCCCAGGGCGCCGACGTTCAGCTTGTCGACCGTCAGGCCCAGCGCCGCGCCGACGGCCCGAACCGCGTCGCCGGCCAGGACGATCTCGTCCATCAGGGCGATGCGGTCGGCCGGCGACAGGTCCTCGATCTCGCGCAGACCCGGCTGGCGCGGGATCAGCACGATCCACGGATAGCGGGCGTCCAGTTGCAGCCGGGCCTCGCAGAGACGCAGGTCGCCCAGCGCCTCCGAGGTGGCGACAAAGGCCGGGTCCAGAGCGAACTCAGCCACGTTTGGGAACCGCCGCCCAATAGTCGAAGTCGAGGATGACGTGCTCGTTATAGACCCCCGCCTCGTCCTTGCCCGGGAAGTCATCGCAGGGCCGGTCGCGGGTCGCCACCAGCCGCAGCCGCAGCGCCCCGACGCCGCCGCCCAGGTCGGCCTTGTCCAGCACCTCGCTCCAGGCGAACACCGTGGCCCCGGCGAAATAGGGGCTGACATGGCGGCCGCCATTGATCGCCAGGATCAGGCCGGCGTTCTGCAGGCCATTGAACGACAGGGCCTTGGCCGTCGAGATCACCACGCCGCCATAAACGAGGCGCCGGCCCGACGGGTCCTTGGCGCGCTCGAACTGGTTGAAGTGGACCTTGGCGGTGTTCTGCCACAGGCGGGTGGCCATGGCGTGCTCGGCCTCCTCGATGGCCATGCCGTCGACATGGTCGATCCGCTCGCCGATCGCGTAGTCCTCGAAAGCGTGCGGCGCGCCGCCCAGGGCGTAGTCGTATTTCGAGAAGTCCAGGGTGGCGGGGATGATCAGGTCCCTGGCCGCCACCGCCTCGGCCAGCTTCGGCGTCGCCTGCTCGGGGACCTCTGCCTCGGCCGAGCGCTTGCGCACCATCACCCAGCGCACATAGCTCAGAACCGCCTCGCCGCGCTGGTTGGTCCCGGTGGTTCGCACATAGACGACGCCGGTCTTGCGGTTGGAGTTTTCCTTCAGCCCGATGACCTCGGACTCGGCCATCAGGGTGTCGCCCGGATAGACCGGCGCCAGGAACAGGCCCTCGGCATAGCCCAGATTAGCCACGGCGTTCAGGCTGATGTCGGGCACCGTCTTGCCGAACACGATGTGGAAGGCGATCAGCGGATCCACCGGGGCGGCGGGCAGGCCGCTGGCCCGCGCCACCTCGTCCGACGAAAACAGCGAAAAGCGCGGACCGTAGAAGGCGGTGTAAAGCGCCACATCGCCCGCCGTCACCGTGCGCGGCGTGGCGTGGACCAGCACCTGGCCCAGCCTGAAGTCCTCGAAATAGTTCCCGGGGTCGGTCTTGCTCATCCCTGCGCATCCTTATCGTTGTTCAGACAGTCTTGCCGCAGTGCAGCGAAACGGGAAAGGGGGCTTGAGGCTTGGCCGCTCCGGGCGTAGACCGCCGCGAGAATTTCCATCCACAGTCCTGACGGAGACCCTATGGCTCGCGCGAAGATCGCCCTTATCGGCGCCGGCATGATCGGCGGCACCCTGGCTCACATCGCGGCTCGCGAAGAGCTTGGCGACATCGTCCTGTTCGACATCAGCGAAGGCACGCCGCAGGGCAAGGCCCTGGACATCGCCGAAGCCTCGGCCGTGTTCGGCAAGGACATCGTCCTGAAGGGCGCCAATGACTATGCCGACATCGCCGGCGCCGACGTCTGCATCGTGACCGCCGGCGTGCCCCGCAAGCCGGGCATGAGCCGCGACGACCTGCTGGGCATCAACCTGAAGGTCATGAAGGCCGTCGGCGAAGGCATCAAGCAGCACGCCCCCAACGCTTTCGTCATCTGCATCACCAACCCGCTCGACGCGATGGTCTGGGCCCTGCAGCAGTTCTCGGGCCTGCCCAAGGAAAAGGTCATCGGCATGGCCGGCGTCCTGGATAGCGCGCGCTTCGCCTACTTCCTGGCCGAAAAGACCGGCGTGTCGGTCGAAGACATCCACGCCTGGACCCTGGGCGGCCACGGCGACGACATGGTGCCGATGGTCCGTCACTCGACGGTCGGCGGCCTGCCCCTGCCGGAACTGGTCAAGCAGGGCTGGATGACCCAGGAAGAGCTCGACGGCATCGTCAAGCGCACCCGCGGCGGCGGCGGCGAGATCGTCGCCCTGCTGAAGACCGGCTCGGCCTTCTACGCTCCGGCTGAATCGGCCATCGCCATGGCCACCAGCTATCTGAAGGACAAGAAGCGCGTCCTGCCGTGCGCGACCTTCCTGACCGGCCAGTACGGCCTGGACGGCCTCTATGTCGGCGTGCCGGTCGTCATCGGCGCCGGCGGCGCGGAAAAGATCGTCGAGTTCGAAACCAATGACGAAGAGAAGGCGATGTTCGCCGCCTCGGTCGCTTCGGTGAAGGGCCTGATGGAAGCCTGCAAGGCCATCGACCCGTCGCTGGTCTAGGCCTTACAGACATCCCAAACGACGAAGGGCGGCTCCTCGCGGGGCCGCCCTTTTTCTTGGTCGCTTGACGTCTAGTGCGCTGCGGCGTCGGCCGGCTCGGCCGAGATATCTTCCAGCGTCTTGCCCACTTGCTTGGCGCCATAGTCCTTGGCCACGTCGCCCAACGAGAGAATGCCGGTCAGGGCGCCGGCGTCGTTGAGCACCACCAGGCGGCGGATCTGGTTACTGGCCATCTTGGCGGTGGCGTCGGCCAGGACGTCGTCTTCCTTGACGCTGTGGACCTCGCCCTCGGTCATGGCTTCGGAGATCGGCGAGTCGAAGCTGCGGCCTTCGGCGACCACCCGCAGAACGATATCGCGATCGGTGACCAAGCCCACCACCTTGCCGTCATCAACGATCGGCACGGCGCCGGTTTCGACGTGGGCCATCATCTGGGCCACCTTGCGGACCGTATCGGTGGGGGCGACGGTCGAGACCTGACCGGTCATGGCGTCGCTGACTTTCATGGGGAAACCTCGTGGTTTGAACTCAAGCTCCCTAAACCCTTGCCGATCACCTCGCGTTCCCCGCTTTCGCTTCGGAGGCGTCCGCCCTATCTGTGCGCCACATCTTCAAGCGGAGCTTCCATGTCCCTTTCCATCCACCAGGCCAGCGTCCCCGTCTTCGTCCAGGGCCTGAAGGGTCTGAAGGTCGTACTGACCAAGGCCTCCGCCCATGTCGAGGCCAAGAAGCTTGATCCTGAGGCCCTGCTGAAGGCCCGCCTGTATCCGGACATGTTCCCGCTGATCCGCCAGGTGCAGATCGCCACCGACTTCGCCAAGGGCTGCGCCGCGCGCCTGGCCGGCGAGGAGGTTCCGGCCTGGGACGACGTGGAGACCGGCTTCGACGACCTGATCGCACGCGTCGACCGCGCCATCGCCTATGTCGAAGGCCTGGACGCCGGCAAGTTCGAGGGCGCCGAAGACCGCGACATCACCCTGACCCGTCGCGGCGAGACCAGCGTGGTCAAGGGCCTGGCTTATCTGCAGACCCAGGCCCAGCCGAACTTCTTCTTCCACCTGACCACCGCCTACGCGATCCTTCGCAAGAACGGCGTCGAGGTCGGCAAGCGCGACTATCTCGGGACGGCCTGAAGCTGGTCGGCGGCGGCCCTCAAGGCCGCCGCCGAAACGCCCATACCAAGGCGGCCAGAGCCGTCACGACCCCGCCCGCCGCTGTCAAAAGCACCGCAAGGGCGCTCAATAACTGCGGATCCATCTCCCACTCACTGTCTCATCCAAGGTTTGCTCCAAGACCGCAGAATGACTCCGAGGAGCGACGAGTCCGGACGTACCGTGGCGTGCGGCGCGCGCATCGACTCGAATTCCTTGCATTTTCCACAGGGTCCAAGCATAAGACCCGCCTTCCGGCGCTTCATCAGCAGCGCCTCTACCGTCACGACCCCAGCCCGCTAGCGCGGGATCCATCTGGACGAGGCCGGTGAGGACCCCCGTCGACGTTATCGTCCACGGGGGCTGATTGCGTTTGGTCCGTATTTAACCAGGGCTACCCATGTTCGACGGCCTTACAGAGCGGCTCTCCGGCGTATTCGACCGCCTCGGCGGTCGCGGCGTGCTGTCCGAAAAGGACGTCGACGAGGCGCTGCGCGAGGTCCGCGTCGCCCTGCTGGAAGCCGACGTCGCCCTGCCGGTGGTCAAGGACTTCATCAGCAAGGCCAAGGAACTGGCCTCGGGCGAGGCGGTCATCCGCTCGGTCAAGCCGGCCGATCAGGTGGTCAAGATCGTCTATGACGGTCTGGTCGACATGCTGGGCGGCGAAGAGCCCACCGGCCTGAACCTGGCCCTGAACCCGCCGTCGGTGATCCTGATGACCGGCCTGCAGGGCTCGGGCAAGACCACCACGACCGGCAAGCTGGCCCTGCGCCTGTCCAAGACCGAGCGCAAGAAGGTGCTGGTCGCCTCGCTCGACACCCGCCGTCCGGCCGCCATGGAACAGCTGGCCATGCTGGCCAAGCAGGTCGAGGTCGAGAGCCTGCCGATCATCGCCGGCCAGAGCGCCGTCGATATCGCCAAACGGGCGATGAGCGCGGCCAGGCTGGGCGGCTATGACGTTCTGATCCTTGACACCGCCGGCCGCACCACGCTGGACGAGGCGATGATGAGCGAAGCGGCGGAAATCGCCCGCATCGCCCAGCCGACCGAGACCCTGCTGGTCGCCGACAGCCTGACCGGCCAGGACGCGGTCCGCACCGCCAAGGCCTTCCACGAACGCCTGCCCCTGACCGGCCTGATCCTGACCCGCGCCGACGGCGACGGCCGGGGCGGCGCGGCGCTGTCGATGCGCCATGTCACGGGCCTGCCGATCAAGTTCCTCGGCGCCGGCGAGAAGATCGACGCGCTGGACGTGTTCGACGCCCGCCGCGTGGCTGGCCGCATCCTGGGTCAGGGCGACGTTGTCGCCCTGGTCGAGCGCGCCGCCGCCGATCTGGACCATGCCGAAGCCGAGCGCATGGCCAAGAAACTGGCCAAGGGCCAGTTCGACCTGAACGACCTGTCTTCCCAGCTGTCGCAGATGCAGAAGATGGGCGGCATGGAAGGCATCATGGGCTTGCTGCCGGGCGTCCAGAAGGTCAAGAAGCAGATCGCCGAGAGCGGCATCGACGACAGCATCTTCCGCCGCCAGCAGGCGATCATCAGCTCGATGACCAAGCTGGAGCGCAAGAAGCCCGACATCCTGGCCGCCTCGCGAAAGCGCCGCATCGCGGCCGGCGCCGGGGTGGACGTGGCCGAGGTCAACCGTCTGCTGAAGCAGCACCGCCAGATGGCCGACATGTTCAAGGCCATGTCCAAGGACGGCGGCAAGAGCCTGGCTCGCATGGCCGGCATGATGGGCGGCGGCGACATGTCGCGCCTGAAGGCCATGGGTGGCGGCAAGCAGGCCGCGCCCGATCAACAGAATTCCGCGGGAGGCCTGCCGGGTCTTCCCGGTCTCGGCGGTGGCGGCGACGCCAAGCCGAACCTCCTTTCCGGCCTGGGCGGCGGTCTGCCGCCCGGTTTCAACCCGTTCAAGAAATAGAACTCGAACTCAAGGACTATCGATATGCTGAAGATCCGTCTCGCCCGTGGCGGCGCCAAGAAGCGCCCGTACTACTCGATCGTCGTTGCTGACAGCCACTCGCCGCGCGATGGCCGTTTCATCGAAAAGGTCGGCACCTACAACCCGCTCCTCAAGAAGGACGACGCCGCTCGCGTCACCCTGAAGGTCGAGTCGATCCAGGCCTGGATCGCCAAGGGCGCCCAGCCGACCGACCGCGTCGCGCGCTTCCTGGCCGCCCAGGGCATCGGTTCGTGGACCCACGGCAACAACCCTGAAAAGGGCGCTCCGGGCAAGAAGGCCCAGGAACGCATCGCCGAACGCGCCCAGCGCGACGAAGACCGCAAGGCCGCCGACGTGAAGGCCGCTGAAGACGCCGCCGCCGCCGCCGCCCAGGCCAAGGAAGACGCCAAGGCCGCCGCTGAAGCCGAAGCCGCCGCCGCCGCTGAAGCCGCCGCTGCTCCCGCCCCGGAGCCGGTCGCTGAAGAAGCGCCGGTCGAAGCCGCCGCCGAAGAGGCTCCGGCCGCTGAAGCCGCTGCTGAAGAGGCCCCGGCTGAAGCTGAAAAGACCGAAGGCTAAGGCCTTTGACGCCGCCGCCCCGGTCTTCGGATCGGGGCGGCGATGTCTCTTTCCATGAGCACCCCGTCTCCCGCCAACCTGATCCTTGTCGGCCGCGTTTCCGGCGGCTTTGGCGTGCGCGGCGAGGTGAAGATCACGACCTATACCGAAGACCCCAAGAGCCTGGCCGACTTCAAGGCGCTGCTGCGCCAGGACGGCTCTCCGGCCCTGACCATCATCTCGGCCCGCGTGGCCAAGGAAGGCCTCGTCACCCGCTGCAAGGGGATCGAGACCAAGGAGGCCGCCGACGCCCTGCGCGGCCTGCGCCTCTATGTCCCCCGGGACTCCCTGCCCGAGCCCGACGAAGACGAATTCTATCTGACCGACCTGGTCGGCCTGCCCGTGCGCCATGTGGAGGGCGCCGCCCTGCTGGGGTCGGTGAAGAGCGTTCAGAACTTCGGGGCCGGCGACCTGCTCGAGATCCTTCCTGCCTTGGGAGGGCAAACCTGGTATCTGCCCTTTACCCGGGCGGCCGTGCCCGAGGTGAAGATCCAGGAGCGTTTGATCCTCGCCGATCCGCCCGCCCTGGTGGGAGAACCGGAAGGTCCGGCGCAAGAGGCCGATGACAGCGACGGCGCCGAGCGCCACTACGACTGACGACGGCCAATCCCAGGAGTTCGAGGACATGGCGACCGACGGAAAGTGGCGGGTCACCGCCTCGCGCTATGTTCACAAGGATCGCTGGATCGCCGTTCGCGCTGATGATTGCGTCACGGACGAAGGCGCGTTGGTCGCCCCCTACTACGTGCTGGACTATCCCGACTGGGTCGAGATCATCGCCCTCGACGCCGCCGACAACGTGCTGCTCGTCAGGCAGTACCGGCATGGCCTGGGCGGGATGTCGATCGAACTGCCGGCCGGCGGCATGGAGCCGACCGACACGGATCCCTGCGCCGCCGCCGCTCGCGAGTTGCTGGAAGAGACCGGATGCGCCGGGGTTCTGACCCTGGTCGGCGAAACGCGGGCCAATGCCGGCACCCATTCCAACCGCACCCACATCGTTCTGGCGCGACAGGTGGTGAAGGTCGCCGAGCCCAAGGACGACCCGACCGAACGGATCGAGCGGCTCTGGGTCCCGGCCGCCGACGCGCTGCGCATGGCCCTGGCGGGCGAACTGACCGTCGGCATGCAGGTGGCATCGCTGCTGCGCGGCCTGGCTCGGGCCGGCGTGGCGTCAATCAGTCTGGCGAACCGTCCTGCTTCCTGATCCGCATCGGGCGGTCCTGGACCACCTATAACGACGGCCGGCCGAAGAGGATTGATCTCAAAATCAATCAAAGAGAGTGTAAAGAGGCCAATGCCCTCAATGCGATGTCGAGCCCTATGCCTGTCGATCTACTGGCCGCTGACAGGGCGTTTGCCCATATTCATCAGATCCGGGGCCAGAGCGTCGTTCTCGACGACGCGATCGCTGCTCTGTTCGGCGTCGAGACCCGGCGCCTCAACGAACAGGTCCGCCGCAACGCCGCACGGTTCGAGGGCTATGCCTTTCAACTGACAGCGGGTGAGATCGCCAACTTGATATCGCAAAATGCGACATCAAGTTCCTGGGGCGGCCGGCGCAAACATCCCTGGGCCTTCACTGAACACGGCGTGGTCATGGCCGCGACTGTTCTGAAGTCCGATTCCGCCATCGCCGCGATGAAGATGGTCGTCGAGGTCTTCGTGAGTGCGCGTCGAAGACAGGATGCCTCACCGCAAATCACCAGCGGCGTGAGTACCGGCGTCGGCCTGATCCCCAGACTGACCCAGGCTATGGCGGCGGTGCTGGATTCGGTGGTGAACCAGCATCACGGAACCTCCGTTCGGGAGGAGGCCCAGGACCTGCTGGACCGCTCCATCGCCCATCTGAAGGATCGGCTATCGCGCGCCGGTCTGGAAAATGAGGAACTCGCAGCCCGGGCGACCAAGCTTCTCGCGGAAGCCGAGGCCAGCAAGGCGACCGCCGCCAAGACCCAAGCCGAGGCCGGCGAAATCGAATTGCGCGTCCTGGCGCGCAAACTCCAGCTGGTGATCGAAGCCGAGCGCGCGATGACCGGGGGCGATATCGACCGGTTCGTCGGTGTTCTGGAACGGCTGGGCGGTTAGAGGCCCTACTTCTTGATCCGCATCAGGCATTCCTGGGCCACCGAGGCCAGCAGGGTTCCGTCCTGGCTGAACATCTGGCCGCGCACCATGCCGCGACCCTGGGAAGCGCTGGGGCTGTCCTGGGCGAACAGGGTCCAGTCGTTGAAGTTGAACGGCCGGTGGAACCACATGGCGTGGTCCAGGCTGGCCGACTGCAGGCCGGGCGTGGTCCAGATCAGGCCGTGCGGGCGAAGGGCGCTTTCCATGAAGGCCATGTCCGAGGCATAGGCCAGGGCCGCCTGCTGCATCTTGACGTCGTCGCCGATCGGCGCGCGGGCCCGCATCCAGACTTCCTTGGTGCCCGACTTTTTCTCGGGCTTGACCGGGTTCTGCGGATCGACCCAGCGGATGTCGATCGGACGCGGCTTGTCCAGGAAGCGCAGCATCTTGGGATGGATCTGGTCGCCCAGGCCGCGCAGGAAGTCGCCTTCGGTCTGGACGTCGTCTGGAGCCGGGGCGGCGGGCATCGGCGACTGGTGCTCGAAGCCGTCCTCGGGCGTCTGGAACGAGCAGGCCAGGTTGAAGATCTGCTCGCCGTGCTGGATCGCGGCCACCCGGCGGGTGGTGAAGGTGCCGCCGTCGCGGGCCCGCTCCACCTCATAGAGCACCGGGGCGTTCACATCGCCGGGGCGGATGAAATAGGCGTGCAGCGAATGGCAGATCCGCTCGGGCACGGTCCTGTAGGCGGCCAGCAGGGCCTGGGCGATGACCAGCCCGCCAAAGATGCGCGGAAAGCCGTCATTGGGGCTGGTTCCGCGAAACAGGTTCACCTCGATGGCTTCGAGGTCGAGGATGTCGGCGAGGTTTTCGGGCGTCTGCATGGCGATGGGTTATTCCCCAAGCGCCGCCGGGGCAAGACGCGACCTTGCGTCATGTCGTCCTGATCGCCATCGTTTACGCATGCCGCCCCCGATCGTGCACCACCCCGCCTTCCGGGCCGAGATGCCTGAGGGGCACCGGTTTCCGATGGACAAGTTCTCGCGGCTGGCCGCCCTGCTCGAGCTTGAGGGCCTGCCAGGACCCGATGGATTTCATCTTCCGGAGCCGGTCGACGTCGAAACCCTCCTGCTGGTCCACACGCAAGACTACGTGCGCGGCGTGATCGAGCAGTCTCTGCCCGCCGACATCGTGCGCCGCATCGGCATGCCCAACAGCGAGTCGGTGGCGGTTCGGGCGCGGGCGGCGACGGGAGGCACGCTGCTGACCGCGCGGCTGGCCCTGGAGCACGGCCTGGCCTGCAACACCGCCGGCGGCAGCCATCATGCGGCGGCCGAAAGCGGGGCGGGGTTCTGCGTGTTCAACGACGTGGCCGTGGCGGCGCGGCGCCTGCAGGCCGAGGGCGCGATCGGCAAGGCGCTGGTGGTGGATCTGGACGTCCACCAGGGCGACGGCACGGCGCGGATCTTCGAGAACGATCCCAGCGTCTTCACGTTCTCGATGCACGCCGAAAAGAACTTTCCGGCCCGCAAGGCGGTCAGCGATCTGGATATCGACCTGGCCGACGGCACCGGCGACGAGGGCTATATGGCGAGGCTGGCGGAGATCCTGCCGGCGCTGCTGGCGCGAGAGAAGCCGGATCTGGTGTTCTTCAACGCCGGGGTCGATCCGCACGCGGACGACAAGCTGGGGCGTCTGTCCCTGAGCGACGAGGGGCTCGCGCGGCGCGAGGCGTTCGTCCTGGGCTGCTGTCTGGAAAGGCGGATCCCCGTGGCGGGGGTGATCGGCGGCGGTTATGACGCCGACATCGATCGATTGGCGCATCGTCACGCCATTCTCCACCGGGCTGCCCGAGAGGCCTTGAAGGCCTGAGGGCGTCGAACCCGGTGGAGCTACGCGGCGATCACTTAGAAGCTCGAGGCGAGCGAACCGACGATGACGGCCAGCGGCAGAACCGCGAGAACCAGGGTGGCGAAGCCGGCGAAAGCGTTGGTGTTGATGGTCATGGTCTTGATCCCTTTGTTGTCCGCCGCGGTTGTTCGCGTCCGGTGAACAGGGATATAGGCCCGCCCTTTGGTGAATACCCGTTACCTTTGCGTCATGAAGGCTTTTTAAGAAACTTCCGGCCATCAATTAGCATTACATTGGTGTAATTTTATGTGATCGGCACCGATCAGAGCAATATTTCACTTCGTCCCAGACCGCTTCCCACTTCTTTCGCCAGGTGAACGGCCGACCGCAGGACAGGCATGGCTTGGAGGGCAGATCGCCCTTGCGCACGGCCTTGCCGCCGCCGCGTCCGCCGCGCGAGGCCCGGCCCTCGGCCATTCCGTCCCCTACTCTTCCGATGGCGCGACCAGGAAGATGCCGCGCAGGGTGGCGATCGGCGCGGCGCGGGTTTCCTGCCACGCCTCGACATGGACATTGGCGACCCGCCGGCCCAGCTTCTTGATCGTGGCCCGGGCATAGGTGGTCACCGGCCGGCCCGAGCGCAGATATTCGATCGAGACGTCGACCGTGCGCGGCTGGCGCTTCATCGGCGAGATCACCGACAGCTGGGCCACGGCCGTCATCTCCATGAAGGCGCCCAGCACCCCGCCATGGATAGCGGGCAGCATCGGATTGCCGACGATGTGATCGGCGAACGGCAGGATGGCGGTCATCTCGTCGCCCGCCAGTTCGGCGGTCACGCCCAGGAACCGGGCATAGGGGATCGAGCCCAGAACGGCGACCAGGCGGTTATCGGCGTCGCTCATGCGGCCTCTCCCTTTGCCTTGGAGGGCTTCAGATTGGCCCCGGCCTTCTTGCCGGCGCTGCTGTCGAGCATGAAGGTGGCCTGGGCGGTGGCCACGGGGTCCTCCGGGTCATCCTCGTAGGCCACGGCGCGGACGAAGGCGACCGAGCGGGTCACCTTGTAGCAGTGGGCCCGGGCCATCACGTCGCGGCCGGGCTGGGCCGGGCGCATATAGTCGATGCGCAGGTCCAGGGTGGCGATCGAGGTCCAGGTCTCCAGCGCCGCGTGCACCGCTTGGCCGCTGGCGTGGTCCAGCAGGGTGGTCATCACTCCGCCGGCGATCACGCCGGTCTCGGGGTCGCCGACGATCTCGGGACGGTAGGGCACTTTCAAGATCGCCACCGCGTCGCCGATCTTCAGGGTGGTGAAGCCCAGGGCCCGCGCCTGCGGGCTGCCCTCGTTCATCGCCGTGGCGATCATGCGGGATTGTTCGTTGTCATCGCTCATGGGGATAGGATTAGCAGCGCGCGCGTTGTCATATCCAGCGTGATCAAGCCCGAAGACCTTCTCTGTCCCCGACCCGATGGCCTCTACTGCCCGCCGGGGGACTTCTATATCGACCCGGTCCGTTCCGTGGACCGGGCGGTGATCACCCATGGTCATGCCGACCACGCCCGCGCCGGCCATGTCGATGTGGCCGCCACGCCCGAAACCCTGGCCATCATGGCCGTGCGCTATGGCGAGGATTTCGCAATGCGCCGCCAGGTCGCGCCCTATGGGCAGCCGTTCACCCACAATGATGTCGAGGTCACCCTGGTCCCGGCCGGCCATGTGCTGGGCTCGGCCCAGGCGGTGGTGCGCTGGAAGGGCCTGACCATGGTGGTCTCCGGCGACTACAAGCGCCGCCGCGATCCAACCTGCGCGCGGTTCGAGCCCGTGCCCTGCGACGTGTTCATCACCGAGGCCACCTTCGGCCTGCCGGTCTTCCGCCACCCCGACGACGCCGGCGAGATCCGCAACCTGCTGGCCAGCGTCGCCCAGTTTCCCGAGCGCACCCATCTGGTCGGGGCCTATGCCCTGGGCAAGGCCCAGCGGGTGATCCGGCTGCTGCGCGAGGGCGGCTGGGACCAGCCGATCTATGTGCATGGCGCGCTGGAGCGGCTGAACGCCCTGTACGAAGATCACGGCGTCGACCTGGGGCCGTTGCTGCCCGCCACCACCGGCCAGGCCAAGAAGGACTTCGCCGGCCAGATCGTCATCGCCCCGCCCTCGGCCATCGCCGACCGCTGGTCGCGCCGCTTCGCCGATCCGGTCGACTGCTTCGCCTCCGGCTGGATGCGCGTCCGGGCCCGGGCGCGGCAGCGGGGCGTCGAGCTGCCGCTGATCCTGTCGGACCACGCTGACTGGGACGAGCTCACCGCCACCCTGTCGGAGCTGCATCCCGGCGAGGTGTGGATCACCCATGGCCGGGAAGAGGCCCTGCTGCGCTGGTGCGAACTGGAGGGCCTGCCGGCCCGGGCGTTGCGGCTGGTCGGGTATGACGAGGAAGAGGGGGAGTAGGGGAAGGACTTTGGGGGCGCTTGCCCGGAGTCAGCAAAGTTGCGCCATGGGGGTGGAAATAGGTCGCGGGCCCTGCCACCAAGGTCCCAGGGGAAGCTTGAGTCCGGGGTTGGAATGAAGGCCTGTTTTTCGTTGTCCTGTCTGCTGTTGTCCGTCGGCGCGCCGGCGCTGGCCCAGGACCCCGCGCCGGCCGCCGTTCCCGCCCAGGTGCGCGCGCTCGAGGGATGCTGGCGTGGCGAAGGCGTCGTGATGGACAAGCCCGTTGTGATCACCCTGGCCGCGCGGCCGATCACGGAAGGCGCCATGTTCCTGGTCGAGGCGCAGAGCCAGGCCAAGTCCGACCCGAAGGACCGCTACGCCGCCCATCTGGTCTTCGGCGGCCACGGCGCGCCGCCGAAAGACGGCGAGGCGACGGCGATCTCGGGGTTCTGGATCGACAGTTTCGGCGGCGACTTCACCGCCTCGGGCGCCGGATCGGCCGCCCCGGACGGGTTCGAGGTCGCCTACGCCTATCCCGACGCCGCCTTCGTCAATCGCTGGCGGCGGACGTCGGATCGTCTGGCCTGGACCATCGTGGCCAAGAGCGGCTCGGCGCCTGAAGCGGCCTTCGCCAGCTACGCTCTTGAACGCACGACCTGCCCCAGCGCCGGCGGCTAGCCGCAGGGGCCTTACGCCGCCCCCGCCACCTTGAACGTCGCATGGGCCCGGGCCACCGGCTTGCCGTCGGCCCGCACCGTGGCGTCGGCGTAGCACAGGCTCTTGCCGGGCTTGATGAAGTCGGTGTCGAACTCCAGCCACTGGCCCAGCTTGGCCGCGCCCAGATAGTCCAGGCTCAGGGAAACCGTGACCAGGCCGCTGGACGGGATGTTCAGGGCCTTCAGCATCACGCCGCACGACAGGCCCATGGCGTTGTCGGCCAGGGCGGCGATCAGGCCGCCGTGCGGGGCACCGCGCGAATTGGTGTGGGGCTCGCGGATCTCGATCCCCAGCACCCAGCGGTCCTGCCGGATGTCAGCATAGAGCGGCTCCCACGGCGTGGTCAGCGGGCTGTGGCGCGTGTGAAGCGTGAAGGGTTCTGGCGGCTGGAAGGTCATGCCCGGTCTCCGTTCCGCAATTCAAACATGTGTTTGAATTGGCGGCAAGCGCCATCATCGTGCTAGCGTCACCGTGAGACGGGGGACGCCGATGGCCAGGGACAATGGGGCGCGGAAGCTGGATGCGGCCAAGGTGGTCGAGACGCTGGATAACCTGCGTCTCCGGGTCTCCGAGCGTTTTCCCGAGGCCGGCCTGGCCCAGGTCTGCGAGCAGCTGACCCTCACCGCCCGCACCACCGCCCAGAGGGCCAGGCGGCTGTCGCGACCCTATCTGGGACTGCGTTTTCTGGTTTTGGCCGTGGTGCTGGTCGCGATCCTGGCCGAGCTGGCCCTGGTCGCCCGGCTCGATTGGCTGGCCACCCTGCGCGGCGCCGACGCCCTGAAGCTGGCCCAGGGACTGGAGCCGGCGGTCAATCTGATCCTGCTGTCGGGCGCCGCGGCCTGGTTCCTGGTCTCGCTGGAAACCCGCTGGAAGCGCGGCCGGGTCCAGAAGGCGCTGCACGAGCTGCGCTCCTTCGCCCACGTCATCGACATGCACCAGCTGACCAAGGACCCGACCCTGGTGCTGGGACCGCGCACGGCCTCCTCGCCGGTGCGCGAGATGAACCGCTTCCAGCTGGCCCGCTATCTGGACTATTGCGCCGAGATGCTGGCCCTGACCGCCAAGCTGGCCGCCCTCTATGCCGGCGAGAGCGATGATCCGGTCATCGTCGCCGCCGTCAACGACATCGAGACCCTGACCTCGGACCTGGGCCGCAAGATCTGGCAGAAGATCATGATCCTGGGCCAGCTCGACGAAACCCGCCCAACCTGAAGCTTGAAGTCTGAACCGGAAGGGACGGGAAGGCGTTCGATGTCCATGCGCGCCTTCGCCCACCTGCTGGACCGGCTGTCCCTGACCAGCTCGCGCAACGCCAAGCTGACCCTGATCGAGGACTTCCTGCGCGGCCAGCCCGACCCTGACCGGGGCTTCGCCCTGGCGGCCCTGACCGGCGCCCTGTCGTTTTCCGCTGCCAAGCCGGCCTTCATCCGCAAGGCGGTCGAGGCGCGGATGGACGCCCAGCTGTTCGCCTGGTCCTACGACTATGTCGGCGATCTGGCCGAGACCGTGGCGCTGGTCTGGCCCGCGCGTCCAGGCGCCAATCGCGAGCCGGAGCTCTCCGAAGTGGTCGAGGCCCTGCGCACCGCCTCGCGCGGCGAGGTCCAGCGGCTGATCGAAGACTGGCTGGACGCTTTGGATCCCGACGGCCGCTGGGCGCTGCTGAAGCTGATGACCGGCGGCCTGCGGGTCGGCATTTCGGCGCGGCTGGCCAAGCAGGCCTGCGCCAATCTGGGCAAGGTCGAGATCGGCGAGATTGAGGAGGTCTGGCACGCGCTGGAGCCGCCCTATGGCGACCTGTTCGCCTGGCTGGAGGGACGGTCGGAGCGGCCCTCGCCCGACGCGCGGGGGCGCTTCCGACCGGTGATGCTGGCCCAGGCCATCGACGAGGCCGTGGATTTCGCAAGGCTCGACCCGGCCGACTATGTCGCCGAATGGAAGTGGGACGGCATCCGCGTGCAGGCCGTCAGCGAGCGGGGCGAGCGGCGGCTCTACACCCGCACCGGGGATGACATCTCGGCGACCTTTCCCGACGTGCTGGCGGCGCTGGACTTCGACGGGGCGCTGGACGGCGAGCTGCTGGTGATCCGCGACGGGGCGCTGGCGTCGTTCGGCGACCTGCAGCAGCGGCTGAACCGCAAGACGGTCGACGCCAGACAGCTGGCGGCCTATCCGGCCGGCATTCGCGCCTATGACCTGTTGCTGGACGGCGAGACCGACGTGCGGGCCCTGCCCTTCGTGGAGCGGCGGGCGCGGCTGGAGGCCTTCGTGGCGAAGATCGGCAATCCGCGCATCGACCTCTCACCGCTGCAGCCGTTCGAAACCTGGGAGGGACTGGCGACCCTGCGCGGCGAGCCGCCGGAAGGCGACGCGCGGCTCTCGGAGGGCCTGATGCTGAAGCGCCGCGACAGCGTCTACGAGCCCGGTCGACCCAAGGGGCCGTGGTTCAAGTGGAAGCGCGATCCCCGGCTGATCGACGCGGTGCTGATGTACGCCCAGCGCGGCCACGGCAAGCGCTCCAGCTTCTATTCCGACTACACCTTCGGCGTCTGGCGCGAGGATGAGCGGGGCGAGCGGGCCCTGACCCCGGTGGGCAAGGCCTATTTCGGCTTCACCGACGAGGAGCTGAAACAGATCGACCGGTTCGTGCGCGACAACACCGTCGAGCGGTTCGGGCCCGTGCGGTCGGTTCGGGCCGACCTCGACTTTGGCCTGGTGTTCGAGGTGGCGTTCGAGGGGCTGCAGCGCTCGACCCGGCACAAGTCGGGCGTGGCCATGCGCTTTCCCCGGATCAGCCGCATCCGCTGGGACAAGCCCGCGCGTGAAGCCGACATCCTCGAAACCCTGGAGCGAATGCTGGATTAAGCGGTCGGCGTTCACCTCTCGTTTGCCATGTTTGCTTAGGCACGGAGGCAGGAGACCGCGCATGTCGAAATTCCTGTCGTCCTTGCTGCCGCATCTGCCGGCCAATGCCGATGAGCGCTATCGGCAGGTCTTCTCCCGGCTGGGCCTGACGGTCCTGATGAGCTGGGCCCTGCATCTGATCGCGCGGGACGACCTGATCCCCGCCTGGGTGCTGGCCAGCGTGGGTGTGCAGGTCTTGGAATTCTTCGCTGTGCGGCCGTTCGCCCGGGGGCGGACGCCCACCCGGCATGTTGAGGCCCATATCCTGCTGATGCTCGCCTCCATGGTGGCGATGGCCACGGTTCACGCCGGGGCGGTGACGATCTTCTGGCTCAGCGACCAGCCGCCCCTGATGGCCCTGGCCCTGATGGTGCTGGCCGGCGGCGCGCTGAACAATGTCGCCTCGGGCGTCGACAGCCGGCCGCTGTTCTATCTGGGGGCCACGCCCTATGCGATCAGCCTGGCGACGATGCCGATCTGGTGGTGGCGGGCCTCGCACGGGCAGGTGGCGATCCTGTCGGTGTCGGTGGTGTTCTTCATGATGGCGGTGCACGGCACGTGGCTGCGGCTGCACCGGGCCCGCAAGGCGGTGATCGCCGCGCGCGAGGATGCCGACGCCCGTCGCATTCAGGCCGAACACGCGGTGGCCGATCGCGTGGCCATGGCCGCCATCGTCAGCCACGAGCTGCGCACGCCGCTGTCGGCGATCCTGGCCGGCGCCCATCTGATCCGCCGGGGCTCGCACCCGGCCCAGACCGCCGCCACGGCCGACCTGATCGTCGACGCCGGCCATCTGATGACCGGCCTGCTGACCGACATGCTGGACCAGGCCAAGATCGAGGCCCGGGCCATGAGTCTCGAGACCCGCGACTTCGACCTGCTGGGCGCGCTGCGCGACGCCACCCGGTTCTGGAACGCCCAGGCCGCCGCCAAGGGGCTTAGCCTGCGCGAGCCGCCGGGCGAGCAGCCCCCGGTCTGGGTGCGCGGCGATCCCTTCCGCCTGCGCCAGATCCTCAACAACCTGTTGTCCAACGCCGTGAAGTTCACCGGGGACGGGGTGATCGAGCTGCGGCTGGCGGTTGAACCCGCCGGCGACGGGATGCTGCAGGTCGTCATTGAGGTGCAGGACAATGGTCCCGGCATCGCGCCCGACGCCATGGCCCGGCTGTTCACGCCCTATGCCCAGGCCTCGCAGGAAACCGCCCGCACCTATGGCGGCACCGGGCTGGGCCTGACGGTCAGCCGGCAGCTAGCGCGGCTGATGGGCGGCGAGCTGGAAGCGCGGGCGGGCCAGCCCGGCGGGGCGGTCTTCCGTCTCAGCCTGACCCTCGCCGAGGGCCATTCGGCGCCGGCTGCCGGCGTGTCGACCTTGCCGGGCGCGACCCCGGCCGTCTCGACCCTGAAGATCCTGGCCGTCGATGATCACGAGGTGAACCGTCGCACCCTGGCCCTGGTGCTGGAGCCGCTGGGCGTGGCCCTGTCGACGGCGCCGGACGGCCTTGTGGCCCTGCAGCGCCTGGCCGCCGAACATTTCGACATCGTGCTGATGGACGTCAACATGCCGGGCCTGGACGGGCGCGAGGCGACGCGGCGGCTGCGGGCCGGCGAAGGCGTCAATCGCGACACGCCGGTGATCGGCTTCAGCGCCGGGGTGGCGGTCGAGGAGGTCCAGGCCTGCCGCGACGCCGGCATGACCGACTGGCTCGCCAAGCCGCTGGACATCCGCGCGCTCTATGACGCCCTGGACCGCGCCATCGCCGCCTGAGACCGCCTTACGCCTCTGAAGACCCGGCGTGGAACAGCCGGCCCTTCTCGGTGATGATCACGGCGACCAGGCCCGCCAGGCCAAAGCCGGTGAAGCCCAGGGTCAGGGGCACGACGGTGCCGTCGAACAGCTGGCCGATCCAGAAGCCGAACAGGGCGCCGCCGATGGTGGTGATGAAGCCCTGCACCGAGGCCGCGGTGCCGGCCAGATGGCCCAGGGGCTCCATGGCCAGGGCGCCGAAGTTCGACATCGTCAGGCCAAAGCAGAACATCATCCCCGCCTGCATGACGGCGAACACCCACAGGCTCTCATGGCCGCTGAGGGCGATCAGGGCGTGGACGGCGGCGAAGGCGATATAGCCGCACAGGGCCACATGCGAGACCCGCCGCATGCCCAGCTTGCCGACGATCCTGGAATTGACCAGCGAGGCGATGGCGATGCCCCCCGCGATGCCGGCGAAGATGATCGTGAACAGCTTGCCCGCCCCCAGCACGTCGACAAACACCTGCTGGGCCGAGTTCAGAAAGCCGAACAGGCCACCCAGCACCAGGGTGGCGGCCAGGGTGTAGCCGACGGCGACGCGGTTGGTCAGGCAGGCCTTGAAGGCCGCCAGCACTGGCGTGATCTCCAGCGGAACACGGTCCTGCGGATGCAGGGTCTCGGGCAGCTTGATCGCCGCCCAGGCGATGACCAGCAGGCCGAAGATCGCCAGGACCAGGAAGATCCACGGCCACGGCGCGACCAGCACGATGGCTTGACCCACTGAAGGCGCGATGATCGGCACGGCCAGGAAGACGATGAACGACAGCGACATCACCTTGGCCATCTGCCGGCCGCTGTAGCAGTCGCGAACGATCGACACCGACAGCACCCGGGTGGCGGCCGCGCCCACGCCGCACAGGGCCCGGGCGATCAGCAGCATCTCGAACGAGGTGGAAAAGGCACACAGCCCGGCGAACAGCACATAGAGGGCCAGGCCCACCATCAGCACCGGCTTGCGCCCGAAACGGTCGGCCAGAGAGCCGTAGAACAGCTGCGCCGCGCCAAAGCCCAGCAGATAGGCAGTGATGATCCACTGATGCTGGTTGGCGCTGGCCACGCCCAGGGCGTTGCCGATCTGCGGCAGGGCCGGCAGCATCGAGTCGATGGCCAGGGCGTTGGTCGCCATCATCGCCGCGATCAGGGCGACGAACTGCTTGAAGCCCATGCCGGGATGCGGCGGGGGGTTCGGCTCTGCGTGCGACATGGGAAACCTCGGTCTGGACGACGTCCGACCTGAAGGCGCGACGCTACGCCCGTCCTATAGCCCCCCGATGTGACGGTCGGCTAGCCGCCGCCGCCCTCGCGCCTAGCCGTTGAAGGCGCGGATCGCGTCGATGATCGTCTGCTGATCCGCCTCGCCCAGATACGGATGCATCGGCAGGGCCAGCACCGTTTCGGCCTTGGCCTCGGTCACCGGCAGGCCGCCGGCGCCGCGCGGGAAGTCCGCATAGGGCGCCTGGATGTGCATGGGCACCGGATAGTAGACGGCCGTGGGGATGCCCTGCGTCTTCAGATGCGCGGCCAGGCCGTCGCGGTTCTCGTGTTCGATGACGTACTGGGCCCAGACCGAGACGCCGCCGTCGATCACCCTGGGAACCGCCAGGACCGCGCCTTCAAGGCCCGCCGCATAGCGGTCGGCCACGGTCTGACGCAGCTGGATCTCTTCGGCGAAGATCGCCAGCTTCTCGATCAGGATCGCCGCCTGGATGGTGTCCAGCCGCGAGTTCATGCCGATGCGGGTGTTCAGGTACTTGGTGTCGTGCTCGAAGGTGCGGCCCACCAGGTCGGGGGCCACGGCCTTGCCGTGGACGCGATAGCTGTCCATCAGGTCCCAGAGTTCCTGGTCGTTGGTCAGCACCGCCCCGCCGTCGCCGTAGCAGCCCAGCGGCTTGGCCGGGAAGAAGCTGGTGGTGGCGACGTCCGCCCAATGCAGCGGATGGTGGCCATTGAGCGTGCAGCCAAAGCCCTGGGCGCTGTCGGCGATCAGCTTCAGGCCTTCGCGGTCGCAGATGGCCTTGATGGCCGGATAGTCGGCCGGCTGGCCGAACAGATCCACCGCGATGACCACGCGGGGGGTCAGCTTGCCTTGCGCCTTCACGCCGGCGATCGCGGCTTCCAGCCTGGCGGGGTCGAGGTTGAAGGTGCCTTCCAGCACGTCGACGAACACCGGCGTCGCATCGACCCACGGCACCACTTCCGGCGTCGCGGCGAAGGTGAAGGACGGGCAGAACACCGCGTCGCCCTTGCCGATGCCCCAGGCCATCAGCGGCAGGGCGATGGCGTCGGTGCCGTTGGCGCAGGACAGGGCCAGCCTGGCCTCGCCGAAGGTGGCCAGCTGGCTTTCGAACGCGCGAACCTGCGGGCCCATCACATAGGCGCCGCTGTCGAGGACGCTGGCGATGGCGGCGTCGATCTTGTCGCGGATCCGGCGTTGCTGCGCGGCGAGGTCGATGAAGGGCATGCTCATGGGCGCGGCTCTTAGAGACGGATCGAGGCAAATTCGAGCCAATTGATGTAACCGACTGTTTCGCAAGGGCGAAGCAGAGCCTCGCGGGCGGCGGCCGGAACGCCTCGCGACCCCTCTTCGTTGACCCGTTCGCGCGGGGGCGCCATCGAGAGGTCCATGACCAAGCCGACCCTGATTCCGCCCGCCGGCAAGCTGCCTGACCTCGCCAATGTGAAGGCCGACGAGACCATGCTGGCCCATGTCCTCGACTGGCTGGGCAAGGTGGCGGTCAATCTGGTGGTCGCCGCCCTGATCCTGGGCCTGACTTTCTGGATCGCCGGCTGGGCCGCCGGCGTCGTGCGGCGGACCCTGGGGCGGGTTCATCGCAACAATCCCGACCAGACCCTGGAAACCTTCGGCGCTTCGCTGGTCAGATACGCCATCGTGGTGGTCGGCCTGGTGGCGGTTCTGCAGCAGCTGGGCGTGCAGGCGACCTCGATCATCGCCGTTCTCGGCGCGGCGTCCCTGGCCATCGGCCTGGCCCTGCAGGGGGCCCTGTCGAACGTGGCCGCCGGGGTGATGATCCTGCTGTTTCGGCCCTACCGGGTCGGGGACGTGATCGAGACCGTGACGCGCGTCGGCACGGTCAAGTCGCTGGACCTTCTGTTCACCGAGATCGCCACCTTCGACAACGTCAAGGTGATGATCCCCAACAGCAAGGTGTTCGGCGACGTGATCCTGAACTATTCGGCGCACCGCACGCGCCGCGTGGACGTGCTGTTCAAGGTTCCGCTGAAGACCGATCTGGTGGCGGTGCTCAAGCGCCTGCGCGAGCGGGCCGAGAACGACGCGCGCATCCGCAAGGAGCCGGCCGTGCAGATCGAGGTCACCGACCTGTCGGAAGCCTTCGCCCAGGCCGCGATCCGGGCCTGGACGGCCAAGGAGGATTTCGCCTCGGTCAAGACCGACCTGATGCTGACCGCCCATCTGTTGTCCGAAGACCCGGCGCGCGATGACCTGCCGCCGCCGCGCCCGACCAAGGCCGTGGATCCCTCGCCGGCCATGCCGGGCGAGGGGGAGCATCACCTGTTCAGACTGAAGGCTCCGATGCGCCGGCGTAAATCCGCGGCGGGCAAGTCGACCCCGCCGACCGGATCCTGAGGCGGCGCGCCTCTCGATTCGCTCAGGTCGTTCGGGATTTACGAAGCAATATCGCGGTCATAGCGTCGCGCCATGACCCAAGCCTTCGCCACGGATTTCGAGAGCCTGTTTCGCGCGGTCTATGTCACCGCGGTGCGCCGCGTGCGCGACCGGCGCGAGCGGCTGTCGCCCGAGACGGTGGCCCTGCTCGACCATCTGGCGGCGGCCGGGCCCCTGACCTCCGGCGAGCTGTCGCGCCACATCGACCGCGCGCCCAGCACGCTCAGCGAGATGGTCGATCACCTGGTCGACAAGGGCCTGCTGACCCGCGACCGCGATCCGCTCGACGCTCGCCGCAGCCTGATCTGGCTGACCGACGCCGGCCAGGCGGCCCTGACGCAGGCGCGCGAGGTGCTCGACCACGACCTGCTGGCCACGGCCGCCGAGCGACTGACGCCGGCGCAGCGCGAGGCCCTGCTCGACCTTTTCCAGACCTTTGTCACCCAGCTGAAAGGAGCCCGATCATGAGCCACAACTGCGAAAGCTGCGGCATGCCGATCGACAATGGCCAGTATTGCCAGCACTGCGTCACCGAGGACGGGACCCTGCAGGACTTCGACACCCGCTTCGAGCGCATGGTGCAATGGCAGGAGCGGCGCGGCAGCCCGCGCGCCGAGGCCGAGCGCGAGACGATCGCCTATATGGCCCGCATGCCGGCCTGGAAGGACCACCCCAGGGTGGTTGCGCGGCTCTAGAGCATTTTCCGACGAAGTGGACGCCGGTTCGTCGTCAGAAAATGCGTTAAAACAAAAGACTAGAGCATTTCACCGATCCAGTCGGATCGGAAAATGCTCTAGGCCTGGCCCAGGGTTCCGCGCAGGCGCAGCCACTCGCTGGCGAACTTGGCGCTGGTCTTGGCGTCCTCGAACACCACCTTGCGCAGGCGGCCTGCCAGCTCGGGCGCGTCGTGAATGATCACGAACGGAAAACCGTTGGCCGACAGGAAGCCCTGCACGAACTGGGAGAAGGTGTCGGCCTCGGCGGTGTCGGCGAGGCGGAACTCGGCGGTGGCGTCAGTCGGGACCATGGTGGTCTCCCCTGTGGGTCAGCTCACCCTAACGCACGAGTTCGCGTTTGCGAACCAGCTTCGCTGTTGCGAAATGAACTTTGATCACCCAGGAGGCGCCCGGGCGGCGGCTTTCGCCGCCCAGGGCCTTGAAATGCCTAGAGAATGGATTGGCCCGTGCCGGCCCAGTCCTTCATGAACTGTTCCAGGCCCTTGTCCGTCAACGGATGCTTGAAGAGGTCGCTGAACACGGCGGGCGGGATGGTGACGACGTCGGCGCCGACGATGGCGGCGTCCTTGACGTGGGCGACATTGCGCACCGAGGCGGCCAGGATCTCGGTCTCATAGCCGAAATTGTCATAGATGGTGCGGATGTCGCGGATCAGGTCCATGCCGTCGAAGCCATAGTCGTCCAGGCGGCCGATGAACGGCGAGACGAAGGTCGCGCCGGCCTTGGCGGCCAGCAGGGCCTGGGTCGGCGAGAAGCACAGGGTGACATTGGTCGAGATGCCCTCGCTGGCGAAGGCGGCGCAGGCGATCAGGCCGTCGCGGGTCAGCGGGATCTTGACCACCACATTGGGGGCGATGCCGGCCAGCTTCGTGCCTTCGGCGATCATGGCGTCGGCGGTGGTGGCGGCCACTTCGGCGCTGATCGGGCCGGGCACCAGGTCGCAGATCTCGGCGATCACTTCCAGCATCGGACGGCCCGCCTTGGCGATCAGGGTCGGGTTGGTGGTCACGCCGTCCACGAGGCCGGTGGAGGCCAGGTCGGCGATGACCTTGGTGTCGGTGCTGTCGAGGAAGATCTGCATGGGACTCTTGCGCTGATTTTTTGTGAGGTTCGGGCCGGTTTATCGCGCCGGGACGCCGCGCGCCAGCAGGGGCGAGTTCACAAGCCGTTGCGAACCAGCTGGTCGGCCACCCGCTCGACGGCCGGCTTCCAGGGCTGGGGGGTGAAACCGAAGGTCGCGGCCAGCTTGCCGCTGTCCAGCGGCGAGCGTGGCGGCCGGGCGGCGGCCTCGGCGAAGGCGGCCTGGGTGGTCGGCTCCAGGCGGGCGCGGGTCAGCGGGTCGCGGGCGATGGCGGCTTTCGCGAATTCGAAACGACTGGTCTCGCCGGCATTGGCGAAGTGGAACAGGCCAAAGGCGGGATTGCCAGCCTTCGCGCCCGCCCAGCGCCCGGCGCTGGCGACCATGAACCCGGCCAGGGCCTCGCCGTCGGTGGGGCTGCCATACTGGTCGGCGACCACCTGCAGCACCTCGCGCGTGCGGCCCAGTTCCAGCATGAACGCGACGTAGTTGCGGCCATAGGGCGAGAACACCCAGGAGATCCGCAGCACCGCCGTGCGCGGGTGGGCCAGCACGGACTGCTCGCCCGCCAGTTTCGAGCGGCCGTAGACGCTGATGGGCTCGGCGGGGTCGGTTTCGACATAGGGCCGGGTCGTCCGGCCATCGAAGACGCTGTCGGTCGACAGGTGAATGAAGGGCAGGTCGCGCTCGGCGCAGGCGGCGGCCATGGTCCCGGGCGCGGCCGCGTTGACCGCGAAAGCGGCCTTGGGCTCGCTCTCGGCCCTGTCCACCATCGTGAAGGCGGCGGCGTTCCAGACCAGGTCGCAATCGGCCGTCCGGATCGCGGCGCGGATGGCCGCGGGATCGGTCAGGTCGACATCGGCCCGCGAGAGGGTCTTCAGGGCGATCCTGCCCGCCGCCGCGGCGATCAGCGCCTGGCCGACCTGACCCGTGGCGCCGAACTGCAGGACCTTCAGCGTCATTTCAGGCCAGGAACCCGGTCGCCCAGCACTTCGATCAGGAAGGCGTGCAGGTCGCCGCCCCGGAACAGATGGCCCGCCACCCCGGCGCGCCGTCCGGCCTCGACGTCGCTGGACCGGTCGCCGATGATCACCGCCTCGGCGGGCGCCAGGCCGAAATCGGCCAGGCCCCGCAGCACCATGCCGGGATTGGGCTTGCGGTCTGGATGGTCGACGACGCGATAGGTCTCGATCGCCGCATCTTCGTGGTGGGGCGCGAAATAGAAGGCGTCGATCCGGCCGCCCAGCGGCGCCAGCTGCGCCTGCATCTCGGCATGGAAGGCGTGCATGGCCTCTTCGGCGAAATAGCCCCGGCCGATGCCCGACTGGTTGGTGACCACCATCACCGTCAGGCCTGCCCGGGTCATGGCCGCCACGGCCTCGCGCGCACCATCAATCCACTCCAGCCGGGCCGGATCGGCGATATAGCCGTGATCGATATTGAGCACGCCATCCCGGTCGAGGAAGACGGCGCGAAGGGGCGGTGGGATGTCCATAAGTCGAGCTTTATCGCCTGTCGTCGCCGGGCGCCAAGCCATCGTCTTGGCGGCGATGTAAGAACGCGACTAGAAAACACCCGCACCTGGAGAGTTCGCGATGTCCGACGCCCCCAACAGCGCCCTGACTGACGCCGCGCGTCTGCGCGACCGGCTCAAGGGCTGGGCGCTGTCGACCGCCTTTCCGCTGTGGTGGACCGTCGGCGCCGATCATCAGGGCGGCGGCTTCTTCGAGACCATCGAACAATCGGGGGAGGCCAAGGATTCCCCGCGCCGGGGTCGGGTGCTGCCGCGCCAGATCTACGCCTTCGCCGCCGCCAAGGATCTGGGCTGGACCGGCCCGTGGCGCGAGGCCGTCGATCACGGCCTGCGCTATTATCTCGACGTCTATCGCAAGCCCAACGGCCTGTTCCGCGCCCTGGTCGGCCCAGGCGGGGTCAGCCTGGACGACACCTCGGCCCTCTATGACCAGGCGTTCGCGATGTTCGCCCTGGCCAATGCCTGCGCGGTGACGGGCCGCAGCGACCTGCGCGACGTCGCTGTCTCGGTGCGCCAGACCCTCTATGCCACGCTGAAGAACCCGCTGGGCGGCTTCAACGAGTCGACCCCGACCGATCCGCCCCTGCACTCCAACCCGCACATGCACCTGTTCGAGGCCTGCCTGGCCTGGAACGCCATCGACGCCGATCCGAAATGGCGGGCCCTGGCCGACGAGATCGCGCAGCTGGCCCTGAGCAAGTTCATCTCCGCCGAGACCGGCGCGCTGCGCGAGTTCTTCGACGACCAGTGGAACCCCGCCCCGGGCGTGGCCGGCCGGATCTGGGAGCCGGGCCACCAGTACGAGTGGGCGTGGTTGCTGCTGCGCTGGGGCAAGCTGGCCGGGCGTCCCGACGCCATCGCCGCCGCCCTGCGGATGATCGACCTGGCCGAGACGAAGGGCGTCGATCCCGAGCGCGGCGTCGGCATGAACGCCATGCTCGACGACATGAGCGCCCACGACGCCGGCGCCCGCCTGTGGCCGCAGACCGAGCGCATCAAGGCCGGCGTGCTGGCCGCCGAGGTCACCGGCGATGACCGGTGGTGGGGCGTGGCGGCCGAGGGGGCCGAGGGGCTGCTGCAGTACCTGCGTACGCCCGTGCCGGGCCTGTGGCGCGACAAGCTCAAGCCTGACGGCGCCTTTGTCGAGGAAGCCGCGCCGGCCTCCTCGTTCTACCACATCGTCTGCGCCATCGCGGAGATGGACCGGGCGGTTAAGGCTAAAGCCGCTGGGTGACCAGCAGGGTTGCGGCGGTTTGGGCCGTGACGGTCGTTGCCGTGTCAATGACGTTAAGGCTCACGCCTAGGGAAGTCTCGCCGGCCAGTACCTGAACAGAGCCTAGGGGCAGGGCGGCTTTCTCGCCCGGAGCTAGGGTCCAGATGGACACTTCCCAATCGGCCGCTGTGGCCAGGATTCTGCGAGGGCGCTCGTCCCGGGCATGACCGCTGGCGATCGAGCGGCCGTCGCGTTTGAGGCCATCGACAAGCGTCTTGACCGCCTGGCTCGCATCGCGGCGACAGACTAGAACGGCGTCCGGCTCGGCGATGATCACTAGGTCCTCGACGCCGATTGCACCGACAAAGGGCCCCGTCGATCGCACCAGAACGTTTCGGCTGTCGATCAGGGTGACGTCGCCGACGGCCGCGTTACCTGAAGGGTCGGTGGTCGAGACGTCCCAGATCGCATCCCACGCGCCGAGGTCCGACCACGAGAAGGCGGCGGGCGCCACAGCGGCTTTCTTGGTGCGCTCCATAACCGCATAGTCGAGCGATATCTTGGCGGCGCCTGCGAAGGCGGCACGGTCCAGACGGGCCGTCCCGCCGTCCATCTGAAGGCTCGCCATACAGGCGCGGGCGGCTGCGGAAACGGTAGGCTCGAAGACGTCCAGTTCACCCAGAAGCACGGCCGCCTTGAAGGCGAAGTTGCCGCTGTTCCAGTAATATCCCTCCGCGACATAGGTCTCCGCCGTCGTCCGATCCGGCTTTTCGACGAAAGCGGCCACGGCGCTCACGGAGCCGTCCAGCAGCGGCGTTCCCGGCCGAATATAGCCAAAGCCTGTCGCGGGCCCGGTGGGCTTGACGCCGAAGGTGACGATCAGGCCCTCGTCAGCGGCCCTGGCGGCGGTGATTGCGGCCTGGGCAAAGATTTCGGGTTCGACAATGTGATGGTCTGCCGCAAGCATCAGCGCCACGCCGTCGGGATCGCGCTGCTGAACATAGGCGGCGGCCGCCGCGACGGCGGGGGCTGAGTCCCGCGCCTCCGGCTCGACCAGTACAGTGACCGACACGCCAATCTCGGCGGTCTGATCCTGCACGAAACCCACCATTGCCTCGCCGGTGACGATGACGATCTCGGCGCGGCCGGGAAGGTCCTTCACACGCAACACGGTGTCCTGGAAACTGGACGTGTCGCCAATCAGTTTCAGGAACTGCTTGGGCTGGTCCGCGCGTGAAGCAGGCCAAAGACGGGTGCCAGACCCGCCGCACAGGATCACTGGATATATCGCGCCCAACGTCGTCCTCACGCTTCTCCCGACCCCGGCCAAGCCACTAACACGGGTCTCCGCGTCATGTCTGGAAAACGACGCTTGGCGTCGCTCCGCTAGACCGCCGTATTGGCGTGCAGTTCCGCCAGCCAGATATCCGCCGTCGCGTCGGACGGCATCCGCCAGTCGCCACGGGGCGAGAGCGCGCCGCCGGAGGAAATCTTCGGGCCGTTGGGCATGGCCGAGCGCTTGAACTGGTTGGCGAAGAATCGGCGCAGGAACAGCTCCAGCCAGCGCTTGATCTCCGGCAGGTCGTAGGCCTTGCGCTGGGCGTCCGGGACGCCGACCGGCCAGCCGCCGAGGCCCGCGTCATGCCAGGCGGTCCAGGCCAGGAAGGCGATCTTCGACGGGCTCATGCCGTAGCGGGTCAGGTAATAGAGATTGAAGTCCTGCAGGGCGTAGGGGCCGACGAAGCTCTCGGTGGCCTGAACCTGCTCGCCCGGCACCAGCTCCGGCGAGATCTCGGTATTGAGAATGTCCTCCAGCAGGTCGCCGGTCGCGGCGTCGACATCGCCCGAGGCGGCGACGAAGCGGATCAGGTGCTGGATCAGGGTCTTGGCGACGCCCGAATTGGGGTTGTAGTGGCTCATCTGGTCGCCGACCCCATAGGTGCACCAGCCCAGGGCCAGTTCCGACAGGTCGCCGGTGCCCACCACCAGCGCGCCGTTGTGGTTGGCCAGGCGGAACAGATAGTCGGTGCGCAGGCCCGCCTGGATGTTCTCGAAGGTGACGTCATAGACCGGCTCGCCCCGGCTGTAGGGGTGATCCAGGTCCTTCAGCATCTGTTCGGCGGCCGGGCGGATGTCGATCTCGTCGGCGCTGACGCCCATCGCCTTCATCAGCTTCCAGGCGTTGGACTTCGTGCGGTCCGAGGTGGCGAAGCCGGGCAGGGTGTAGGCCAGGATGTTGGCGCGCGGCAGGCCCAGCTGGTCCATGGCCTTCGCGGCGACGATCAGGGCGTGTGTGGAATCAAGACCCCCGGAAATGCCGATCACCAGCTTTTTCAGGCCCGAGGCCTCGACCCGTCGGGCCAGGCCCTGGACCTGGATATTGTAGGCCTCGTAGCAGTTCTCGCGCAGTTTCGCCGGATCGGACGGTGTGAACGGGAAGCGCTCGACGTTGCGGGCCAGGGCCAGGTCGCCGGCGGGCGGCGTGAAGTCGAACGGCGCGATCCGGAACGCGCTCGGGGCCAGGGTGGCGGCGTCGCCGAAGCTGACCACCCGCATGCGCTCCTGGCGGATGCGATCGACATCGACGTCGGCCATGGCCATCACGGCGGTGGTCGAAAAGCGCGGCGTTTCGGCCAGCAGGGCGCCCATCTCGTGGATGTCGGCGTGGCCGTCCCAGGCCACATCGGTCGAGCTTTCGCCCGCCCCGGCGGCCGAATAGACATAGGCCGCGATGGCCCGCGCCGACTGGCTGGCGCACAGCAGGCGGCGGGTCTCGGACTTGCCGATGGTGATGTTGCTGGCCGACAGGTTCAGCAGGATCTCGGCCCCGGCCATGGCCTGGGCGGTGCTGGGCGGGGTGGGGATCCAGACGTCCTCGCAGATTTCAACGCCGACCGTGAACGGCGATGGGCCGCCCGACCGGAGGAGAATGTCGGTTCCGAACGGCACGGTCTCGCCCGCCAGGGTCACGGTCTTGCCGATCACCCCGGCGCCCGGCGTGAACCAGCGGCGCTCATAGAATTCGCGATAGTTGGGCAGGAAGCTCTTGGGGATCACCCCCCGCACCGCGCCGCCCTGGATGGCGACGGCGGTGTTGTAGAGGCGGCCGTCCACGCGCAGCGGCGCGCCGACCACGAACAGCGGGGCCAGGGTGGCGCTGGCCCGGGCCAGGGTCTCGATCGCGGCTTCCACCGCGTCCAGCAGGGCGTCCTGCTGCAGCAGATCGTCGATCGAATAGCCGGTCAGGCCCAGTTCCGGGAACACCAGCACCGCCACGCCGGCCGCGTCAGCCTGGCCGACCAGATCGAGCACGCTGGCGGCGTTGGCGGCCGGATCGACCAGCTTGACCTTCGGCACCGCCGTGGCGACGCGAACGAAGCCGTGGCGGTAGGGCGAGAAGAACGGGAGGTTCGTCAAGCGAGCGACCTTTCGAGGTTATGCTGAAACTGAGCATAAGTCTGCGTCCAGCTATAACGTGTCCGGAGCGTGATGACCAGCGCCCGCAAACCTTGACCCGAAAGGGTCATCGTGCGACCTCGCGCCCGCGCAGCCCTGCAAAACATAACGAACAAAGACAACGCCCATGCCCGTTTCGCCCATCAAAATGGCCGACGCGATCCGCGTCCTTTCCATGGATGCGGTCCACAAGGCCAAGTCCGGACACCAGGGCATGCCGATGGGCATGGCCGATGTGGCGACCGTGCTGTGGAGCAAGTTCCTCAAGTTTGACGCCAGCAAGCCCGACTGGGCCGACCGCGACCGCTTCGTGCTGTCGGCCGGCCACGGCTCGATGCTGATCTATTCCTTGCTTCACCTGACCGGCTTCAAGGCCATGACGATGAAGGAGATCGAGAATTTCCGTCAGTGGGGCTCGCTGACCCCCGGCCACCCCGAAGTGCACCACACCCCCGGCGTCGAGACCACCACCGGCCCGCTGGGCCAGGGCCTGGCCACCGCCGTCGGCATGGCCATGGCCGAGGCCCATCTGGCCTCGCGCTTTGGCAAGGACATCGTCGATCACCGCACCTGGGTGATCGCCGGCGACGGCTGCCTGATGGAAGGCGTCAGCCATGAGGCCATCAGCATCGCCGGCCGCCTGAAGCTGTCCAAGTTGACCGTGCTGTTCGACGACAACAACACCACCATCGACGGCGTCGCCACCATCTCCGAGACCGGCGACCAGGTGATGCGCTTCAAGGCCGCCGGCTGGGCGGTCAAGGTCGTCGACGGCCACGACCACGGCAAGATCGCCGCCGCCCTGCGCTGGGCCACCAAGCAGGACCGCCCGACCATGATCGCGTGCAAGACGCTGATCTCGAAGGGCGCGGGTCCGAAAGAAGGCGACCCCCACAGCCACGGCTACACCCTGTTCGACAACGAGATCGCCGCCTCGCGCGTCGCCATGGGCTGGGACGCCGCGCCGTTCACGGTGCCGGACGACATCGCCAAGGCCTGGAAGAGCGTCGGCCGTCGCGGCGCCCGCGTCCGCAAGGCCTGGGAAGCGGGCCTGAAGGCCTCGGCCCACGCCGCCAAGTTCAACCGCGCCATCTCGGGCGCCCTGCCGGCCAAGGCTTTTGAAGCCGTCGACGCCCACATCGCCAAGATGGCGGAGACCAAGCCCGCCAACGCCACCCGCGTGCACTCAGGCGCGGCCCTGGACCACCTGATCCCGGCGATCCCGGAAATGATCGGCGGCTCGGCCGACCTGACCGGCTCCAACAACACCTTCGTCAAGGGCATGACGGCGTTCGACACGCCCGACTATGCCGGCCGCTATGTCCACTACGGCGTGCGCGAGTTCGGCATGGCGGCGGCGATGAACGGCATGGCCCTGCACGGCGGGGTCATCCCCTATTCGGGCACCTTCCTGGCGTTTGCCGACTACAGCCGCGCGGCGATCCGCCTGGGCGCCCTGATGGGGGCCAAGGTCATCCACGTGATGACCCACGACTCCATCGGCCTGGGCGAGGACGGCCCGACCCACCAGCCGGTCGAGCATGTGGCCTCGCTGCGTGCGATCCCCAACCTGCTGGTCTTCCGCCCGGCCGACGCGGTGGAAGCCGCCGAATGCTGGAAGATCGCCCTGGAGCAGACCGCAACCCCGTCGGTCATGGCCCTGTCGCGCCAGAAGACCCCCGGCGTGCGCGCCTCTGGCGCCGAGAACCTCTCGGCCAAGGGCGCCTATGAACTGCTGGCGGCCGAGGGCGGCGAGGCGGCGGTGACGATCTTCGCCACCGGCACCGAGGTCGGCGTCGCCGTCGCCGCGCGTGACATCCTGCAGGGCCAGGGCAAGCCGACCCGCGTAGTCTCGGTTCCCTGCTGGGAGCTGTTCGAAAAGCAACCGGCCGCCTATCGCCAGGCCGTCATCGGCACGGCGGCCAAGCGTGTCGCGGTCGAGGCGGGCATCCGCCAGGGCTGGGAGCGCTTCATCGGCGAGGACGGCGCCTTCATCGGCATGACCGGCTTCGGCGCCAGCGCCCCGTTCGAGCGGCTCTACAAGGAGTTCGGCATCACCGCCGAGGCCGTCGCGGCCGCGGCCGCCTGATCCCGATGGGGGCGCGCCTGGCGCGCCCCTTTCCAACTTTCGAGCCTACAGGCTCCACTGCACCCGGAAGCCGGCCGTTTCGACCAGGCAGCCGACGATGCGCTCGAAGGCGTGGGCCAGGGTGCCGTCCACCCGTCCCAGTTCCGGCTCGAAGGTCAGGTCGTGGCCGTTCAGCGCCTCGAACGCCGCGATGCGACCCCAGAACATGGTGCCGGCCGGGAAAGCCGTGTCGGGGCCGTAGCGGAAGTTCAGCGCGCGGGAGAGCTGGTCCACGCCCTCGGCGTTGTGGGTCATGACCCCCAGGTCGCTGTAGAGCATCCGGGCGTTCTCCGGCGCCAGCAGACCCAGCCGTTCATCTTCGGCGAATGCCGCCAGCGCCGTCCGCGCGCGTTCCGGCGACATCAGGCCGTCCAGCAGCCGGTCCCGCCAGGCAGCGCCGTCCGAGCGGTGCGGCGACTTCTTCGTATGGGCCTTGCAGAACACCGTATGGCCCCGCGCCCGGGCGATCTTCAGGGCTGTCAGGAACGGAACCACGTCGCGTCCATGATTGGGCAGAGGGACCAGGACAGCGCCCGGCACGGCCCTGGCCAGGGCGTCGACCGCCGAAGCTGGCCACTGCTCGGGGAAGGTGATGATGGCGTCCATGCTGTCCCGCAACGGCGCCAGGCGCTGGGCCAGGTCGTCGATCAGGTCGGCATAGAAGATGTGGAACAGCATGACCGCGTCATGCGTGCGGGGGCCTTGGCGCGAGGCGGCCACGGCGGGATGGTCGCGCGCGGGTGTCGGGGCGCGGATGGCCACGGCGTTGCGCAGGGCCTGGGCCGATGCGTGGCCCAGCCAGCGGTCGGGTTCCAGATAGGTCCCCTCGCCCCATTCGTTCCAGGCGTTGACGAACACCAGCCGCTCGTCGGGCGGGGCCAGGCGCGTCGTGCAGTCCAGCGCGGCGCCGGCCCAGTCGTGGAAGCGCTGCGGCGTGACATTGTGGAAGATGTTGCCGAAGCCCGGCTTGCGCGCCTCGTTGTCCCACGACGGCATGACGCCGGGATAGACCCGGGCGTCTTCGCGACGCTCCAGCGCCTCGATCCGCTCCTCGACGACGGTGTCGTAGTCATAGACCCGACCGGCGAAATCCAGGTTCAGGCGCTCGACCGTGTCGGTGATCTCGCCCTTCCGCAGGGCGTGGGGCGGGAACTCGACCAGGCCGTCGAAGCCGGCGTCGCGCCAGGCCGAGAAGCCGAAGGCGTTGGTGCACAGGACGAACAGCTCGCCGATCCCCCGCTCGCGGGCGCGGTTGCGCCAGCGTTCCAGCGTGGCCGAGGCGTCGGGCAGGGTGTCGGGGCGATAGACGATCAGCAGCGGGCGCTCGCCCACCCGCACATAGCGCGGCGAGGCCATGTAGCGGGCCAGGTCGTCGAGCAGGGCCAGGTCGTCTTCCGGCGAATGGTCCTGGGCCATCAGGACGTCCTGCTCGTCGCCGTCCCAGCGCCGGGTCCAGTTCTCGTTGGCCCAGCACAGGGCGAACGGCAGGTCGATCTCCGGATCGGCGACGAAGGCGTCGAGCGGACGCTCCAGCAGGCGTTTTCCGCCGAACCAGTAGTAGTGGAAGCAGAAGGCGTCGACGCCGGCGTTGCGCGCCATCGCCGCCTGGGCCTGCAGCACTTCCGGAACCCGCAGGTCGTAGAAGCCCAGCTCGCCGGGCAGGCGCGGCTGGTAGTGGCCGACGAACTGCGGCGTGGCCTTGCTGACGTTGGTCCACTCGGTGAAGCCCTTGCCCCACCACTGATCGTTCTCGGGGAACGGATGGTACTGCGGCAGGTAGAAGGCCAGCACCCGGGGCGCGTCGTGGGCGCGGGGCGGCGGACCCAGGGCCGGGGCGGCGAAGTGGGGGCTGAAGGCGTGCCGCGCCACATTGAAGGCGTGCTGATAGGACTCGCGCCAGGGGTCCTGGCGGCGATTTCTCATCGTCTGGCGGGCCAGACGGATCGTGCTCCCGGGATCGGTGAGGGTTCGCAGGCTGATCCGGATCGCGCGCGCGGCGCGCGGCGAAAGCCGGCGAAGCGCGGCGCGCAGCAGCCGGCGGGGCGCCGACAGTCGCGGGGCGCCGGCCGCCGGCTCGGCTGCGGGATCGACCCGGAACGCGCTCAGCTCGAACAGGCAGGGCGTGGCTGACGGCTGGAGAACGATCTGGCGCAGGGCGCCGGCATTGGTGTGGGCCACGACGACATAGGTGTCATCGCCAAGCCGCTTCAACGCCACGGGCGTCGCCAGCGCCAGGCCGTCGCCCCAGTCGATCAGCACGCCGGGCGTCTGGATCTCGCCCTCGATCGCGCGGAGTTTCACGCTGACGCGAACCGACGCCACGTCGTCAAACAGCGGCTGCTCGGCCCGGGTC
The DNA here is from genome assembly GCF_058680955.1 of Caulobacter sp. FV2ye17ST. Taxonomy (NCBI): domain Bacteria; kingdom Pseudomonadati; phylum Pseudomonadota; class Alphaproteobacteria; order Caulobacterales; family Caulobacteraceae; genus Caulobacter; species Caulobacter sp. FV2ye17ST. The sequence continues at coordinate 4,221,871 of NZ_CM178727.1, forward strand.
AGGCGAAACAGCATCTCCGCATCGGCGGCGTGGGCCCTGAACTGGCCGGGCGATCCGGTCGGCTCGACGGCCTTCCGGGGCGCGGGAAGCCGCTCGCTCACGCGGCGTTGCTTCTCTCGAGCCATTCTTCCGTGGTGCCCAGGAAGGTCGGCACGCCGGATTCCATGGTCATGACCTTGTTGCAGACCTTGGCGGCCAGTTGATAGTCATGGGTGGCCAGAACGACGATCTTGGCCGAGTCGACCATGCCGTTCAGGCGGTCGGCGGCCTTCTTCTGGAACTCGGCGTCGCCCGCGCTGATCCACTCGTCCATGATCAGGATCTCGGCGTCCACCTGGGTGGCGACCGAGAAGGTCAGGCGCGCGACCATGCCGGCCGAATAGGTCTTGAGCGGCATGTGCACGAAGGCGCCCAGGCCGGAGAACTCGACGATCGAGGGCAGGCGCTTCTTGATCTCGCGGTCCGACATCATCTGCATCATGGCCAGGTTGCGGATGTTTTCCAGACCCGAGGCCTCGATGTCGAGGCCCACGGTGATCGAGATCATCGAGCTGATCCGTCCGCGGACGTCCACCTTGCCCGAGGTCGGCGAATAGATGCCGGCCAGGATCTTCAGCAGCGAGGTCTTGCCCGAACCGTTGTGGCCGATCACGGCCAGGCGGTCACCTTCCTCGAGCTTGAGGCTGACGTTCGACAGCGCCCGCACGAAGGTGACGTCCTTGCCGGCCTGGATCAGGCGGCCGCCGACGGCCATGTTCAGCACGGTGTTGCGCAGCGATTGGGCGCGCACGCTGTAGAGGTTGTAGTCGAGCGTGACGTCGGTGAGTTCGATGGAACTGTTCATGTCGCCTACAGCCAGAACACGACGCGGGTGCGAACAAGGGTGAGACTGATCACCGTAAGCAGCGCGGCGACGCCAAGGAAGGCCAGCGACGCGTGAATGTCATGGATCGGCGCGGCATTGCCCAGCAGGGGCTGCCGGACGATCTCCAGCAGGTGGGCGAACGGATTGAGGTCAACGATCCAGCGCATGGTCTCGGGAACCTGTGATCGGCGCCAGAACACGGGGGTGAGCATGAACAGGCTCTGGGCGACAAAGCCGACCATATAGTTGATATCGCGAAAACGCACCGAGATCATGCCCAGCGGAATGCTGACGAACAGGCCGGTCAGCAGGGCGATCGGCAGGTTGACCAGCAGGGTCCAGTGCGGAACCACGGCCAGCTTCATCAGCATCAGCACCAGCCAGAGCCCGACGATCTGGTGGAGGAAGTTGATGAAGATCTTGCTCATCTGCTGGAAGGCGTGAAAGCTCAGCGGCAGGCTGCGCACCTGCATCACGCCCGCGGCGTTGACGAAGGTGTTGGCGATCTCGGGCAGGATGCCGCCGGTGATCGACCAGCCCACCACGCCGATCATGATGAAGGACAGGTTGTCCCTGGCGTCGCCGCCGAAGATCGAGCCGAACACGATCGCCAGCGAAAAGGCGGTGGCCAGGGTGGTGCTGGCCATCCAGACCGGACCCAGCAGGCTGCGGCGGTAGCGGGTCACGGTCTGCTCTACGCTGACCCGCCACCACAGAGGCGTCAGGAGCACGCCGCGGTACAGGTCCAGCGCGGCGGCCTTGAAACTTCCGAAGAGGCTCATTCAGAAGCCATTCCTGTTGACGGCAAACAAATCCGGAAACTCTCGCAAACAGGGTGGCGGCGGGCGAAGCGACCCGACTTCTCGCTCCATCGGAGCGGGCGCCTTCTTAACAGGCCTTGGAAGCTTGGGGAACAGCTCATCCGGCGGCCCGACCCCGCTGATTCTTCTGGGTGTTTAGGCCCGTTCGGGGGCTCCGGACAACGGCCAATCGCGCGTTCGCGTGCGGCTGTCCGGGGCCTGCGAAAGGTCGCTCAGCCCTCGGCCAGGGAGCGCAGATAGGCGCCGTAGGGCGACTTCTGCAGGTCGTGCGCCAGGCCCAGAAGCTGGTCGGTGTTGATCCAGCGGTTCTGGTAGGCGACCTCCTCGCAGCAGCCGATTTTCAGGCCCTGGCGATGCTCGATGGCGCGCACGAATTCCGAGGCTTCCAGCAGGCTGTCGTGGGTGCCGGTGTCGAGCCAGGCAAAGCCCCGGCCCATGCGCTCGACCGACAGGGCGCCGCTCTCCAGATAGAGGCGGTTGATGTCGGTGATTTCCAGCTCGCCGCGCGGCGAGGGCTTCAGGTCGCGGGCATAGTCGACGACCTTGTTGTCGTACATGTAGAGGCCGGTCACCGCCCAGTTCGAGCGCGGCTGGACCGGCTTTTCCTCGATGCTGACCGCCCGGTTGTCCTCGTCGAACTCGACGACGCCGTAGCGCTCGGGATCCTTGACCAGATAGGCGAAGACAGAGGCGCCGTTCTGGGCGCGGGTCGCCGCGCCCTCCAGCATCCGGCCCATGCCGGCGCCATAGAACAGGTTGTCGCCGAGGATCAGGGTCGAGGGACCATTGCCGACGAACTGCGCACCGATGCGATAGGCGTCGGCCAGGCCCGTGGGCTCGGGCTGTTCGGCATAGACGAAGTTGACGCCCCAGTCGGAGCCGTCACCCAGCAGGCCCTGGAACAGCGGCAGGTCGCGGGGCGTGCTGATGATCATGATGTCGCGGATGCCCGCCATCATCAGGATCGAGATCGGGTAATAGATCATCGGCTTGTCGTAGACCGGCAGCAGCTGCTTGCTGACGCCCTTGGTCACCGGGTGCAGGCGCGTGCCCGATCCACCGGCCAGGATGATGCCCTTCATGGAATAGTACCTCTACTGCCCCGCGCGACCGGTCACGTCTCTCGGTGACCTTTGGCCATCAGATATCTGTCCAGAGCGTCTTGCCACGCCGGCATCGATCGTCCCAGCGCCTTTTCGACCCGGGCGTTGGCCAGAACGCTGTAGGGCGGACGGCGGGCCGGGGTCGGAAACTCGGATGTCGGGATCGGCGAGACGGTCGCCTCGACCCCCGCGCGGTCGATGATGGCGGCGGCGAAATCATGCCAGCTGGCCGCCCCGGAATTGACCACGTGATAGACGCCGGCCGGCGCTTCCACCTTGATCAGGTCGAGGATCGCCTCGGCGGCGTCCCAGGAACTGGTCGGCGACATCACCTGGTCGGCGACCACCTTCAGGGCCCCGCGCTCGCGACCGAAGCGGATCATGGTCTCGACGAAATTGCCGCCCTTGCCGCTGGCCCCGGCCACACCGAACAGCGAGGCCACGCGGGCGACGATGACGTCGTCATGGGCCTGGCGCGCCAGGGTTTCGCCCTGCAGCTTGGTCTCGCCATAGACATTGATCGGGGCCGGCGCCGCGTCCTCGTCCAGGGGCTCGCGCGAGGCCTGGCCGCCGAACACATAGTCGGTCGAGACCTGGACGAGGCGGGCCTTCTTGCGCGCGCAGGTCCTGGCCAGGGCCTGGGCGAAATCGGCGTTGATGGCCACGGCCGGGGCCGGGTCCTTCTCGCAGTCGTCCACGCGGGTGACGGCGACGCTGTTGATGGCGACGTCGAAATCCAGATCGGCGAGCGCCGCATCCAGGCCCGCCAGGTCGGTCGCGTCGAACTGTGGGCGCTGCAGGGCGATCAGGCTCAGGCCGCGCGTCGCGGCGATGGCCGTCAGATCCTGCCCCAGCTGGCCGTTGGCGCCGAACAGGGCAATCCGGGGACCATCCTTGTTGAGGGAAGCCATCAGGCGGTCTTCAGGCCCAGACGCTGGCCGTCATAGCGTTCGCGCAGCGGCCGCCACCAGTCCTCGCGGGCCAGGTACCATTCGACGGTCTTGCGCAGGCCGGTGTCGAAGTTTTCTTCGGCCTTCCAGCCCAGCTCGGTTTCCAGCTTGGTGGCGTCGATAGCGTAGCGGGCGTCGTGGCCCGGACGGTCGGTGACAAAGGTGATCAGGTCGCGGCGCTTCAGGCCCGGCTGCGGGCGCAGGTCGTCGAGGATGTCGCAGATCGCTTCGACCACCTGCAGATTGGTGCGCTCGTTGCGGCCGCCGACATTGTAGCTCTCGCCGACCCGGCCCTTCGTGGCGATCAGCACCAGCGCCTTGGCGTGGTCGTCGACATAGAGCCAGTCGCGGATGTTGTCGCCCTTGCCATAGACCGGCAGCGGCTTGCCCTCGAGGGCGTTCAGCGTGACCAGCGGGATCAGCTTCTCGGGGAAGTGATACGGCCCATAATTGTTGGAGCAGTTGGAGACCACGACCGGCAGGCCATAGGTGTGATGCCAGGCTCGGACCATGTGGTCGGACGAGGCCTTCGACGCCGAATAGGGCGAGCGCGGGTCATAGGGCGTGGTCTCGGAGAACAGCCCCTCGGCGCCCAGGCTGCCGAAAACCTCGTCGGTCGAGATGTGGTGAAAGCGGAAGGCTTGCGCCGCTTCGCTGTCCAGGGTGCGCCAGTAGTCCAGCGCCGCCTGCAGCATCACATAGGTGCCGACGACATTGGTCTGGATGAAGGCGCCGGGGCCGGTGATCGAGCGGTCGACATGCGATTCCGCCGCCAAGTGCATGATGTGGGTGGGCTTGAATTCGGCGATGGCTTCTGCGACGGCCGAGGCGTCGGCCACATCGCCCTTCACGAACGTATAGCTGTTGTGGCCGCGCAGGTCGGCCAGGCTGGTCTCGGACGCCGCATAGGTCATGGCGTCGAAATTCAGGATCGCCGCGTCGCCCAGGCTGGCCAGATAGCGGCAGACCGCCGAGCCGATGAAGCCGCAGCCGCCGGTGACCATGATACGAAGATTGCGAGACATGCCGGGTTCCGGAAACGACTTAAGCCCGCCCCGTAGCTCAGAAATCCCCGCGCGCGCAACCCGCGGCGTCAAACGGCGGGGTCAGTCGGTGAACACCACCGTCTTGCGGCCGTTCAGCAGCACCCGGTCTTCCAGGCGATAGCGCAGGGCGCGGGCCAGGACGCGCCGCTCGATGTCGCGGCCCTTGCGGATCAGGTCCTCGGGCGTGTCGCGGTGACTGATGCGCTCGACGTCCTGCTCGATGATCGGGCCTTCGTCCAGGTCGCCGGTGACGTAGTGAGCCGAGGCCCCGATCACCTTCACGCCGCGCGCGTGGGCCTGGTGATAGGGCTTGGCGCCCTTGAAGCCCGGCAGGAACGAGTGGTGGATGTTGATGCAGCGCCCGGCCAGCTTGGCCGACAGCCCGTCCGACAGCACCTGCATGTAGCGGGCCAGCACGACGATGTCGGTCTTCGTCTCCTGGATCAGCTTCCACAGCGCGGCTTCCTGCTCGAACTTGGTCTCCTTGGTCACCGGCAGGTGATGGAAGGGCAGGCCCGTCAGGTCGACATTGGCGTAGGTCTCGGCCGGGTGGTTGGCCACGATCCCGGCGATCTCCATCGGCAGCTCGCCGATCTTCCAGCGATAGACCAGGTCGGCCAGGCAGTGGTCGAACTTGCTGGCCAGGATCATCACCCGATAGCGGTCGGTGCGGTCGCGCAGGGTCCACTTCATCGACAGGGCAGTCGCCACCACGGTGAAGTCGGCGCGCAGGGCGACATGGTCGGCGTCGTCGGCGTCGAACACCACGCGCATGAAGAACTGACCGGTCTCCTGGTCGTCGAACTGCTGGGCGTCGAGGATGTTGCAGCCGCGCTCGAACAGGAAGGCGGACACCTTGGCGACGATGCCGCGCTGGTCGGGACAGGAGAGGGTCAGGATCATGGTCCGCTCCCTCTAGAGGCTTGTCGCGCCGAAGAAAAGCGGCCAGCCCCGCCGCGCGAGGCCGAAATCGCTCGCGGCGCGAGGAAAATCGCCGGGTTTGCGCACGGGCATGCCTCCGGGCGGACGGGTGGCCGCGATCTGGTCGTGTCCGGCTAGGCAGCAGCGGGGAGACAGGGCTAGGCTCGCCCCATGGCATCCTCTTCCGAAGCGCTGTCCGACCGCGCCATCGATCTTCTGGCCAAGCTGGTGTCGTTCGACACCACCTCGCGGCTGTCCAATCTTGAGCTCATCGAATGGGTCGAGGGCTACCTCGCCCAGCTGAACGTGCCTTCGCGGCGCGTGCCCAATGCCGACGGGACCAAGTCCAATCTCCTGGCCACCATCGGCCCGGCGGTCGAGGGCGGGGTGGTATTGTCGGGCCATACCGACGTGGTGCCGGTCGACGGCCAGCCCTGGTCGACCGATCCGTTCGTGCTGACGGAAAAGGGCGGACGGCTCTACGGGCGCGGGACCTGCGACATGAAGGGCTTCCTGGCCCTGGCCCTGGCCGCCGCGCCGGACCTGGCGGCCGCCACGCTCAGCCGGCCCGTCCACCTGGCCTTCTCCTATGACGAGGAGGTTGGCTGTCTGGGCGCGCCCGACATGATCGAGGTCATCGCCCGCGATCTGCCCAAGCCGGCGCTCGTCGTGGTCGGCGAGCCCACCGACATGGTCGCCGTCAGCGGCCACAAGGGCATTGCCAGTTTCCGCGTCACGGTGTCCGGCCGCGAGGCCCATTCCAGCCTGACCCACCTTGGCGTCTCGGCCAATATGGCGGCGATCAGGCTGATGGCCGGGCTGGTAGAACTCTCGGAAAAACTCGAGCGCGAAGCCGATCCCGCCTCACCGTTCACACCCAAGGGCGCGACCCTGACCATCGGTCAGGTCAATGGCGGCACGGCGGTCAATATCCTGGCCCGCGAATGCGTGTTCATCTTCGACCTGCGCACTCCGCCAGGGATGGATCCGATGGCGATCCTGGCCGATTTCTTCGCCAAGACCGCCGCGATGGACGCCCAGCTGAAAGCCCGCGCGCCCGAGGCCGGCGTCAGGGTCGAGCGCCGCTCGTTGACGCCCTCGTTCGCGCCGGAAGTCGACGGCGTCGCCGAAGCCTTCGCCCGCCGCATGGCCGGCGACAACGGCCCGGGGCGTGTCGTGCCCTATGCCGCCGAGGCCGGGCAGTTCCAGGGGGCGGGGTTTTCCACGGTGATCTGCGGGCCGGGTTCGATCGACCAGGCCCATCAGCCCGACGAGTTCGTCGAGATCAGCCAGATGCAACGCGGGGCGGCGTTCATGGCGCGGTTGATCGAGGACCTTTCCCTCTAGCCTCTAACAAAAATCCGCTCTTCCCGGCGAAGGCCGGGATCCGAATCGAACCCAGGGCGCGCCAGGTCTTGGCAGGGTCAGAAGGCGCATCATCCCCAACCGCTCAGGGTGAATCTGGGTCCCGGCCTTCGCCGGGAAGAGCGGGGTGTGGGGTTAGCGCGGCTTCCTAATCACGAACCGCCGCCCGATGAACGCCGCCGGGTCGATCGACATCACCCGCAGGATCGCGCCGGAACTGGCCTTGCGACGGGCCTGAACCGCCTTGCGATCGGCCAGCACCGCCTCGAAATCGGCTTTCTTCAGCGCCGCCCTAATCCCCCGCATCGCCGGCCCGGCGTCGCCCCGGCGCAGGTGCAGAAGCAGCAGCGCCGCCGTCACCGCCACGTGCAGCGGCGTGGTCAGCCACAAGAGCAGCGGCGGGGTGTTCTTGAGGAAGGTCCAGACCCGGTTGCGCGAGCCGTGGAAGATGGCGAAGTCCGAGCGCACGCCCGTGCTGGCCGAACCCACATGGGCCACGCGGGCCTGTGGCAGAAGCAGGGTGGTCCGCCCGGTCAGCCGCAGGCGATAGCCCAGGTCGACATCCTCGCAGTAGCAGAAGAACCGCTCGTCAAAGCCGCCGAGGTCTTCGAACAGCGCCCTGTCGATCAGCATGGCCGCGCCACATGACGAGAACACCTCGCCCTCCTGCAGGTTGGCCGGCAGCCGGCGCCCATAGCCGCCCCGGAAAGGGATGCCGGCCGAGGTCATGTTGTCGCCGGCCCCGTCCAGCACGGCCGGATCGTCGGCCGAGGTCTGCAGCGAGGCGAAGCTCTGAACGCCCGGATGTCGTGCCGCGCCGTCCATCAGGGCGGCCAGCCAGCCGGGCTCGGGATAGGCGTCGGGATTGAGCAGGGCCAGCCAGCGGCCTTTCGCCTGTTTCACCGCCAGATTGTTGCCGGCCGCGAAGCCCAGGTTCGCGCCGGGCTCCAGGAAGCGGATCGCCGGGTCCGCCGCGACGGCGGCCTGGGGCGCGCCGTCGGTCGAGGCGTTGTCGACCAGCAGGATCTCGAAATCGGTGAAGGTCTGGGCCTTCAGCCCCGCCAGGCAGCGTTCCAGGGTCGGACCGCTCTCATAGGAGACGATGATCACGCTGATGCGTGGCGCGCTCTTGTCATCGGCGGTTCCAGACGGCATCGGTGGCGAGCTTGTCCCAAGAAAGTTCCGGTCATGAAAATCACCCCCCTGGCGATTCCCGAGGTCCTGCTTATCACGCCCGCCCGCCATGGCGACGAGCGCGGCTGGTTTTCCGAGACCTTCCGCCAGTCGGCGCTGGAGGAGGCCGGGTTCACCCGGCCGTTCGTGCAGGACAACCATGTGCGCTCGACCACGCGCGGCATCCAGCGCGGCCTGCACTATCAGAAGCCGCCCCACGCCCAGGACAAGCTGCTGCGCTGCGTGGTCGGCGCGATCTTCGATGTGGCCGTGGATATCCGCAAAGGCTCGCCGACCTATGGCCAGTGGGTTGGGGCCGAGTTGTCGGCCGAGAACCGCCAGCAGTTGCTGGTGCCGCAGGGCTTCGCCCACGGCTACTGCACCCTGACCGACGATTGCGAGGTGCTCTACAAGTGCACCGACTACTATACGCCGGCGGCCGAAGGCGGCGTGCGCTGGAGCGACCCGGCCATCGGCATCGACTGGACGATCCCCAACGCGCAGATCGGGGCCAATGCGCGCGACGAAGCCGCGCCGCTGCTCGCCGAGATCGACTCGCCGTTCGTTTACGGGGGCTAACTCAAAAGCCCGCTCTCCCCGGCGAAGGCCGGGGCCCAGATTCATCCGGACGGGTTTGGGTGTTCGCGCCATCGGCTTTCGCCAATCCCGCATCGCTGGCGGGTTCGATCTGGACCCCGGCTTTCGCCGGGGAGAGCGGAGAAAAGGGTGACCTTCACCGACCTCTTCTGGACCTCCGGCGAAGGCCTGCCGCTGCACGCTCGCGACTACGCCCCAATGGGCGTTATTGGGGGCGAGTCCACCGGCCTGCCGGTGATCTGCATCCATGGCCTGACCCGCAACGCCCGCGACTTCGAGGATCTGGCCCCCCTGATCGCCGCAGCGGGCCGCCGGGTCCTGGCGGTGGATGTGCGCGGCCGGGGCCTGTCGGCCTGGGACCCGCAGCCGCTGAACTATCATCCCGGGACCTATGCCGGCGACGTCGTGGCCCTGCTGGCCGCCACCGGGATCGAGCGCGCGGTCTTTGTCGGCACCAGCATGGGCGGCCTGATCACCCTGGTGCTGGCGTCGTTCAAGCCGGAAGCCATCGCGGCCGTGGTGCTGAACGATGTCGGCCCCGAGCTGTCACCCGTGGGTCTGGCCCGCATCGCGGCCTATGCCGGCGGCGCCAGCCGCTTCGAGACCTGGCCCGAGGCTGTCGACTATGCCCGCCGCATCAACCAGGCGGCCTTTCCGGCCTATGGCGACGCCGACTGGGAGCGTTTCGCCCGCCGGTTCTTTGACGAGAAGGACGGCGGCTACGTGCTGGCCTGCGATCCGGACATTTCCGCCCCGATCAAGGCGGCCGCCGCCGCCAACAAGGATGGCGCCTCGGCCCTGGCCCCGGACATGTATCCGCTGTTCCGCGCCCTGACCAAGGACCGCCCGGTGCTGCTGGTGCGCGGCGGCATTTCCGACCTTGTCGACCCGCCGATCGTGGAACGAATGTGCGCCGCCGCGCCCGACATGGCGGTGGTCGAGGTTCCCGGCGTCGGTCACGCGCCAATGCTCACCGAACCGCAAGCCTGGACGGCGATCGCCGATCTGCTCGACCGGGCTCCCTGAGGCGCGGCAAGGCGTGCGGAGCCCGGATCGAATGTGCTAGACGCGCCCGGACGCCTCTGTTGTTCCGCGTCCAGACAGGTAGCCCATGACTCTCGACCTCGCCGCCATCCAGGCCGCCGCCGGCCGCCTCAAGGGCCATATCGAGCGCACGCCGTGCCGCTATTCCAAGACCCTGTCGAAGATTACCGGCGCAGAAGTGTGGGTGAAGTTCGAGAACCTGCAGTTCACGGCCGCCTACAAGGAGCGCGGCGCGCTCAACAAGCTGATGCTGCTCTCCGACGCCCAGAAGGCCAAGGGCGTCATCGCCGCCAGCGCCGGCAACCATGCCCAGGGCCTGGCCTATCACGGCGCCCGGCTGGGCGTGCCGGTGACCATCGTCATGCCCAAGACCACGCCGTTCGTGAAGGTGCAGCACACCCGCGATTTCGGCGCGACGGTGATCATCGAGGGCGAAAGCTATGACGACGCCAACGCCCACGCGCTGAAGCTGCGCGAGGAGCAGGGCCTGACCTTCGTCCACCCGTTCGACGATTACGACATCATGGCCGGCCAGGGCACCATCGCCCTGGAGATGCTGGAAGACGCCCCCGATCTGGAGATCCTGCCCGTGCCCATCGGCGGCGGCGGCCTGATCAGCGGCGTGGCCACGGCGGCCAAGGCGCTCAAGCCCGACATCCGGATCATCGGCTGCGAGCCGGCCATGTATCCGTCCTTCACCGCCAAGATGCGCGGCATGACCGCCCATTGCGGCGGCCAGACGATTGCCGAAGGCGTGGCGGTCAAGACCGTGGGCGAGCTGACCTATGGCGTCGCCCGCCCCCTGATCGACGACGTGCTGCTGCTGGAAGAGCCGCATATCGAGCAGGCTGTGGCGCTGTACTGCAATGTCGAGAAGACCATCGCCGAGGGCGCGGGCGCGGCCTCGCTGGCGGCGCTGCTGGCCTATCCGGAACGCTTCCGGGGCAAGAAGTGCGGCCTGATCCTGTGCGGCGGCAATATCGACACCCGCCTGCTGGCCTCGGTGCTGACCCGCGAACTGGTCCGCGCCCAGCGGCTGGTGTCCCTGCGCATCGTCGGCGACGACCGCCCGGGTCTGCTGTCGACCGTGGCCAATGTGATCGGCGTGATGGGCGCCAACATCATCGAGGTCAACCACAACCGCCTGGCCCTGGACGTGCCGGCCAAGGGCGCGGAGTTCGACATCACCATCGAAACCCGCGACGCCCAGCACACCCAGGAGATCATCGACGCCCTGCGCGAGAAGGGCTACCCGCCGCGCTCGGTCTAGCCCTTCGGCGTTCCCGTCGGCGCGCGCAGCACGTCGATCAGTTCGATCCGGAAGATCATCACGCTGTTGCCGGGGATCGGGCCCTTGTCCTGGGCGCCATAGCCCAGGGCCGGCGGCACATAGAGGATCCACTCGTCGCCGGCCTTCATGCGCTGCAGGGCGATGACCCAGGCCGGCACCAGGCCGTCCAGCGGGAACGAGGCCGGCACGCCGCGCTCGTAGCTGCTGTCGAAGATCGTGCCGTCGATCAGCTTGCCCTCGTAATTGACCTTCACCTCGTCGGCGCGGGTCGGGTGCATGCCGCCATTGGGGCCGGTGCGAACCACCTTGTACTGCAGGCCCTCGGGCAGGGTGACCACACCCGGTTCCTTGGCGTTCTTGGCCATGAAGGCGTCGGCGACGGCGAGGTTCTCGGCGGCCTTCTTGCTGCCGCAGCCGGCGAGCGAGACGGCGGCGCCGGCGGTCAGAAGGGTGAGCAGGGCGCGACGATGCATGGAAGCCTCCGAAGACAATTGGCGGTTCAGCTAGCAGGCCCCGCGCGAAGATCAATCTTCCGCGCGTCGGAACCCCGACGCCAGCCGTGATTTCACGGAACGGTGGTGGCCTTTCGCGATTTCGCCCCCTAGAACCACCCGAAGCGAAAACCATGAGGCGCTCATGAAACCCGTCCGCAAGGCTGTTCTTCCCGTCGCCGGCTTCGGCACCCGCGTGCTGCCGGGCACCAAGACGACCCCGAAGGAACTGCTGAACGTCGTGGACCGGCCGATCCTGTCCTATGTGGTGGCCGAGGCCCGCGCGGCCGGCATCGAGCACTTCGTCTTCGTTACCGGCCGCAACAAGGGCGCGATCGAGGACTATTTCGACCATCAGGTCGAGCTGGAGGCCGCCCTGGCGGCCAAGGGCAAGACCGAGATGCTGGACGAGCTGCTGGCCGAGCTGCCCAGGCCCGGCGAGATGAGCTTCGTGCGCCAGATGGCCCCGCTGGGCCTGGGCCACGCCGTGTGGTGCGCCCGCGACATCGTCGGCGACGAGCCGTTCGCGGTTCTGCTGCCCGACATGGTCATGCACGCCCAGACCTCGGCTCTCGCCCAGGCCATCGAGGCCTATGATCAGGTCGGCGGCAATATCGTGGTGGTCGAGCCCTGCCCGGCGGGCCAGGCCCACCAGTACGGCATCGTGGCGCTGGACGGTCAGGACGGCCGCTTGAACCGCATGACCGGCATGGTCGAAAAGCCGCCGAAGGGCACCGAGCCCTCCAACCTGTTCATCAGCGGCCGCTACATCCTGCAGCCCGAGATCTTCGATCTGCTGGCCTCGCAGGAGAAGGGCGCCGGCAACGAGATCCAGCTGACGGACTCGATGCTGAAGCTGATGGGAACCCAGCAGTTCCACGCCCTCGAATACGAGGGCATCACCTACGACTGCGGCGACAAGATCGGCCTGCTGCGGGCCAATGTGGCCATGGCCCTGGCGCATCCCGAACTGGGTTCTGCGGCGCGCAAGGCCATCGAGGACTTGCTGAAGGCCTAAGGCCTAAGGCCTACCGCGTCAGCGGCAGAACCTGCGTCATCAGGATATCGTGCTGCGCGGCCAGCAGGCTCTCATTGGGGTCGTGGCCGGCGTCGGTCACCAGGCGCCAGGCCTTCTTCGGCGCCGTGATCGAGTCGTAGTAGCGCCGGGCGACTTCGGGCGTGGTGACCAGATCCGCCGCGCCCTGGACGAAGAAGATCGGGATCGCGAAATCCAGGCCCAGGGCGGGCAGGTCGATGCGCGACAGCATGCCGTCGCCCTTCATGCCCACGAACTGGATGTAGGAGAAATCCTCCCCGCCTTCGTAGTCGGCCAAGGCCTTGTCGGTGGCGTAGGGCGCGGCGGGCGCCCACCAAGCCTTGGGCGCCGGCGTGGCGGTCTTGGCCTCATAGACCCGCGTCGCGCGACGCAGGATCCCAAAGGCGCGAGGATTGGTCCAGGGCGGCGGCCCCAGGGCTTCGATGGCAGCCACCGTCGCCGTGTCACCCGCCGCGCGGGCCAGGGTCAGAACCTTCTGGTGACTGGAGATCAGGTTGTCGGGATTTCTGACCAGCTGGCCGGTGGTGATGTAGGCGTGGAACAGCTCGGGTCGCGCCCTGACCATGTGGACGCCCAGCACGGAGCTCCACGAGCCGCCCATCAGCACGACCTTTTTCTGGTTCAGGCGCGCGGTCAGATAGGCGGCGACCTCGACGCCGTCCTGCGCCATGCCCTCGACGGTCAGGGCTGACTCGTCGTGATTGCGGCCAAAGGTCTTGCCGGCTCCGCGCTGGTCCCACTGGACCATCGTGAAGTCCTTCTCCCACGCGCCGTACAAGGCGTCGGCATAGGGGGTCATCGGGTTGCCAGGGCCGCCATGCAGGACCAGCACCACCGGATTGTCGCGGCAGGCGCCCTTGATGGTCACCCATTGCTCGATCCCGCCGATCTTCACGAAGCTTTCTTCGTTCACGGGCGCGCAGGCGGGCCTGGCGTGGGCGCTGGCGGCGAAGGTTGTCGCGAGCAGGAACGCGGCGAAGGCAAGCTTGGCGGAATGGAGCATGAGCTGCCGTAGCAGGCCCAGGCGCCGGACTCCAGCCTCCGCCGATCGGCGCTTCAGGAGGCTTGGCGATCCCACTCGGCCAGGACGTCCTGATCGGTTTCGATCGCGACCGGGCGCAGCGCCGCCGCCCTGTCCGGCGCCAGGCGCCGCGCCGCCCAGACCGCCGCGCCGCGCACCACCGGCGCCGGATCGCTCAACAGCGGCTCGACCACGGTCATCATTGCCGCATCGCCGCTGTTGCCGATCGCGTAGAGCACGTTGCGCACGAACCGGTCCCGCCCGATGCGCTTGACCGGACTCTTGGAAAACAGCGCCCGGAACGCCGGATCGTCCAGCGCCGCCAGCGCCGCCAGCGACGGCCCTTTCAGCGTCTCCCGCGCATGGAACTTCGCCTCGCTGGAAACCTGGGCGAACTTGTTCCACGGGCAGACCGCCAGGCAGTCGTCGCAGCCATAGATGCGGTTGCCCATGGCGGGCCGGAACTCGACCGGGATCGGGCCGGCCAGCTCGATCGTCAGGTAGGAGATGCAGCGCCGCGCATCCAGACGATGGGGTTCGGGGAACGCATTGGTCGGGCAGATGTCCAGGCACGCCCTGCACGAGCCACAATGGTCGACCTCGGCCGCGTCGGGTGGCAGGTCCAGCGTCGTCAGCACCGAGCCCAGGAACAGCCACGAGCCGAACGGTCGCGAGACCAGATTGGTGTGCTTGCCCTGCCAGCCCAGCCCGGCCCGCTGGGCCAGGGGCTTTTCCATCAGCGGCGCGGTGTCGACAAAGACCTTCACCTCTTCGCTGAACCGCCGGTGCATCCAGCCGGCCAGCAGTTTCAGCCGCTTCTTGACCACGTCGTGATAGTCGTCGCCTTGGGCGTAGACCGAGATCGCCGCGCGATCCCGATGCTCCAGGGCGGTCAGCGGATCGTGGTCGGGGCCATAGTTCATGCCCAGCACCACGGCTGAGCGGGCGTCGGTCCACATGGCGGTGGGGTGGCTGCGGCGCTCCAGCGTCTCTTCCATCCAGCCCATGTCGCCGTGGAAGCCCTCGGCCACGAAGTCTGCCAGCCACTGGCCATTGGGCCAGGCGGCGGCCGCGTCGGCGAAGCCGCAGGCGTGAAAGCCCAACCGCAGGGCCTCGGCGCGGATCTCGTCCTTCAAAAGCTGGTTCGGATGACTAGAAGTCGAGGTCGTCATAATGCGCGGCCGGCGCGAGGCCGGGCCAGCGATCGGCCAGGATGGGCCTGAAGCAGGGCCTCGATTTGAGCTTCATGTACCAGGTCTTGGCGGTCGGGAAGTCCTGCCAGGGCACATCGCCGAAATAGTCGATCACCGACAGGTGGGCGGCGGCGGCGAAATCGGCCAGGCTCATGCGGCGGCCGGCCAGCCAGTCGCGGGTCTGCAGCAGGCCGTCGACATAGCCCATATGGGCCCGCAGGGCGTCGCGACCGCGGCGCAGGGCCGACAGATCGGGCGCACCCAGCCGCAGCAGGCGCTTTTCCATCTTCTCGTGCAGCAGGAAGCCGTTGACCTCGTTGTCGAACTTGCGGTCGAACCACTGCAGCAGGCGGCGAGCCTCGGCGCGTTCGCTGGCGTCGCGGCCCAGCAGGGCCGGCTCGGGATCCTGCTCCTCGATATGTTCCAGGATGGCCCGGGTCTCGCAGACCACCGTCTTGCGCTCGCTGCGGATCTCGACCAGCACCGGGGTCACGCCCGAGGGGTTCAGGGCCAGGAAGTCGGGCGCGCCTTCCCAATAGCGAACCTGGACCTCGGCGAAGGCCAGACGCTTTTCACCCAAGGCCAGACGCACCTGTCGCGAGGCGGGGTCCAGGGGGAAATGATGAAGGGTGCGATCGACGCTCATGCCCATTTGCGCTCAGGCTGCATCAAAAGAGCGATGCGCCGGTTTGCTTAACAACCTGTTGCTGAACGCCGTTAACTCAAGCAATGCAGGCGTTTATGCGACGTTTTCGATCGGTGAAGCTTAGGTTTTGGCGTTCATTCGGCCGATCAGGGCGGTGGTGCTCTGTCCGGCCTTGAGGTCGGCCAGCAGCACCCTGCCGCCATAGCCCAGCACCACGTCGGAGCCGACCACGGTCTCGACCGTATAGTCGGCGCCCTTGACCAGCACGTCGGGGCGGAAGGCCTGGATCAGGTTCAGCGGCGTGTCCTCGTCGAACAACACCACCAGATCCACCGACGACAGAGAAGCCAGGACCACGGCGCGGGCGTGCTCCTTCTGAACCGGCCGGGTCGGGCCTTTCAGCTTGGAGACCGAGGCGTCGGTGTTGAGGCCCACGATCAGCCGGTCACAGGCGGCCCGGGACTGGTCCAGCAGTGACACGTGTCCGGGGTGCAGCAGGTCGAAACAGCCATTGGTGAAGCCCACGGTCTGGCCGCGGGCCCGCCAGCCGGCGACGATCTCCAGGGCGTGGGGCAGATCGGCGATCTTGACCTCGGCCGGGGCGCCCGCTTCGGAGCGGGCCAGGGCGGTCAGTTCGGCGGCGGTGACCACGTCGGTGCCCAGCTTGGCCACCACCAGGCCGGCGGCGAGATTGGCCAGGCGGGCGGCGTCGGCCAGGGAGGCGCCCGCCGCGACGGCCAGGGCCAGGGTCGCGGCCACGGTGTCGCCGGCGCCGGAAACGTCGAACACTTCCACGGCGGTGGCGGGCAGATGCACGGGCGGCTGGCCGCGCGCGCTGAGGGTCATGCCCGCCCCGCCCCGGGTGATCAGGGCCGCGTCCAGGCCGGGGGCCATGGCCAGGATCGCCGCGCCGGCGTCTTCGGAGGCTTCGTCGCTGTCGTCGATGACGCCTGTGGCTTCGGCCGCTTCCTTGCGGTTGGGCTTGACCAGGGTCGCGCCGTCATAGCGGGCCAAGTTGCGGCTCTTGGGATCGACGATCACCGGCTTGCCGGCGGCGCGGGCGGCGTCGATGGCGGCGCGGGTCACGGCGTCGGTCAGCACGCCCTTGGCGTAGTCCGACAGCACCACCACGTCGGCGGCGGCCAGGCGCTGGCTGAAGGCGGCCAGCAGGGCGGCGGGTTCAGCGGGGCCGCGATCCTCGCGGTCGACCCGCAGCATCTGGTGCGAGCCGGAGATGTAGCGGACCTTTTCGGTCGTGCGACGCCCCGCGTCGGTGACCAGATGGGCCTCGACCCCGGCCTCGTCGCCCAGCATGGCGGTCAGCGCCCGGCCGGCGTCATCGGCGCCGATCAGGCCGATCAGCACGGCCCGCCCGCCCAGGGCCGCGACATTGCGGGCCACATTGCCCGCCCCGCCCAGCATGGCCGTTTCGCGCTCGACGGCGATCACCGGCACCGGCGCTTCCGGCGAGATGCGGTCGACGGCGCCATAGATGAAGCGGTCCAGCATCACGTCGCCCAGCACCAGCACGGTCTTGCCGGCGAAGGCGTGGGGCAGTTGGGCCAGGGTGTCGTCCATGCGGGGGCGGCTCGTCTCGAACAGGATCCCGCGCTTACTAGCCGTGATGGGCTTCCGCGAACAGCCCGCCGTGGCTCTCGGCCTTACCGCGAGGGTCGGGATGGATGATGATGTCGGCGGCCGGAAAGGCCTCCAGCAGCCGGTTCTCGGCATTGACCATGATGGTGTGGGCCTCGGCCAGCGAGATCCCGGCCTCCAGATCGGCGTGCATCTGGATGTGCACATAGGGGCCCGAGGCGCGGGTGCGCAGCTGGTGCACGCCCAGCAGGCGCGGATCCTCGGTGGCCAGGGCGACGATGCGCTTGCGGTCCTCGTCGGGCAGTTCGCGGTCCATCAGCTGGCTGGCGGCCTCGCGGAACACGCCGATCGCGCCCCAGATCAGCCACAGGGCCACGATCAGGCCGGCGACGGCGTCGATCCAGCCGATGCCGAGGAACGCGGCCGCGCCGATCCCGACCAGGGCGACGGCGTTGGAGCCCAGATCGGCCGCATAGTGGGCCCGGTCGCCCGAGACCGCGATCGAGCCGGTCGCCTTCAGCACCTTCGACTGGGCGATGATCAGGGCCAGGGTCAACACGATCGAGACCACCATCACCGCCATGGCCAACAGGCCCTGCTCGACCGGACGCGGATTGAACATGGCCCGAATGGCTTCCTGGCCGATCAGGGCGCCGGAGGCGAAGACCAGGCCGCCCTGCATCAGGCTGGAAAAGGCCTCGGCCTTGCCGTGGCCGAAGCGGTGCTCGGCGTCCGGCGGCGCGGCCGCGTAGCGCACGGCGAAGAAGGTGATCAGCGAGGCGACCAGGTCCAGCCCCGAGTCCGACAGCGAGGCCAGCATCGCCACCGAGCCGCTGGCCAGCCAGGCGACGGTCTTGACCACAATCAGGATGGCCGCCACCGCCACCGACAGGGCGGTGACGCGACGGGTCAGGGCCTGGGTTTCAGGCGACAGGGCGGAGAGGGTCATGCCGCTTCCTTAACAAGCGGCGCGGCCCCACCCCAGCGAGAACGACTCGCGCGAGTCGTTCTCGCTTGCGGCGTCAGGCGGCCTGCCGCACGCCGGGCCCCACATAGACCGACTGCGGCCGGATCAGCTTGCCGCCCGCCAGCTGTTCGCGGGCGTGGGCGATCCATCCGGCCGTGCGGCCCATGGCGAAGACGCAGGTGAAGCTGGCCGGCGGCAGACCCAGGGCCTCCAGCAGCAGGGCGGTGTAGAACTCGACATTGGTGTCCAGCGGCCGGTCGGGCTTGCGCTCGCGCAGGATCTGCAGCGCCGCCTGCTCGACGGCCTCGGCGAAGGCGACGCGGCCGGGCAGGGCCCTGGAGGCGTCCGACAGCTTGCGGACGGCGGCCTTCAGGGCGTCGGCGCGGGGGTCGCGGACGCGATAGATGCGGTGACCGAAGCCCATCAGCCGGTCGCCGCGCGCCAGGGCTT
Organism: Caulobacter sp. FV2ye17ST; assembly: GCF_058680955.1. Taxonomy (NCBI): domain Bacteria; kingdom Pseudomonadati; phylum Pseudomonadota; class Alphaproteobacteria; order Caulobacterales; family Caulobacteraceae; genus Caulobacter; species Caulobacter sp. FV2ye17ST. Next base: position 4,240,468 of record NZ_CM178727.1, read on the forward strand.
TTTCAAGCCAAGGGCGAGCATTTTCCGGGGTTCCAATGGCGTCCAGCATGTCGATCACCGGCCCCGGCGCGCCGCCGTGCAGCGGGCCCTTCAGGGCCGAGATCCCGCCCAGCACCGCCGAGGTCAGGCCCGCCCGGGTTGAGGCGATCACCCGGGCGGCGAAGGTCGAGGCGTTCAGGCCATGGTCGCAGACTGTGACCAGATAGGCGTCCAGGGCCCGGGTCTCGGCGTCGCTGGCCGGTTCGCCCCGGGTCATCCGCAGGATGTCGGCGGCGTGCGAGAGGGCCGGGTCGGGCGCGACGGGGGTCTGGCCAGCGGCGACGCGCAGCACGGCGGGGGTGAAGACGGCCGGAGCGGCCAGCAGCAGGAGGGCGGTGGCCAGATCATCGCCGTCGGGCAGGCGGGCCAGCAGGGCGCGCATGGCCTCGACCGGATCGCGTTTGGCCAGGGCCTCATCCAGCGCCCCGACCTCGGCGAACATCTTGACCCGCGCGGCGCTGAGGGCGGGCGCGAGATCGGCCGGCATGTCGTCGAAGAAGCCGTCGAACAGCAGGTGGGCGGCCTGTTCGAAGGTGGTGTGGCCGGCCAGATCCTCGACGGCATAGCCGCGAATGACCAGGCGGCCGTGGGCCCCGTCGACGTCGGACAGAACGGTGTGGGCGGCGATCACGCCTTCAAGCCCATGGGCAAGACCTTCGGACATGGTGAGGTCTCCTTTCGGCCGGCAATTCGCGCCCGTCATGCTTGATCGTCAATCTTGATCAATATAATCAATCTATATGGCGAATGACTGGCTGGACGCGGAACAGGTGCTGGACCGGCTGGGGATCCGGCCCCAGACCCTCTACGCCTATGTCAGCCGGGGCCGGATCGAGGCCGCCGCCCATCCGGAAGACCCGCGCCGCAGCCTCTATCGCGCCTCCGATGTCGCCGCCCTGCACGCCCGCAAGGCGCGGGGCCGTCGCGCCGCCGATGTCGCGGCCGAAGCGATTGCCTGGGGCGAGCCGGTGCTGGCCTCGGCGATCACCACGGTGGCGGGCGGCCGGCTCTGGTATCGCGGCCGCGACGCGGCGGCGCTGGCGCAAGACCACACCCTGGAACAGACGGCGCGGCTGCTGCGCGGCGGCCATGGCGCGGCGCTGAAGGCGGCGCGGGCCGGGGATGTCGTGGCCGGCGAGACCGCGCGGGCCCGCCTCTTCAACGTCCTGGCGCTGCGGGCGGGGGCGGAGACCCCGGCGCGCGGACGGGCGCCGCTGGCCCTGGCCATGGAGGCCGCCAGCCTGCTCGACGCGGTGGTCGACGCGGCGGCGGGCGAGGTGACCGAAGGTCCGGCGCATCAGCGTCTGGCCCGCGCCTGGGGCGTCGACGGGGCGGGGGCCGACCTGCTGCGAACGGCGCTGGTGCTGCTGGCCGACCACGAACTGAACGCCTCGACCTTCGCGGCCCGGGTCGCGGCCTCGACCGGAGCGTCGCTGTCGGCCGCCGCCCTGGCCGGGCTCAGCGCCCTGTCTGGACCGCTGCACGGCGGCATGGCGGCGCGGGTTGAGGCCTTCGTCGCCGAGGCCGATCGGGCGGGACCCGCCAGGGCCGTGAGCGCCCGCCTGGCGCAGGGATCGTCGATGCCGGGCTTCGGGCATCCGCTCTATCCGGACGGGGATCCCCGGGCGCGGGCCTTGCTGGCGGCGTTCGAGCCGCCGGCGCTGCTGGCGGATCTGCGGCGCGAGACAGAGGCCGCGACGGGCCAGCTGCCCAATATCGATTTCGCCCTGGTGGGTCTGGCGCGAGCGCTAGCCCTGCCGACCGACGCGCCGTTCATCCTGTTCGCCGTGGCGCGCACGGCCGGGTGGCTGGCCCATGCGATCGAGCAGATCCAGACCGGGCGGCTGATCCGGCCGAGGGCGCGGTATGTGGGCGAGGCGTTGGCTGCGAACGCTGGCGGTGGTTGAGGACAGGCGTGAAGGCGGCGGCGGTGGGATGCAGGCCGCCGGCGCGGGAAGACCCCACTAGTACGCCTTCGTCCGCGGAAGCTCGAGCCTCCCTCTCGTGACTGGCTAAATCCGCTGATAGGTAGGACGCCAAAGAAATCCGGCTGGTCCTCATTAAGGGGTTTCCATTTTCGCACGAAGCTCAACTATGGGGCGTCGCGAGACGGAGACGACACCTTGAGCTGGAGACGCTCGTGCCTTCCGGCGCTGATCATCGCCCTGGCGGTCCAGGGGGCGTGCTTCGCCGCTGCGACCGTGACGCGGGACACGACGCGTCAAAGCGTCACGGCCGAGATGCTCACCCTGCCGACACGGGTGGTCGGCCGGACGTCCAGCGCGGCCCTGCCGCCGCCGCTGCCCGCCGGCGCGACCGCCTACACCCATGAGTGGCCGGGAGTCTATTTCGAGACGGCCTTCGTCGGCGATCGCCTGGTGTTGCGGTTCGACGACGGTTGGCACGAATACCGCCTGCGTGTGGACAACGATCCGCCGATCGCCATCACCCGGCCTGGCCAGGCGGACATCGTCGTCGGCGGCTTGGCTCGCGGGCCGCACCGCGTCAGGCTGGAGAAGGTCTCGGAAAGTTTCAAGGTTCGCGGGACCTTCGCCGGCTTCTACGCCCCGCGCGACGCCCGGCCGCTGCCGACGCAGGCTAGGGCGCGGCAGATCGAGTTCATCGGACCCTCGGGCATGACCGGTTTTGGCGACCGCTCGACCACGCCGACCTGCACGTTCGAAGACGAGCACGCCACGACCGACACCCAGCAGGCCTATACGGCCCTGGTCGCCAAGCATTTCGGCGCGGACTACCAGATCAACGCCAGCTCAGGGCGCGGCCTGATCCGCAATGTCACCGAGATTCGCGGTGATCCCGGCCTACTCGCGCTATATCCCTTCACCTTCTCGGACCTGACCGCTCCCTATGCCGATCCGTCGTGGCAGCCGCAGATCGTCGAGATCGCCGCGCTGACGGACTTCATGATCGAGTTGCGGCCGGATGAGCGCTGGAAGGACTTGAGCGGCCTGGTCCCCGACTGGACCAAGGCCTTCGGCGACCTGCTGGCGGAGATCCATCGCCGGTCGCCCGATGCCGCCATCTTGGTCGATTGGCCCGAGGAGACCGACGTTAATCCAACTGAATATCGCAAGACCTTCGCTGACATGAAGGCGGCGATGCGCCAAGCGGCCGACCGCGAGGGCGTGCGGATGATTCTGTTCGTCCCGCCTTACCGCGAACAGCTTGAGCGCACCGGCTGCGGTCAGCACGGCAGCCTGAAGGACAATCAGGCGATCGCGGAGTTCCTGATCGGCTACATCGAGGCCCGACCGGAACTGTGGAACGGCCGCTGAACAGGCCAATGGTCCAGTATGAGTCGGAAGCAGATATTGTCTTCCGCCCCATGTGTGGACGCACAGCGTCCCGCTCATCCTTAAATCTCTTGGAGGCTGCAGCGTGCCGGTCTGACCAGGTTGGTCAAGCAGCTGTGATGGCGGTCAAGTCTGAGCTCCAGGCTGATCTGGATTTGCGGATGGCGTTTAGGGTGACGATGAGCCTTCGCATGCAGGCGACGATGGCGACCTTGGGCGGCTTTCCGGCCGTGCGGAGGTGCTGGTAGGCGACCTTGAGAACAGGATTGCAGCGGATGGCGCTGAGGGTGGCCATGTAGAGGACGGACCGGACACCGGGTCGGCCGCCCCAAACGGAGCGGGTTCCGCGCATCTTGCCGGAGTCCCGGTTGAAGGGCGCGACGCCGACCAGGGCGGCGATCTGTCGGCTGTTGAGCTGGCCCAGCTCCGGCATCTCGGCGATGAGCGTTCGAGCCAGTACGGGGCCGACGCCGGGGACGGAGCGGAGCAGCTCATCGTCTGCGCGCCAGGCAGGGCTCTGGCGGATCAGGCGGTCGAGGTCATCGTCAGCGCCTTTGATCTCGCCATCGATGAAGGCCAGGTGGCGCTCCACGCCGGCGCGGACGGCTGGGCTGAGATGCATCTCCAGCCGGTTCTTCTCGACCTTGCGCATGGCCAGCAGCTGGCGTCGGCGCACGACCAAGTCTCTGAGCACGCTGGCGTCTTCGTCCCGCAATGGTCGCGGCTCGGGTTGGATGGCCAGGCCGAAGGCGGCCAGAACATCGGCGTCGATGCGGTCGGTCTTGGCCAGGCGGCCGCTGGCCCTGGCGAAGTCGCGGACTTGGCGGGGATTGACCACCGCCACGGCCAGCCCGGCGCCTGCGAGGGCGGCGACGGCGTCGCGCTCGTAGCCGCCGGTGGCCTCGACCACCACCAGCCTGGGCTTCCTGCGCGCCATCCAGGCGACGAGCTTGTCCAGGTCGCCCGAAGAAATATTGAGGCGATCGCCCGAGGGGGCGATCGCCGCGTCTATGTGGTGCTTGGAGATGTCGACGCCGGCATAGGTGGGTTGAGAAGTCATGGGCTCCTGCCTCGTGCATGCGGGGTCGGCCGAGAGGCCGCCTCAGTCAGCTGTTCGGAGTGTCACAACACGCATGACCGACGCCCAAGCTTGACACGGGATCTGGTCGCAGGGACGAACGACGGGCTACCGGCCACACGGCGATCAAACCTCACGATCCGACCGCTTGTCCATCATACGAGGACGACGCTCTCGCGTCGCCGCGACGCGGCGGCCCGCAGGGCCGTCCTTGACCAACCTGGTCAGACCGGCGATCGTCTCGCCGTGAGATTTAAGGATGGCTCCCTTCGGCGCGAAGGCGGGCGGTGTTTCCCCGGCCGACGCCGCAGGCCCCCTCCGGACCGCTATCGCGGTCGTCCTCCCCCTCCGGGGGAAGACGGTCGCGAAGCGACCCGTAGGGGGCAAGTAGGGGGATAAACTGCGCGCAATCCCCGCACTGTCGAGTATAAACGCCAACAAAATCATTGGCTTAAAAATAAAGCGATCGCGCCCATCAGACGCGTCGAAACCGCCCGCATAATCAATCTCACCTGACAGCACGGGAAGGGCGTCCGGCCGGCGACCAGCGACGGCTGTCAGGGGTGATCGAGCGGGACCACCGTTCGGGCCAAGGCCCGGGCGGCCGGTTTAAAGAGAGGGCGGGTGACGTAAACCCGCCTATCGGGGGAAGGCCAAAACCCCCGCCCGTCCGAAGGTTCGCTCCGGGTTCCTCCGGAATCGGCGTGGCCGCAGCCCAAGGCTAGATCCGTCGCGAGGAGGATCAAATCCGGGCGGTGGCATAGGGTTGAACAAGACCCGCGCGCCCCGGCCAGAGGGATAACGATCACGCGGAGCGTTCGTCTTCGTCGAAACGGTATTTGCTATCCCATCCTCCGGGCGAGGCCCGGACGCTCCGCGACCCTCCCACCCACTCGGCGGTTTCCGCGCGAGGTCGCGAAGCCGTGTCCGCCAGACTTGCCCCCTACGAGCTGCTGCGCAGCCGTCTTCCCCCTACGGGGGAGGACGACCGCGATAGCGGTCAGGAGGGGGCCAGTCCTCCGCGCCCGGAAACGCCTAGGCCGCGACCTCTTCCGCCAGCGGCTGCGGCAGGCGGCTGACCATTTCCTTGGGGCAGACCTGCCAGAACAGGTCCCGCACCCGGTCCCAGTCGCGCAGCAGGCTGCCGGCGAAGGCCGAGTCCGTCTCGCGGGCATGTTCGGCCACCAGGGACCGCAGCACGCCTTCCCAATAGGGCGAGGCCAGGCGCTGGACGACGATGCTCTCGGGGTTGACCGACTTCTCGAACCGGCCGTGCTGGTCCAGAACAAAGGCCATGCCGCCGGTCATGCCGGCCCCGAAGTTGCCGCCCGTCGGGCCCAGGATCACCACCTGGCCGCCGGTCATGTATTCGCAGCCATTGGCGCCGCAGCCCTCGACCACCGTGGTGGCGCCAGAGTTGCGGACCGCGAAGCGCTCGCCCGCCTGGCCCGCCGCGAACAGTCGGCCCGAGGTGGCGCCGAACAGCACGGTGTTGCCCAGCAGGGCGTTGCTTTCTGGGGCCGCCAGGGTGCGGGAGGGCTTGATCACAATGGTCGCGCCCGACAGGCCCTTGCCGACATAGTCGTTGGCCTCGCCGGTCAGTTCGATGCGCAGGCCCTGGACCGCGAAGGCCCCCAGGCTCTGGCCGGCCGAACCCTTGAGCTGGACGGTCAGGTGGCCGGCGGGCAGGCCCTTCATGCCGAACTTGCGCACGATGTGGCTGGAGGTGCGGGCGCCGATCGAGCGTGCGGTGCTGCGGACGGTATAGGTCAGCTGCATCTTCTCGCCGCGTTCCAGCAGGGGCGCGGCGTCGCGGACGATCTGGGCGTCGAGGGTGTCGGGCACTTCGTTGCGGCCGACCACGGTGTTGTAGGGCTTGTTGTTGCCCGGATCTGCGCGAACAAGCAGGGGGTTGAGATCAAGGTCGTCGAGGTGCTCGCCGCCGCGGCTGACCTGGGCCAGCAGGTCGGTGCGGCCGACGATGTCCTGCAGGGACTTGAAGCCCAGTCCGGCCAGGATCTCGCGGACCTCTTCAGCGATGAAGCTGAACAGGTTGATGACCTTTTCCGGCGTGCCGGTGAACTTGGCGCGCAGGGCCTCGTCCTGGGTGCAGACGCCGACCGGGCAGGTGTTGGAATGGCACTGGCGCACCATGATGCAGCCCATGGCCACCAGCGAGGCGGTGCCGATGCCGAACTCCTCGGCGCCCAGCATGGCGGCGATGACGATGTCGCGACCGGTGCGCATGCCGCCGTCGGCCCGCAGCACGACGGAGTGGCGCAGGTTGTTGAGGGTCAGAACCTGGTTGGCTTCCGACAGGCCCATCTCCCACGGACCGCCGGCATATTTCACCGAGGTCTGGGGCGAGGCGCCCGTGCCGCCGACGCCGCCGGCGACCAGGATCACGTCCGCTTTCGCTTTCGCGACGCCGGCCGCGATGGCCCCGATGCCGGTCATGGCCACCAGCTTGACCGTCACCCGGGCGACCGGGTTGATCTGCTTGAGGTCATAGATCAGCTGGGCCAGGTCCTCGATCGAATAGATGTCGTGGTGCGGAGGCGGGCTGATCAGCATGACGCCGGGGGTTGCGTGGCGCAGCCGGGCGATCATTTCTGTGACCTTGAAGCCGGGCAGCTGGCCGCCCTCGCCGGGCTTGGCGCCCTGGGCGACCTTGATCTCCAGCTCGACGCACTGGTTCAGATATTCGGCGGTGACCCCGAACCGCCCCGAGGCCACCTGCTTGATGGCGCTGTTGGGGTTGTCGCCGTTGGGCAGCGGCTTGTAGCGGGCGCTGTCCTCGCCGCCCTCGCCGGAGACCGACTTGGCCCCGATGCGGTTCATGGCGATGTTCAGCATGCCGTGGGCTTCAGGGCCCAGGGCGCCGAGGCTCATGCCGGGCGTCACGAAGCGCTTGCGGATCTCGTTGACGCTTTCGACGTCATCGGTGGAGATCGGGTTGCGGTCCGAACGCCAGTCGAGCAGGTCGCGCAGCTGGATCGGCTTTTGCGTGCGCAGGCCGTTGGACCAGCGGCGATAGAGCTCGTAATCGCCGGTGTCGCAGGCGCTCTGCAGGGTGTGGATCAGCCGCGCCTCGAAGGCGTGGGCCTCGCCCGACTTGCGCAGCTTGTAGAGGCCGCCGACCGGCAGGGTGACGGCGGCGCTGTCCCAGGCCTTGCGGTGCAGCTCGACCGCCTTGCTCTCGATGCCGGCCAGGCCGATGCCCGAGATGCGCGAGGGCATGCCGGGGAAGAACTCGGCGGCCAGGGCGCGCGACAGGCCAACGGCTTCGAAGTTGTAGCCGCCGCGATAGGACGAGATGACGCTGATGCCCATCTTGGAGATGATCTTCAGCAGGCCCGCCTCGATGGCGCCCTTGAAGTTCAGGCACACGTCGCGCAGCGTCTTGTCGCCGATGAGGCCGCGCTCAAGGCGATCCTGGAAGGTTTCCTGGGCCAGATAGGCGTTGACCGCCGTGGCGCCCACGCCGACCAGCACCGCGAAATAGTGGGTGTCGAGGCACTCGGCCGAGCGGACGATGATCGAGACGTAGGAGCGCAGGCCCTTGCCGACCAGGTGGGCGTGGACGCCGCCGGTGGCCAGGATCATCGGCAGGGCGACACGGTCCTGCTGGCTGGCCTCGTCGGTCAGCACGATGGCCCCGCAGCCGCGCAGCACGGCGTCCTCGGCCTCGGCCCTGATACGGTCCAGGTTAGCGCGCAGGGCGTCGCCAGGCCGGGCTTCCGGAGCGGGAAGCGGCATGGTGCAGTCGATGACCGCGACGTTCTTCTCGCCCAGCAGCTCATGGATGCGCACATACATGCCGGTGGTCAGAACGGGGCTCTGCAGCACATACACATCCGCTTGCGCGGCATCCTGAGCCAGAATGTTGCCCAGGTTCTTGAACCGGGTCTTCAGGCTCATGACGTTGGTTTCCCGCAGAGGATCGATCGGCGGGTTGGTCACCTGGCTGAAGTTCTGGCGGAAGAAGTGGCTGAGCGGACGGTACTTTTCCGAGAGCACAGCCAGCGGGCTGTCGTCGCCCATCGAGCCGACGGCCTCCTTGCCGTCTTCCACCATGGGCGCCAGGACCATTTCCAGGTCTTCAAGGCTGAAGCCGGCGGCGGCCTGGCGACGGGTCAGTTCCTCGCGGCCATAGCTGCGCGGCTCGGGACCGGGCGCGATCTCCTTTTCGAGATCGACCATGTTGCCCAGCCACTCGGTATAGGGATGGCGGCCGGCCAGTTCGTCGATGATTTCGTCCTCGCCATAGAGGCGGCCTTCGAGCAGGTCGATGGCGATCATCCGGCCCGGCGCGATGGCCAGCTTGCGGGTGATGCGGCTCTCGGCGACGCCGCACATGCCGGCTTCCGAGCCCATGATCACCAGGCCGTCGTCGGTATAGGCCACGCGCAGCGGACGCAGGCCCGAGCGGTCCTTGCCGGCCACGACCCAGCGGCCGTCGGTGGCGCACAGGGCGGCCGGACCGTCCCAGGGCTCCATCACGGCGTTGCAGTAGCTGTAGAGGGCCTGGTGGGAGGCGCTGAGGCTGGGACCCGAGGCTTCCGGCACCAGCAGGGCCTTGGCCATCGGCGCGTCGCGGCCGGCCCGGACCAGGACCTCGAAGGTGTTGTCCAGGCTGGCGCTGTCCGAACCGCCGGGCTGGATCACCGGTTTGACGTCATCCCCGAACTCGCCGAAGGCCTGGGCGGCCATCTTGATCTCGTGGGACTTCATCCAGTTGATGTTGCCCTTGATGGTGTTGATCTCGCCGTTGTGGGCGAGCATCCGGAAGGGCTGGGCCAGGCGCCATTCAGGGAAGGTGTTGGTCGAATAGCGCTGGTGGAAGATCGCCACATTGGCAGCGAAACGGTCGTCCTTGAGGTCGGGATAGAACTCGTCGATCGCCTCGGCCAGGAACATGCCCTTGTAGATCAGCGACTTGGCCGACAGCGAGCAGATGTAGAAGCCCGACAGATTCTGGGCGTGGACGCGCTTTTCGATCCGCTTGCGGCACAGGAACAGGGCGCGCTCCAGCGTCTCGCCTTCCAGGCCGGCCGGGGCGGCCAGCATGATCTGCTCGATTTCCGGACGGGTGGCGTTGGCCTTCTCGCCGATCACGGCGGTGTTCACCGGCACCTGGCGCCAGCCATAGATGTAGAAGCCAAAGCGCAGGGCCTCGGCCTCGACGATCGTGCGGCAGGCCTCCTGGGCGCCCAGGTCGGTGCGCGGCAGGAAGATCTGGCCCACGGCGATGGCGCCGGCGCGCAGAGCGTGGCCCGTGCGTCGCACCTGGTCGGTGAAGAAGTCCTGCGGGACCGACAGCAGGATACCCGCGCCGTCGCCGGTCTTGCCGTCGGCGTCTACCGCGCCCCGGTGCCAGAGGGCCTTCAGGGCCTTGATGGCCAGTTCGACCACTTCGCGGCGCGGCGTGCCGTCGATGGCGCAGACCAGGCCGACGCCGCAGGCGTCGCGCTCGGTGGTGGGGTCATAGGCGTGACCGTCGATCAGGCGCTGGCGGTTGGCCAGATAGTGCTGGATGTCTTGGCTCATGATCTTCACTCCGCCGCGATCAGCGCCGGGGCGCTGACCTTGGACTTCAGATAGCGGTGCATGGCTTCGGCGGCGTCACGCCCGTCCTTGATGGCCCAGACCACCAGGGAGGCGCCGCGAACGATGTCGCCGGCGGCGAACACGCCGTCCAGATTGGTCATCTGGTTGCGGACATCGGCCTTCACCGTACCCCAGCGCGTGGTCTTCAGGTCGGGGGCCGAGAACTTTTCCGGCAGGTTTTCAGGCTCGAAGCCCAGCGCCTTGACCACCAGCTGGGCCGGGCGATCGAAATCGCCGCCCTCGATCTCCTCCGGCGACTGGCGTCCGGAAGCGTCCGGGGCGCCCAGGCGCATGCGGATGGCGCGTACGCCGGTGACGGCGTTGGCGTCGCCCGACAGGGCCCGGGGGGCGGCCAGCCACTCGAAGGTGACGCCTTCCTCCTCGGCATTGGCCACTTCGCGCAGGGAGCCGGGCATATTGGCCTTGTCGCGGCGATAGAGGCAGGTGACCGAGGTCGCGCCCTGGCGGATGGCGGTGCGCACGCAGTCCATGGCGGTGTCGCCGCCACCGACCACGACCACATCCTTGCCCTCGGCGTTCAGCGCGCCGGTCTCGTATTCAGGCACCGTGTCGCCCAGGCCCGTGCGGTTCGAGGCGATCAGATAGTCGAGGGCCGGCACCACGCCCTGGTTGCCGGCGCCCGGCGCCACCAGGTCGCGGGCGGCATAGACGCCCGTGGCGATCAGCACGGCGTCGTGCTTTTCGCGCAGGTCCTGCAGCGACGCATCGCGGCCGACCTCGAAGTTCATCCGAAATTCCACGCCGCCGTCGGCGAGGCGCGAGGTGCGGCGCTGGACGACCTCCTTTTCCAGCTTGAAGCCGGGGATGCCATAGATCAGCAGGCCGCCGGCGCGGTCGTGGCGGTCATAGACCACGACCTCATGGCCCTGCTCGCGCAGCATCTCGGCGGCGGCGAGACCCGCCGGCCCCGCGCCGATGATCCCGACCGACTGGCCGGTGGCCGGCCCGGCGACCAGCGGCTTCACCCAGCCCATCTCCCAGGCCTTGTCGGTGAGGTAGCGTTCGACCGAGCCGATCGTCACGGTGCCGTGACCCGATTGCTCTATGACGCAGTTGCCTTCGCACAGGCGATCCTGCGGGCAGATTCTACCGCAGACCTCCGGCATGGAATTGGTGGCTTGCGACAGCTGATAGGCTTCTTCCAGACGGCCCTCGGCGGTCATCCGCAGCCAGTCGGGGATGTTGTTGTGTAGCGGGCAGTGGGTCTGGCAGAACGGCACGCCGCATTGCGAGCAACGCGAGGCCTGCTCGTTGGCCTTGGCGTCGATGAAGTCGGCATAGATCTCGTGGAAGTCACCGGAACGGTCGTCTGCCGCACGCTTTTCAGGCGTCTTGCGGGCCACCGTGGTGAATTTCAGCATGCGCTCGGCCATGCGACTTCCCTCATCCCGTGTTCGGGAGAAAAATTGCGTATGGCGGGCTCATACGGACTCTTTGGGGCAAGAAGAATGCGGTGGTCAAATTAATTGACAGTTATATCCCCGCTCGCCCGTGGGGCATTGCGAGGACCTCGCAAACTGGGCTTAGATTAGTCTACTTTGTGGATGAACGCCTTATTTACCGTGTCGGGCGCACGCCGGGGGTCTGCGTCTTGGGGGAGTGTCGATGCCGGATTGGCTGATCGCGATCGTGTTGGGCCTGATCGAGGGGCTGACCGAGTTCATCCCCGTCTCATCGACCGGCCACCTGTTGCTGGTCGGGCATTTCCTAGGCTTCCATAGCCCGGGCAACACGTTTCAGGTGTTGATCCAGCTGGGCGCGATCCTGGCCATTACCGGGGTCTATTTCGGCCGCCTCTGGGGCCTGCTGACCACGGCGCCGACCGACCCCGGCTCGCGCCGCTTCATCCTGGGCGTGTTTCTGGCCTTTCTGCCGGCGGTCTTTGTGGGGGTGCTGGCGCACGACTTCATCAAGACGGTGCTCTACGAGTCGCCGACCCTGGTCTGTGCGACCCTGATCATCGGCGGCTTCGCCCTGCTGGCCCTCGACCGGATGAAGATCGAGCCCAAGCACACCGATGTGGCCGATTATCCGCTGAAGACGGCCTTCATCATCGGCCTGTTCCAGTGTCTTGCCCTGGTGCCGGGGGTTTCCCGCTCTGGCGCGACGATCGCCGGCGCCCTTCTGCTGAAGTGCGACAAGCGCTCGGCCGCCGAGTTCAGCTTCTTCCTGGCCATGCCGACCATGGCCGGCGCCTTCGCCTATGACCTCTACAAGAACATCGACAAGCTCAGCACCAATGACCTGGGCCTGATCGGTCTGGGCTTCGTGGCGGCGCTGATCTCGGGTGTCTTCGTGGTCAAGACGGTGCTGGATTTCATCACCAAGCACGGCTTTGCGCCCTTCGCCTGGTGGCGGATCGCCGTCGGCGTGGTGGGGTTGGGCCTGCTGTATATCCCGCGCTGAACCCTCAAGAAGGCTCAAACAAAAGGGGCGGACGCCGCGGCGTCCGCCCCTTTTTCGTTCTGGATCCGCGAGCGCCTAGAAGGCCCCCGCTGGCGTCGGAGCGTACTGGCCGCCCTTGCGGTAGCGGTAAAGATAGGACGGCACGATCGCCTCGATGCTGGTCGGGACGACGCCCGCCTCGGCCAGCCCAGGCAGGCCATGATCGGCGACATTGTCGAACTTCAGCATCTCGACCTGGTCGCTGGTGATCGGCGGGGCGATCGGCAGGATCCCGGCCATCACATCGCCGACCTGGCCCAGTAGGGACGCGGCGAACCACGGCAGGGGCAGCAGAACGCGGTCGCGGCCGGTCTCGGTCAGGATCAGCTGCAGGATCTCGCGCATCGTAAACACGCCGGGACCGCCCAGCTCATAGGTCACGCCCTCGGCGGCCGGGCTGCTGGCCGCCTGAGCGATCACGGCGGCCACGTCGCCGACAAATACCGGCTGGAAGCGGGTCTCGCCGCCGACCAGCGGCAGGGCCGGGCTCATGGCGGCCATCTGGCCAAACTTGTTGAAGAAGTTGTCCTCTGGGCCAAACACCACCGACGGGCGGACGATGACCGCGCCCGGGAACACGGCGCGGACCGCCTCTTCGCCCTCGGCCTTGGTGCGGGCATACTTGGCTTCGGAGTTGGCGTCGGCGCCGATGGCGCTGATCTGCACGAAGCGGACGACACCGGCCGCCTTGGCGCGCTCGGCAATGGTCTTGGCGCCCATCACGTGGACGGCCTGGAATTTCTGACGGCCCGACTCGTAGAGGAGCCCGACCAGGTTCACGCAGGCCTCGGCGCCCTCAAGCGCCCGCGTCACCGAGGCGATGTTGCGGACATTGGCCTGGACGACCTCGATCTGGCCGACATCGCCCAGCATGCGCATCTTGTAAGCCAGGTGGGGCTGGCGCACCGCCACGCGAACGCGGTGGCCCGCTTTGGCGAGCTGCCGCACGACCTGGCTGCCGACGAAGCCGGAGCCGCCGAACACTGTGACCAGACCTTGCATCTTCAATCCCCGTCGCTTGCGATGACGCGGGGGATAGACGACCGCGAGGGGCTTCGCAACGAAATGCGCGATTTGGCGATTGACGGGGCCAAAAGCTTTCCCTAAACGTCCCGGCCTCGCGGCGATCCACGGATCGCTCTGCGGGCCCAGGTGGCGGAATTGGTAGACGCGCTGGCTTCAGGTGCCAGTGACTGAAAGGTCGTGGAGGTTCGAGTCCTCTCCTGGGCACCACCCCCTACCAACCTTCGAAAGAAGGTCGGGGTGGCGCCGATAGATCCTAGCGAATAGATATCTCTTTCATCGTGATTATAGTGTCGCGCGCGCCTGTTCGGGCGCGCGAGCCTCGGCGACGTCTGTCGTTCAGGCGTGTCGCCGGAGAGCTCTGAAACCTTGGCCAATTTTGTTCATGTGGGCGACCTGCCCGACGGCGCCTTTGTCGGCGCCACCGCGGTCGCGATCGATTCGGAAACCATGGGCCTGCGCCTGGGCCGCGACCCGCTTTGCGTCGTGCAGCTGTCGAGCGGCGACGGTGACGCCCACCTGGTGCAGCTGGATCGCGCCACCTATGACGCGCCCAATCTGAAGCGCCTGCTGACCGATCCGAAGATCCTGAAGCTTTTCCACTTCGGCCGCTTCGATATCGCCATGTTCCTGCTGCATCTGGGCGTGATGACCGCGCCCGTCTACTGCACCAAGATCGCCTCCAAGCTGGCCCGCACCTATACCGACCGCCACGGCCTCAAGGACGTGACGCGCGAGCTGATGGCCGTGGAGCTGTCCAAGGCCCAGCAAAGCTCGGACTGGGGCGCGGCGACGCTCAGCCCCGAACAGGTCGCCTATGCAGCGTCCGACGTGCTGCACCTGCATGGTCTGCGCGACAAGCTCAACGCCATGCTGGTTCGCGAGGGCCGCATGACGCTGGCCCAGGCCTGCTTCGACTTCCTGCCCCACCGCGCCGCCCTCGACCTGGCCGGCTGGGAAGACGTCGACATCTTCGCGCACACCTAGGGATGACGGCGGCCGCGACCATGACGGGACGGTCGATCGCCCGGGATCTGGGGCGGTGGCGCCGGCGCTCGCGCCGGGTGCGGCTGATGCGCGTGGTGCTGCCGGCTACGATCGCCGTGATCCTGATCGGCGTGGGCGGCCAGGTCGCCTGGCGCTCGATGCGCGCTGCGGCCCGCCCGCCCGCCGAGGCCAAGACCCAGATCCGCATGATCGCCCCGCGCTTCTATGGCCAGTCCGGCGACGGCCGCAGTTTCATGATCACCGCGCGTTCAGCTTTGCGCGACGATAACGACATGAAGAACGTGCGTCTGGATTCCCCGACCCTGACCCTGGGCTTCGACGAGCCCCAGCCCAGCCGGGTGACGGCCAAGACGGGAATCTATCGCGAAGACACGATGAAACTCTCCCTCAAGGGGGATGTTCGCATCGATGACGGGGGCGGCTATCGCTTCGCTTCGGAAGAGGCGGTGGTCGACACCAAGACCGGAAATATCAGCGGCGAGACGGCCATGCTGGGTGAAGGTCCGACGGGGCAGGTGAAATCCAACGCCTACACCGTATATGACAAGGGCGACCGGGTCGTTTTCAGGGGTGGGGTTCGCACCCGGCTCGAACGGAAGTAAGTAGAGGCGCGCGGCATGGCCGTGCTTCGAAGATAAGGACTCTGACTTGATCCAGCGTTGGATGGCAGCGGCGGCGGCGACCGCACTGATCCTGGCGAGCGGCTCGGCCTTCGCCCAGAGCATCAACGACTCCAGCGCGCCCGTGGATATTTCCGCGGACGAGCAGGAGAACATCAACAGCCAGTGCCGCACGATCTTCCGCGGCAATGTCGAGATGCTGCAGGACAAGAGCCGGCTGCGGGCCAGCGTGGTCAACGCCTACTCCACCCGCAAGCCCGGGGCCCAGGCCGGTTCGAACGCCTGCGGCGATGTCGACCACGTGGAAGCCGAAGGCGATGTCTATTTCGTCAACCAGGACCAGACGGTCCGGGGCGACCGCGCCGTGTTCACCTATTCCAACGACACCATCGTGATCACCGGCAATGTCATCGTCGTGCGCGGCCAGGACGTGGCGCGCGGCGACCGCATGACGGTCAACACCAAGACCAACGACGTGAAGCTGGAATCCAACGTCAAGGGCCGGGGCAAGACCGGGCGCGTGCGCTCGGTGATCTATCCCGAAAAGTCCCAGACCCCGGCTCCGGCCAACCGCTAGGCTCGCCCGAATGAAGATGACGCCCCTCGGCGGTTCCAATCGCCCCGAAGCCGACGGTCTGTTTGTCGACGCTGTCGGCAAGTCGTTCGGCGACCGCCCGGTGGTCAAGAGCGTCTCCCTGCGCCTGAAGCGCGGCGAGGTCGCCGGCCTGCTGGGTCCCAACGGCGCGGGCAAGACCACCTGCTTCTACATGATCACCGGCCTGATCGCCGCCGACTACGGCTCGATCTATCTGGACGGCGAGGACATCACCGCCCAGCCGATGTTCCAGCGCGCGCGCCTGGGTGTCGGCTATCTGCCGCAGGAAGCCTCGATCTTCCGGGGCATGACGGTCGAGCAGAACGTCATGGCCGTGGTCGAGATGCGCGAGAAGAACCAGCGCGCCGCCGCCGAGACCGTGACCAACATTCTCGAGGAACTGCGGATCACCCATATCCGCAAGTCCCCGGCCGTGGCCCTGTCGGGCGGCGAGCGCCGGCGCGTGGAAATCGCCCGGGCCCTGGCCAGCGAGCCGTCCTTCATGCTGCTGGACGAACCCTTCGCCGGTATCGATCCTCTGGCCATCGCCGATATCCGCGAGGTCATCGGCTATCTGAAGAAGCGCGGGATCGGCATTCTGATCACCGACCACAATGTCCGCGAGACGCTGGATATCATCGATCGCGCGTCAATCATTCACGCCGGCGAGGTGCTGTTCGAGGGTTCCCCAAAGGAAATCATCGAGGATCCGGAAGTCCGCCGCGTTTATCTGGGCGATCATTTCGCCGAGCGCGTCTAGGAAATAATCCATATCGCAGAATGACTTATCCCGCGCGGCCCTCCGGCTTCGCGGGATTTTCATTGTCCGACGGCGGGACTGAAGGTCGCACCGGCCCGGATATTGCAGGCGTTGGCGCCCCGTTAACCTAGTTGCCCTTCAATGGGGATCGAAACGTAATTCGATTTGCCCAGGAGGGCGCATTGGCTCTCGGCCATCGACTGGAGCTCCGGCAAGGCCAGGGTCTCGTCATCACGCCGCAACTGCAGCAGGCGATCAAGCTGCTGCAGCTGTCGAACATCGAGCTCGACGCCTTCGTCGAGGCCGAGCTGGAGCGCAATCCGCTCCTGCAGCGCGATGAGGGCGAAAGCGAAGCGGCGCCCGAGGTCGAACGCGAGCCTGCGACCAGCGACCTTGGCGTCGATATCGTGGCCGAAGGCTCGGCCAATTCGGAGATGGACGCCACGCCCGACGACGTCTCCCCCGGCGAGCGCGCCTCGGGTGATGGCGAGCAGGCCCAGGAGGCCGGCGGCCAGATCGACTGGTCGCGCGCCGGCGGTGGCGGCTCTTTCGAGCATGACGGCGACTATGAAGGCGCCCTGACTGCCGTTCCCACCCTGTCGGAGCACCTGCAGGGCCAACTGGCCCAGTCGGGCCTGTCGGCGGCCGAGCAGCTGGTGGCCAATGTCCTGATCGATGGTGTCGACGAGGGCGGCTATCTGCGCCTGGACCTGGCCGAGACGGCCGAGCGCCTGGGCTGCGCCGAGGCGCTGGTCGAGCGCGTCCTGACCGTGCTCCAGGGCTTCGAGCCCACCGGGGTCTGCGCTCGCGACGTGCGCGAATGTCTGGCCCTGCAGCTCAAGGACCAGAACCGCTACGACCCCGCCATGGCGGCTCTGCTCGACAATCTGGACATGCTGGCCCGCCGCGACATGAACGGCCTGCGCAAGGTGTGCGGCGTCGATGATGAGGATCTGCGCGAGATGATCGCCGAGATCCGCGCCCTGACCCCGCGTCCGGGCGCGGCCTATGCGAGCGAGACCGCCGAGACCCTGGTGCCCGATGTCCATGTCCGCGAGGGCCTGGGCGGCATGTGGCATGTCGAGCTCAATACCGACACCCTGCCCCGGGTGCTGGTCGACCAGCGCTATCACGCCCGGGTGTCCAAGGGCGCGCGCACCGATCAGGAAAAGACCTTCGTCTCCGACTGCATGGCCACCGCCAACTGGCTGGTGAAGAGCCTGGACCAGCGCGCCAAGACCATCCTCAAGGTCTCCAGCGAGATCGTGCGACAGCAGGACGGCTTCCTGGCCTTCGGCGTCGAGCACCTGCGTCCGCTCAACCTGAAAACCGTCGCTGACGCCATCGGCATGCACGAGAGCACCGTCAGCCGGGTCACCTCCAACAAGTACATCGCCACCCCGCGCGGCGTGTTCGAGCTGAAGTTCTTCTTCACCTCGGCCATCCAGTCGTCCGAGGGCGGCGAAGCCCATTCGGCCGCCAGTGTCCGTCACAAGATCAAGGGTCTGGTCGAGGCCGAAAAGGCCGAGAAGGATG